>NZ_JAHDTH010000014.1 GCF_018531445.1 Pseudonocardia lacus
CCGCGGTCGGCCGCGATGGCCACCACGACCAGCGCGCCGCGCGCGTCGGTGGGCTCGGCGCGCAGGTCGGGGACCGTGCACACGTCGCGGATCTCGACCGGGTCCGGGTCGCCGGCCAGCACCACCACCCCGTCCCAGTCGGGGTGGTCGAGCAGCGCGGGCAGGCGCAGCGCCGTCACATCAGCACCGGGTCGCAGTCGAGGCCGAACGCGCGCGGCCCGACGTGCACCAGCCGCTCGGGCCGGTCGCGCCACCACCGCGGCCCGGGCAGCACGACGACCGTGACGTCGTCGCCGACGCGCAGCGCGTCGACGGCGATGGGCGCCGCGGTGCGCCGGTCGAGCACGCACAGCAGGTCGGGGCAGCTGGCCACGGGCTCGCCGTCGACCAGCGCCAGCAGGTACTCGTTCTCGGCCTCCAGGCGCAGCACGGGGCCGGTGTCGTCGAGCACGGCGATGCCGGCGCGCCCGAACGTCGCCGACGCGTCGCGGGCGATCTCCACGACGCGCCCGGCGCCGAGCGCCCGCCCGTCGAGCGCCTCGGCGATCCGCGACGGCGGCGCGGCGGCGTGCGCCCGCCCGAGGTCGAGCGCGCGGGCCAGGTTGCCCAGGCAGGCGTCGTCGCGGACGACGGAGGCGGGGGTCGGGGCGAACGCGCACCCGGCCCACCCGCCGCTCTGCGCGATGAACGCCCTGGCCACGCGCTCCAGCGACACCGCGTCGGCCCGGTCGAGCAGCACCGTCCGGCCGCCGGGCTCGGTCATCGCGAACGGGGTGAGCGACCCGCCGGCCACGGCCCGGGTGGCCTGGTCGGCCCGCGGCAGGGCCCGCCCCATCAGGTCGGCGTCGACCAGCGGCAGGCGCAGCTCGGCGGCCGCGGCGACGGCGAGCGCGCCGTTGAGCCCGGCCGCCTCCAACGCCATCACCGCCTCGGGTTCGGCTCCCGTCCACCGGGCCAGCGCCCGGACCGCGCCGACGACCTCGTGCCCGCCGGGCAGCTTCTCGGTGAGCATCCGCGTGCCGCCGAGCATCCCGACGGCGACGACCGGCGCCTCACCCAGCTCCTCGGGGGTGTGCAGGGTGAGCGCGCCATCGCCCAGCGCGCGGCGCAGCGTCGAGGCGAACACGCCGGCGTCGCCGCCCCCGCCCGATCCGAGCAGGCTGAGCCCGACGACCAGCGCGTCGACGTCCGCCGCCCGCAGCGCGTTGTCGATCACGCACGGGATCGTCGCAGATCAACCCGGTGTGGAGTGGGTATCGCGGCCCGAACCGTGATACTCGCTCGCCACCTCCACGGGCCGGAACTCCTCGTCGAGGCCGAAGCACGCCGGCCCGAAGACGGCCAGCGCCTCCGGCGTCCGCATGATCTGCGGCGTCGAGATGCCCACCACGACGACCCGCTGCCCGTAGCGCAGCCCCTCGGTGGTGATCGGCTCGGCCGACTCCGCCTCCAGCACGCAGATCAGGTCGGGGACGATGGCCGCCACCTCGCCGTCGATCTCGGCGATCAGCGTCTCGTTCTGGAACCGGGTCCGCAGCGTCGAGGTGCCGTCGAAGGAGACGAACCGGGCCCGGCCGCGGGCGAACCCGTCGACCGTGCGCCGCTCGACGTCGGCAACCTTCCCGGCGAACAGCACCCGCAGGTGGGTGTAGATCGTCTCGGACAGCGCCTCGGCCAGCGCCGACACCGGGTCGCGCAGCTGCTCGCGCGCCTCCCGGATCGCCCGGCCGAGCGAGAGCCCCAGCGACAACGTGCGCGGGACGGCGGTGCGCTTCACGTCGGCGCCGCTCATCGCGTACTCCGCGATCAGCGCGGCGCCGCCCATCCGGATCGTCGCCCCGCGGGCCAGCCACTCCATCCGGATGTTGTCCTGGCCCGTGTCGATGGTGACGGTCTCGCCGTGGTCGCCGGAGACGACCATGGGCGAGCCCGGCACGCCGTAGACGCCGAAGGTCTCCATCTGCAGCTCGGGGAACGCCCGGCCCATCCCGTCGGCGTCGACGACGGGCAGCCCGCTGCGCGCGGCCACCACCAGCGGGATCATCGAGTTGATCCCGCCGCACTCGATCGGCATGGTGGCCGTCGCGCGGCGCCCGAGCAGCCGTTCGAGGGTGCGCAGCGCGGTCACCGCCTCGTCGCCGCGCGGGATCTTCTCCACCATCACCGTCGGCGCGCCCATCATCGCCGTGGGGATGACGAAGGCGTCGTCGTCGACCTCGTCGGGGTCGAGCACGGTGATCGGGCCGTGCTCGCGCATGGCCTGCTGCACCATCAGCCGCCCGACGTGCGGGTCGCCCCCGCCGCCGGTGCCCAGCAGCGCGGCGCCCCTGGCCAGGTCGGGGAGGTCGTCGGGGCCCAGCGTCCAACTCATGCCGTCACCCGCACCGGGTCGGTGTCGTAGCCGAAGTACCGCGGCCCGACCAGCTCGATCCCCTCCGGGGAGTGCCAGCGCTCGTCGGCAGGCGCGGCCAGCACGCACACCCGGTGCCCGAAGCGCAGGGCCTCGGTGGTCACCGGCTCGCCGGTGTCCTGGTCGAGCACGATGATCAGGTCGGGTGTGGTGACGACCGGCTCGCCGGCCCGCATCGCCATGAGGTGCTCGTTCTGGAAGTGCAGCACCAGGTCGCCGTCCGCCCCCGACACCACGGCCTCGCCGCGGGCGAAGCCGGTCGTCGTGCGCCGGACGACGTCGACGACCTTGCCGGTGTGCAGCACCACCCCGCCGACGGCGTCGACCACCGCCGCCACCGGGTCGGTGTGCGCGGCCCGCGCCGCCGACACCGCGCGCCCGATCGCCACGCACAGGCTCAGGGTGCCGTGCACGAGCGCGCTCTTCGCCTGGGCCCCGGTCATCACGTAGTTGCTGATGATCGCCGAGCAGCCCATGGTCACCGTCATCGAGCGGGCGAGGTCCTCGGCCCACTTGTTGTCCACGGTCCGCAGGACGCCGGTGTTGCCCTTCTCGTCGGAGATCGACATCGGCGTGCACAGGATCCCGTCGAGGGTCGCCAGCACCATCTGCAGCTCGGGGAACGCCCGGCCCATGCCGTCGCCGTCGACCAGCGGCAGCCCCAGCTGCGCCGCCGCGACCAGCGGGAACGTCGAGTTGACCCCGCCGGCCTCGATGCAGGCCACGTGCGTGGGCGTGATCCCGAGGTGCTCGGCGAGCACGGTGACGGCGTGCCCGACCAGCTCGGTCGAGGGCGTCTTCTCGACCATCACCGTCGGCGCGCCCATCATCGCCACCGGCACCACGCAGGCGTCGGCGGGCAGGTCGTCGGGGTGCACGAGGCGGACCGGCCCGTGCTCGCGCAGCGCCGCCCCGGCGAGCAGCCGCCCCACGTACGGGTCGCCCCCGCCGCCGGTGCCCAGCACGGCGGCGCCGCGGGCCAGGTCGACCAGGTCGTCGACGGTGACGGTGTCGATCCGCCGGGCGCTGATCGTCGCGGTCACGAGCCGCTCCCCACCGGCGAGTCGATGCGCAGGTCGCCGACGGCCTTGCAGCGGATGCGGGTGGCGTTGCCCGGCAGGTACGGGATCGGCACCTCGTCGAAGTCGACGATCTCGATCGTGGACGGGTCGGCGCCGGCCACGACCGCCCGGTCGACGGCCTCCTGCCGGGCCTCGTCGACGACCGCGTCGCGGCGGCCGGGCTCGATCGCGAACACCCGGTCGACCTCACCGCCGACCTGGGCGATCGCCGCGCCGATGGCGTTGGCGACGGCGAAGTTCTCCGGCCGGTGCACCAACCCGATGCCGGGCAGCTCGTCGGGCAGCAGCACCGACCCGCCGCCCACGCCGACGACGGGCAGCGGGTCGGCGGAGACCCGCATCCGGTCGACGACGTCGGCCACGTCCGCGGCGATCCGCTCCAGCGCCGCCGCCACCAGCTCCCTCGGCAGCCCGGCCGTACGGCTGCGGTCGCCGATGTCGGCCCGGCCGGCGGCCACGGCCACGTCCGTGGCGGTGATCAGGTCGCCGCCGAACACCAGCGCCTTCTCGGTGAGCCGGTAGCCCACCGAGTCCGGCCCGACGGTCGGGGTCTCCAACCCCCGGACCAGGCTGCCGCCGCCGATGCCGACCGACAGCACGTCGGGCATGCGGAAGTTGGTGCGGATGCCGGCCACGCTGACCTCGACCGTCGCCTCCCGCGGGAACCCGCCGTTCAGCACGCCCACGTCGGTGGTGGTGCCGCCGATGTCGACGACGGCGCAGGTGCCGAGCCCGGAGAGCACCGCGGCGCCGCGCATGGAGTTGGTCGGGCCGGAGGCGAACGTGGCCACCGGGTAGCGGCGGGCGAACCCGACGTCCATCAGCGTGCCGTCGTTCTGGCTGAGGTAGAGCGGGGCGGTGATGCCGTGCCCGGCGATGGACGCGGCCAGGCCGTCGACGATGCCCGCGGCCAGCTCGCGCAGCGCCGCGTTGATGATCGTCGCGTTCTCCCGCTCCAGCAGCCCGACGCGGCCGATCTCGTGCGACAGCGAGATCGGCACGTCGTCGCCGAGCTCCTCGGCCACGATCTCCGCGGCGCGCACCTCGAACTCCGTGTTGACCGGCGAGAACACCGAGCTGATCGCGACCGACCGGACGCCGTGGGCGGCCATGTCGGCGGCGTGGCGGCGCAGCTCGTCGACGTCGAGCGCGGAGATCGGGCGCCCGTCGAACTCGTGGCCGCCGTGCGCCAGGTAGGACCGGCCGCTGATCGCGCCGACCAGCCGCTCGGGCCAGTCGACCATCGGCGGCAGCGAGGCCGTGGCCGGCAACCCCAGCCGCAGCGCGGCCGTCGGGGCGAGCCGGTCGGCCTCGACCAGGGCGTTGATGAAGTGCGTCGTGCCGATCATGACCGCGGCGATGTCGGCCGGCGCGAACGGGTGCGCGGCCTGCAGCGCGTCGAGCGCGGTGACGATGCCGGAGGTGACGTCGGAGGTGGTCGCCGACTTGACCGCGCCCAGCAGGCGCTCGCCGTCCATCAGCACTGCGTCGGTGTTGGTGCCGCCGACGTCGATCCCGATCCGCATGCGCGTCAGTCCTTCGTGGAGACGAGTTCGGTGTCGGACAGGTCGGCGGTCGGGCTGGTGCCCACGCCCCGGACCAGCCCGAGCTTGCCGGCGACCGTGTAGAGCGCGAACGCCGCGACCAGGGAGTTGATGCTGGGCAGGCCCCAGGTGACGAAGTAGCCGATCACCGCCGACACCACCCAGACGACCAGCGTCGCGGGCACCCACGTCGGCGCCGACTCGGGCAGCCTGCCCGCGGCGCGGCTGGCCTCCAGCTCGCCGCGCCAGCGCTTCACCACGAAGTACTCGGCGACCATGATCCCGGCGATCGGCGGGAAGGCCACCCCGAGCACGGTCAGGAAGCCGATGAAGCTGTCCAGGATGCCGCCCGCGGCCAGCACGCTGCCCACCACGCCGAGGCACAGCGTGGCGACGGCCCGGTTGATCCGCTTGCCCAGCACCGTGCCGACGAAGTTCACCAGCCCCAGCCCGGAGCTGTAGAGGTTCCAGTCGTTGATCTTCAGCGTGCCCAGGATGATGACCAGGGTGCCGACCCAGCCCACCGACGACGTGACGATCGTGATGATGTCGTCGGAGCGGATGGCGTGCGCCAGCAGCACGCCCGACAGGCCGATCACGTACTCGCCGAGGGTGAACCCGACGACCGTCTGCTTGACGACGTCACCGGACGTGCGGTTGAACCGCGTCATGTCCGGGGTGATGACCGCGCCGACGATGAACCCGCCCGCGACCAGCGTGGTGCCCTCCAGCAGCGTCAGCTGCGGCCCCGGCGGCGGGCCGGTCATCAGCGTGCCGATGTCGTGGTTGAGCAGCTCGCTGCCGATCGACCACGCCACCAGCACCAGGAACGCCGGCACCGTCACGTAGGCGACCCACTTCATCGAGGCGAAGCCCCACAGCACGATGAACGTGACCGCCAACCCGAACAGCAGCGACCACACCCAGGTCGGCAGCACGCCGATCAGGCTGGCCAGCCCTTGCGCCGACACCCCCGACTGGATGCCGAACCAGCCGATCAGGCTGATCCCGATGGCCAGCCCCACGACGGCGCTGCCCCCGTGGCCGAACCCGGTCCAGCGCGTGAGCAGCGAGGTCTGCAGCCCCTCCCGGGCCCCGATGATCCCGACCCCGATGGAGACCAGCTCCAGGATCACCGCACCGAGCGTGAACGCCCAGAACGCCGTCCAGAAGTCCATCCCGAACCCGAGCGTCGAGCCGAGCAGGAACTGGCTCAGCGCCGAGACCTGGCCGAACCGCTGCACGGCGACCGACCACCACGAGTAGCGGGCGTCCCGCGGGACGCGGGTGAGCGCGTAGTCGTCGACTCCCACCTGACCTGCCATGGCATCCTCCGGCTCTCGGGCGGTGATGGAGTGGGGCCACGCTAGGTCGGGGACGAGGCGGCGGTCACGAGGCGTGATGCCCAGCTGCGGCGCGGGTGCTGTGCAGCATGCACAAGTCGGTGCCCGTACATACGCGTGTGCCATCAGCAACCGCCGACTCCGCCGTCCTCGCGATGCGCGCCACCCGACGGTAGGAAGGAGGAGTGACCCCACCAGCCGAGCCAGGTTTGCCGGCCTGGCTGGTCGAGGAACTGCGCAGCGTCCCCGACTTCGCCACCTTCGCCGGTACTGACGAGCTGGCCGCCGACGCGATCCGCCTGACGAGCCGTTATGCGGGCGTGATGAGCAGCCGGGTGATCGGCTTGTCGGCCGGGAAAGAACCACTGATCTGCCTGACGATCACCGGTGGCTCGGCGGCGAGAAGGCACGCACTCGTCTACGGCCTTCCCCACCCGAACGAGCCGGTAGGCGGACTGACGAGCCTGCACCTCGCCGAACGGCTGGCCGCGGACAGCTCGCTCCGGGAACGCCTGGGTCTGGTCTGGCACATCGTCCCGAACATCGACCCCGACGGCCTGCGGCTCAACAGTGGCTGGCTGCACGGCCCGTTCACGCGGGAGCATTACAGCCGCACGCTGTTCCGGCCGGCGTTCAACGAGCAAATCGACTGGAGCTTCCCTCTCAGCAACGAGTCCGCGCCGGACACGGACGACGAGCGGCCGCCCGAGACGCGCGCCCTGATGCAGCTGATCGACACGCACCGACCGGTCCTGCTGTCGTCGCTGCACAACGCGGAACAGGGCGAGGTCTACTACTACGTCGGCCGTGACGACCGGGAACTGCTGGCGGCGCTGCAGCGGATCCCCGCCGCACTGGGCATGTCGCTCTACCGCGGGACACCCGAGTCCGGATGGGCCCACCGCCTCGCGGACGGCGTCTACCGCTCCCTGGATATCCGCGACTCCATCGCCTACGAGCGCGCCGCAGGCGCTGTCCCCCCGACGCCGACCGGCAACTCCGGCTCCGCCTACGCCGCCCGGCACGGCGGGCTGTCGCTGACCATCGAGGTGCCCTACTGGCGCGACCCGCGGACCTCGAACGCCGAACCGACCCCGGTGCGGCTCGCCGACGCCCTCCTTAAGCACAGCCGGCTGCTCGCCGACCTGGGCGAAGTCCTGACGTCGACCCTCCGCTCGATCGACGGCGACACCCGCATCGACTCGCCGTTCCTGCGGGCCGGCCGCCACTTCGCCGCGAGCGCGACGATGGACGCCGCGGACTCCCTCCGCCGGGGCCGGGAACTGCCCGACGACCGACGCGCGACCGTCGCGGAACTCGTGTCCATCGAGGACAAGGTGTTCTTGTTCCGGCTGCGCAACACTGGTCTACTGCTGCGCGCGCTGGACCAGGAGATCATCCACGGCAACCGGAGCGAGGCCGTCCGCTCTGCGCACGACCGGCTCACCGATGTGCACGCGAAGTGGAGCGACGAGGTTACCGGCGCGGCGGCAGCGGCGGGGGTGACCCGCAACGCCATCGGCGCGATGGTCGCCGTCCAGTACGGTTCGGTGCTCGCCGCCGCGGCCCATCTCCGCGGCTCCGCAGGGGATTGACCAACAGCGCGTCGACGACCGGAAGACATCCGCGCGACTTCCGCGCATACTGAGGCCTCGCCGACGGAAGGGCCCCGTCCACGCATGCACCCGAACGGTTTCGCGCGCGAGCTGATTGAGCTGCAGGAGTTGGCCCACACGTTGTTCGACGTGCTCCGGGAACGGTTCACGGTGGGCGAGAGCCTGCTCATCCGATTCGACCGGATCGACAGCCTCGCCGAAGCCGAGATCGGGCAGGAGCAGGTCGTCGCCACGGCCCTGCTGTGTTCGCAGTTGCTGCATCGGGTCACCACGGTGCCGTCCGAAACCGACCCGCGCCACATCGTCACGCTGTGCGATGTCATCGACCAGGCATTGATCAACCTGGTGGAGGAATGCGAGTGGGACCCCGCCATTGACGTCGTCAGCCGAACGCACAGGCGCATCTGCGACCTCGGCATGAACCTCGCCGTGCTCGCCGACCCCAGCGCGCCGGACTTCTCCGGATAGGCCGGACGCCCGAGCCGCCGCTCGTACGGCTACGGCCGCCGCGGCGCGGCGTGGTCGACGCCCTGCTCGTACCGCTCGCGCTGCTCCTCGGTGGACCGGTTGCCCGTCTCCTGCAGCACCCGCAGGATCTTGTCGCGGCCCTCGGTCTGCACGATGGCCGCGGACTTCTCGATGACGATCTCGCGCACGTAGTCCGACAGCGTCTGCCCGCGGAAGGCGGCAACCGTCTCCACGAGGCGTCGGTCCTGGACGGACAGCCGGAAGCACAGCGGACTGGACGACTCTCGGGGCATGTCGACGATCCTCTGGTCGCTGTTGCTGCGCCGCAGCTTCGGTCCGGGCGGGATGCTCCGATCCCGGATCCCCTGACTGTCTAACAGAATACGCATGACAGTCTGGGGCGCAAGCAAGTGCACGGCGCAACGCCACGACTCCGCTCAGGTACTACATCGGAACCGACGAGCCCGCCTCCGAGGCGGGGGCCTCCCCGTCCCGAGCGAGTGCGGCCTCGACCTCCCGCCAAGCTCGCTCGGCCAGAAGCACGTCGAACTCCCGGGACAGTTGCACGCGCCGACCTGGTGAGCGGCGCAGGGCCAGCGCGCGCCAGCAGGCCGCGTAGCGGCGCTGGTCCATCGGCGAGGCGAGGCCGCGGCGGTGCCGCTCGCGGATCTCCCGCATCTCGACGTGCACACCGCAGACGTCGTCCAGCAGGTCGACCTGGCGATCGACCCCGCTCTCGCGACCTGGTCCCGCCGCAACCTCTGCAGACCGGTTCACGCCCACCTCCCGCCCCAGGTGCACCGGTGGGGCGAACTGCGCGAACCCGTCGTCCTCAACATCGCACGTGGCGCCGCTACGGTGTTCGCTGAGTATACGCAACAATCGAATGTGTACATCAAGATTTTTTTTGTTGCATGGAGGGCCCGTGGAACGACGGAGCGCAGGAGCTCAGCTGGCCAGGCGTCGACTGGGCACCAGCTTGCGACGCCTTCGCGAGGACGCGAACATCCGCATCGACGCCGCTGCGCGCGAGCTCGAGTGCTCGACGGCCAAGATCTCGCGGCTGGAGAACGGGCTCGGACCGGCGAAGCTGTGGGACGTGCGCATCCTGCTCGACCTGTACGGGATGCAGGACCCGAACACTCGACAGCGGTTCGAGCAGTGGGCGAAGGAGAGCAAGTCGACGGGGTGGTGGGAGTCGGACGCCGACCTCACCACCGACGACCTGGACCGCTACCTCGCGATCGAGACGGACGCCCGACGGCTGCGCATCTTCTGCGCCCCCCAGGTACCGAGCCAGCTCCAGACCCCGGCCTATGCGAGGGCGCACATCGCCGCACTCCATCCGACCTGGACCGAAGCCGACGTCGCCCGCTTCGCCGACATGCGTACCGCCCGTCGTACGGCCCTCCTGGACCTCGATGATCCCACTGAGATCCAGGCGATCGTCGACGAGGGAGCGCTGCTGCGCCGCGTCGGCGGTCGCCACGTCCACGCCGAGCAGCTGGAGTGGCTGGCGGCGACCCTCGACGAGTTCGAGGCGGCGAACCGCACGAACCTGCAGTTCCAGGTGTTGCCCTTCTCCGCGGGCAGCGGCAGGGCCATCAGCAGCTTGACCATCTTCGACCCACGACAGTCGGCGATCGACCCTCCGATCGCGCACCTGGAGGACTGGTTCGGCGCCTCCTGGGCCGAGGGCAAGGAGGTCGAGAGGTTCATCGAGGTCTTCACGGCGACGGCCGCCCAGGCCCTCGATCCGCAGCAATCGCGCCAGCTGCTCGACGAGATCCTCCGAGCCGCTATGCAGTAGTTGCTACAAATGCATAACAATCTTCGCGCTGGGCGCCCCGGGGGGACCGCTGGGCGCCCGCATCTCCTCACCCGATGCAGCTACATCGCCCGCCGGACGTCCTCTGGTCGTCACCCGACCACCACTCCCCGACGAGGGTCCCTGCCGAGACCGATTCGTGATGATCTACGCGCTAGATTCCGCCGACTTCGCGATCTGCCGCGCTCCCCCAGCTCGACCCGGTCCGCCCCACGACGCCCCGAGGACGACACACGTGCGGCGGTCGCGCTCAACAGCGCGAAAGGGACCGAGTACCGATGATCGAGTCCGAGCCGGCAGCCGCCAGCTCACCGAACTTCCGCACGTCGACTTTTCGCAAGTCGACCTTCTGCGCCACCGACGCCTGCGTAGAGGTGGCCCTCGATCATGACGTGCTCGTCCGCGACGGGAAGGACCGAGGCGCTCCTTCGCTGACCTTCAGCGGCGCGGCCTGGGTCGCCTTCCTCGGCGGCGTGATCAACGGGGAGTTCAGCCCCGGCGCTTGACGACCCGGACTGCAGGACGAAGAGGCCGGGCCCCACCCCAGGGGCCCGGCCTCTTGCATGCCTGACGTCTCGAACGTACCGTATACGTATTACAGATAACGTCTACGGAGGCGGACATGGGCAGCATGGCAGGTGTGGCAGTCGGGGGGCTGGGCCTGCTGATGGGGCTGGCGGTCCTGATCGGACGCCGACTCGACCAGGACGCTCGACACGAGGCCTGGTTGCGGATCGCGGCCGCACGCCGCATCAACGCGGAGCAGCAGCGGCGCAACGAGCAGCAGGCACTCCTGCTCGACGTCCGCGAGGACGACCTCGATCTCCGCGAGCGCCGCCTCGACCTCCGCGAGACCCGGTTCCTCGAACGCGAGGAGCTGATGGCCGAGTACGAGCGGAAGCTCGACGAGGGCCGATGAGCTACGGGCGTGCGCCCGGTCCTATTGCTGAGTACAGCGAGAGGAGCGCGCGCATGCCCGTACCCACGACCGACATCGACCCCCGCTACGGCGAACCCGACGCCACCCCCACCCCATGGGAAACCACCGAGCAGCGGTTGGCCGATGCCGAGGTCTACTGGCTGTCCACCGTCCGCCCCGACGGCCGCCCGCACGTCACCTCCCTGATCTCCGTGTGGCGGGGCGGTGCCGCGCACGTCTGCGCCGGCCCGCACGAGCGCAAGGCGCGCAACCTGGCGGAGAACCCGCACGTCGTGCTCACCACCGGCACCCCCGACCTGCACGGCGGCCTGGACGTCGTCGTCGAGGGGCGGGTCGAGCGGGTCACCGACACCGACGAGCTGAAGGCGCTCGCGGCGGCGTGGGAGGAGAAGTACGGGGTCGAATGGCACTTCGACGTGCTCGACGGCGGCTTCGAGGGCGGCGGCGGGCTCGCGTACGTGTACCGGATCGAGCCGACGACGGCGTTCGCGTTCGGCAAGGCCCCCTACAGCCAGACCCGCTACCGGTTCGCGGAGGTCGGGCGGTGAACTGGACGCTCGAGGTCGCGCAGGTGACCGTCACCGACGTCGCCCGGGCCAAGGAGTTCTACGCCGACCGGGTCGGCTTCGTCGTCGACCACGACACCACGCTCGTCGACGGGACCACCCGGTTCGTGCAGCTCACCCCGCCCGGGTCGGGCTGCTCCATCGTGATCAGCACCGGGATGGTGGACATGGCGCCCGGCTCGCAGAAGGGCCTGCAGCTGGTCGTCAACGACGTCCGGGCGGCGCGCGCGGAGTTGGCCGCCCGCGGCGTCGAGGTCAGCGAGGTGCGGGTGCACTCCCGGGAGGGCCTGCGGGCCGCGCGCGACGACGACGACCTCAACAACGTCGGGGTCTGCTCGTTCGACGACCCCGACGGCAACAGCTGGGTGGTGCAGCAGATCACCGCCCGGCCATAGGGCTCGCGGCCGGAGGTCGCCCGGTACGGGCAGCCGCCCGGCGCGGCTCAGCGCACCCCCACCAGCACGACGTCGTCGCCGCACTGCCACACCGTCGTGACGGTGCGGAAGCCGGCCTCGCGCAGCAGCGCCTGCTGCTGGCCCAGGGTCAGCGCGCTCTCCGCGCTGTGCGCCGCGCCCTCGCGCGACCGGGCCTCGGCCAGCGGGGCGAGGTCGTCGTCGGCGAGGACCGCGTCCCACCAGGCGCGCCAGTCCTCGTTGGCGTCGACGCCGACCCGGGCGGCGCGTGCGTCGCGGACGTGCCGGGCGAGCTCGCCCGCGGCCGGGCCGTCGAGCCCGCGGTGGTCGGCGTCGACGAAGACTCCGCCGGGGCGCAGCCGGGCGGCGAGCGTCGCGTACAGGGCGGCGAGGTCGTCGGGCGCGAGCCAGTGCAGCGCGGTGGACGACACGGCCGCGTCCCACGGGCCGTCGAGGCCCACCGCGTCCGGCCAGGTGGGGTCGGTCAGGTCGGCGCGCACGACCCGCGTCCCACCGGCCTCGGCCAGGCCGAGCAGCAGCGGGTCGGCGTCGACGCCGACGACCTCGACGCCGGGCAGCGCGGCGGCCAGCCGGGTGCCGAGCGACCCCGGTCCGCAGCCGAGGTCGACGACCCGGCCGCGGCCCGACGCCTCCCGCAGGGCCCACTCGACCACGTCGTTGACCACCCGGAACCGCTCCTCGCGGTCGGCGACGTAGCGCTCCTGCTGCGCGTCCCAGCGCCGGACCCACCGCTGCGCGACCTCGACCTGCATGATCCCCCTCTTGTCACTGCTGTTGTTGATGACGACGGTGACGCTAGCCCGTCCTGATATAACTGGTCAAGTGGAGTTCGACAGTGACGTGAGCAGCGTGGTCCAGGCGGCCGTGTCCCTCGTCAACGCGACGACACCGGGCGAGCACGGCGGACGGCCGGTCGAGGCGCCGACCGGTCCCGCGCTCACCGCGGCCGTCGCCACGGCCGTCGCGCCGGCGAGCCGGCCCTCCGACGGGCCGATGACCGACGCCGTCGCCGGTGAGCTGGCCGGCTGGGCCGCCCGCCTGCGCGCCGTCGTCGAGCCGGTCGACGCGGGCGACCTCGACACCGCCTGCGCCCGGCTCAACGAGGTCCTGCGCGACGCGGCGGCCGTCCCCACCCTGACCCGCCACGACGGCGAGGGCTGGCACCTGCACTTCCACCGGCCCGACGCCGACCTCGCCACCGGCTGGGCCGCGGGGATGGCCACCGGGCTGGCGATCGTGCTGGGCGGGCCGGCGGTCGAGCGGCTCGGCCTGTGCCGGGCCCCGCGCTGCGACCGCGCCTACCTGGACACCTCGCGCAACGGCACCCGCCGGTTCTGCTCGACGGCCTGCCAGAACCGGGTCAAGGCGGCCGCGTTCCGGGCCCGCCGGGACGCGGCGCCCGCGCGCTGAACCTCAGCCGACCTCCGGCCGCGACGGTGCCCCGCTGCCGTCCGGGCCCTCGGTGAAGAAGGAGATCTTGCCGTCGGCCTCGAACACCGCCAGGTCGATCCGGCTCAGCCGGCGGATCCCCTGCTCCCGGGCCGCGGCCAGCAGGTCGTCCACCGACAGCCGCTCCCGGTGCAGGACGTCGAACAGCGGCTCGCCGTCCTTGACCACCACCACCGGCACGCCGTGGGTGACCGGCCGGACCTTCGACCAGCGCGCGTTGACCCACGCGATACCGATGGTGAGCAGCGCGAACACGCTGACCGCGAGCACTCCCGATGCCACCGAGTAGTCCTGCTGCGTCACCGCCTGCTGGACCATGTCGCCCATGGTCACGTAGAGGATCAGCTGGAACGTGCTGAGCTCCCCCAGCGTCGAGCGGCCGACCACCCGGGTGATCAGCCACAGGAAGCCGAACATGACCACGGCCCGGACGACGATCTCCATCAGGGCACCAGCGCCGTCGTGAAGTCGACCGAGACCACCCGCTGCCCGTCCTCGACGACGGCGACCGTGCCGCTCGCGCCCCACTGGGCGGCCGGCTGGATGTAGGCGTCGAAGTCGACGCCCAGGGTGTCGCCCGGCGGCGGGTCGAACGTCCAGTAGACGTCCTCGGCGTCCGCGGTCTGGCTCGCCGGTTCGGGGTCGAGTCCCTGCTCCTCGTAGATGTCGAAGTAGTCGCCGGTGACGGCCAGCGTGACCGGCCCGCTGAACCCGCCCTCGCGGCGCAGCTCGACCGACCACGGCACGTCCAGCCCGGCCCGCGCGATCCAGGCGTGCTCCACCGAGAGCGTGTAGCCGCCCGCGGTGGCCGTCGTCGTCGTGGACCGGACGCCGAACAGGCCCAGCGCGCCCGCGAGGACGATCACCAGCAGCAGCACGATGGACGCCGTGCGCATCCGCACGCTGCGCGGGCCCCGCTCGACCGGGCGCACGTCCGCCAGCGTCGACGCCCCATCCTGTTCGGACACCCTGGTTGGTCTACCAGCTGCGGACCGCGACTGCCCGCTCTGACCGGCGTTTCGACCAGCCGCCGGCCGGCAACCCCGCACGGAGTCGATCGAGGAGGTTCGTCGTGGCCGGGTCCAGCGTCAAGGACAAGAAGACCTACGAGAAGGTCAAGGAGAGCGGGGCGTCGAAGGAGAAGGCCGCCCGCGTCGCCAACGCTTCGGCCGCGCAGGGCCGCAAGAAGGTCGCGAAGAAGGGCGGCAAGTCGTCCAAGTACGACGACATGAGCAAGGAGGAGCTGCTCGCGCGGGCCAAGAAGGTCGGCATCAAGGGCCGCTCCAAGATGAAGAAGAAGGACCTGGTCGACGCCCTGCGCAACCACTGACGGACCGGCGCTTGACCTGGACCCCGGTGCAGGGGGAAGGGTGGCTGCCGTGGACACAACCTTCCCCGTCTGCGCCACCTGCGCCGTGGAGCACGCCGAGCGCGTCGACGTCTGCCGGATCTGCGACGACGAGCGCCAGTGGGTGCCCGCCGACGGCCAGGTCTGGACGACACTGGCGGAGCTGGCCGGCTCCGGCCGCGAGGCCCGCGTCTACGAGATGGAGCCCGACCTGCACGGCATCGTCACCGTGCCCGGCGTCGGGATCGGGCAGACCGCCGTGCTGGTCCGCACCCCGGCCGGCAACCTGCTGTGGGACCCGATCGGCTACCTCGACGACGCGCTCGTCGAGCGGGTCCGCGCCCTCGGCGACGTGGTGGCGATCGCGGCCAGCCACCCGCACATGTTCGGGGTGCAGGTCGAGTGGAGCCGGGCGCTGGGCGGCCCGCCGGTCCTGGTGAACGAGGCCGACGCCGACTGGGTCGCCCGACCCGACCCGGCCATCGTCACCTGGACGGGCCGCCGGGATATCGCCCCCGGACTGGCGCTGCTCCAGATCGGCGGGCACTTCCCGGGCAGCGCCGTCGTCCACTGGGCGGCCGGCGCCGGCGGCAAGGGCGTGCTGCTGGCCGGCGACACCATCATGGCCTGCCCCGACCGGACCTCGGTGTCGTTCCAGCGCAGCTTCCCCAACCGCATCCCGCTGTCCGGCGCGGTCGTCGACCGGGTGGCCAAGGCCGTCGACGGCCTGGAGTACGACCGCCTCTACAGCAACTTCGGCAACCAGGTCCCGACCGACGCCCACGACGTCGTGCGCCGCTCCGCCGACCGCTACATCGCGTGGGTCCGCGGCGACTACGACCACCTCACCTGAGGGGCCGCCGGTCAGCGGGCTGTGTAGCCGCCGTCGACGACCAGTTCGGCGCCGGTGACCCAGCGGGCCTCGTCGGAGGCGAGGTAGACCACGGCCCAGGAGACGTCGTCGGGGGCGCCGATGCCGCCGAGCGGGTGCAGCGGGTCGAGGCGGGCGCGGGCCTCGGCCTCGGCCAGGCCGGCCCGCTCGGTGGAGCCGCGGACCATGTCGGTCCACACGTAGCCGGGGTGGACCGAGTTGACCCGGATGCGGTCCGGGGCGTAGGCGAGGGCATCGGTCTTGGTCATCGCCCGCACCGCTCCCTTCGAAGCGTGGTAGGCCGGGATGCCCCCGCTGCCGACCAGCCCGAAGATCGACGAGATGGTGACGATGCTGCCGGAGCCGGTGGCGCGCAGGTGCGGGACGGCGTGCTTGGTGCCCAGGAACGCCGCGGTGCTGTTCACGGCCATCACGCGCTCCCAGTCGGCGAGTGACAGCTCGTCGGCCGGCCCCGACGGTCCGGTGATGCCGGCGTTGTTGACCAGCACGTCGAGCCGACCGTGGGCGGCCACCACGTCCGCGAACGCGGCCTCGACGGCCGGCTCGTCGGTGACGTCGCAGACGTGGGCGGTGGCGGCGGGGAGCGCCGCGGCTACCCGCTTGGCGCCGGCCTCGTCGACGTCGAGGACGGCGACGGTGGCGCCCTCCTCGGCCATCCGGGTCGCGATGGCCTCGCCGAGGCCGCCCGCCCCGCCGGTGACGATCGCGACCTTCGCGTCCAGCCGTCCCATGTGGTTCTCCCCCGAAGCGCCGATGGTCATCCGCCACCGCCATCCTCACTCGGCCACCGCCCCGAAACCCCGTCGAGAACGAAGTTGCCGTGCGTTGGACCGGTCCAAAATCGCGACAACGTCGTTCTCGACGGGTCAGGGCGGGGTGGGTAGGCGCGGGGGCCAGGCCGCGTCGACCGAACGGGCGCAGCGGTCGGGCTCGTCGCCGACCGCGACGAACAGCGCCACCGCGATCCGCGGCCACTGCGCCAGCAGCACCTCGACCGGCAGCACCCCGGTCAGCACCAGGGTCGTCAACCCGTGCCCGCTGGCCCAGACGCGCACCGCCAACTGCTCGGGGTCGCAGTCGGGCGCGAACCGACCGGCGGCCCGGGCCCGGTCCGCGGCGGCCACCAGCGCGCTGAACCCACCGTCGGCCGCCGACCGGTCCGCCAGGCCCGCGACCTCGTCGAACATGGCCCGGTACAGGTCGGGGTGGGCGAACGCGTTCTCGGTGTAGGCGGCGCCGAGCGCGACGACATCGCGCACCGGGTCGTCGGTCGGCGGGACCGCGGCGAGCCGGGCGGCCAGCCGGGCGAACCCCTCCTCGCGCACCGCCCGCCACAGCCCGGGCATGCCGCCGAAGTGCGTGTACACGGCCATCGTCGACGCCCCCGTCCCGGCGACGACCGAGCGCAGGGTCACCGGTTCGCGGCGGGCGAGCATGGCGGCGGCGCGCTCGACCAGCGCGGCGCGCACCTGCGGCGGGGCGGTCTTCGGCACTTGCCCAGAATACATAGCAGTGCTATACCTCGGTATGCATAGCGTTGATATGTCACCGAGGAGGAGCAATGCCCGTCGAGTTCCTGAACCCGCCCGCCCTGCCCCAGCCCGAGCACTACTGGCAGATGTCGGTGGCCTCCGGGTCGCGCACCGTCCACCTGTCCGGCCAGGTCGCCCGCGCCGCCGACGGCACCCCGGTCGGCGACGGCGACCTGGCCGCCCAGGTCGAGCAGGCCTACCTGAACGTGGCGGCCGCGCTGGACGCCGTCGGCGGCAGCTTCGCCGACGTCGCCAAGCTGACCGTCTACGTCGTGGACTGGTCGCCGGACAAGCTGCCCGCCCTCGGCGCCGGCGTGGGCAGGGCCGCCGAGCGGCTCGGCACCGACCTGCGGCGCCCGATCACGCTGCTCGGGGTGGCCGGGCTCGGCGAGCCCGACCTGCTGGTCGAGGTCGAGGCCGTCGCCGTCCTCCCATGATCGCGCTCTTGCCGTCCGGCGCGGCCTCGCGCAGGCTGGGGCGACGGCACGGGCTCCGACGGGGGAGTGATCGGTGAGGGTCGAGACGCAGCTGCCACTGGGCAAGGTCGATCCCGGGCTGCGGCCCGCCGACACGACCGTCGACATGCGCACCTTCGGCCGCCAGGCCGAGCTCGTCGAGCGGCTCGGCTTCGACGGCCTCGCGCTCACCGAGACCAAGGAGGACCCGATCGTCGCGCTCGCCGTCGCCGCCGAGCGCACCGAGCGGATCCGGCTCAGCACGGCCGTGGTCATCGCCTTCCCCCGCAGCCCGACGGCCGTCGCGCTGAGCGCGTGGACGATGTCGCGGCTGTCCGGCGGGCGGTTCACCCTCGGGCTGGGCACCCAGGTCAAGGGGCACATCGAGCGCCGGTACGGGGTGCGGTGGTCGGCACCCGGGCCGTGGATCAAGGAGTACGTGCAGGCCGTTCGGGCGGTCTGGCGCACGTGGCAGGAGGGCGTGCCGCTCGACCACCACGGCGAGCACTACGACCTCACCCTGATGAACCCGCTGTTCGACCCCGGCCCCATCGAGCACCCGGACATCCCCGTGCACCTGGCCGCGGTGCGCCCGGGGATGGCCCGGATCGGCGGCGAGGTCGCCGACGGCGTCCGGCCGCACCCGATCTGCACCCGCGCCTACCTCGAGGAGGTGCTGCGCCCCGCCGTCGACCGGGGCGCCGCCGCGGCGGGGCGCGACCCGGGCGCCATCGAGGTGGTGGCCAGCCCGCTGATCGTCACCGCGCCGACGGAACGGGAGCTGGAGGCCCGGGTCAGCGACGTGCGGGCGCGGATCTCGTTCTACGCCTCCACCCGCACCTACCGGCCCGTCTTCGCCCACCACGGCTGGGACGACATCGCGGAGGAACTGTCGACCCTCTCCCGCGCGCAGCGGTGGGCCGAGATGGAGCGCCTGGTCAGCGACGAGATGGTGGAGACGATCGCGGTGGTCGGCACCCACGACCGGATCGCCGAGCGGGTCTGGCGGCGCTACCAGGGGGTGTGCTCCGCGGTGGAGTTCAGCCTCCCGGTCAACGGCCCGGCCGACGAGGAGCGGATGACGGCGGAGGTCGCCGCGGTCCGGCGCGGGTTCTGACCGGTCCGACGGGTTGCTCCGTCCGGCAGCGGGTAGATCGTCCGCATGGCTGACGACGTGCAGGCCGAGTTCGACGACGCCGTGAACATGACCGCCGGCGAGCTGGAGAAGTGGCTCGACACCGACGAGTCGAAGGCGGCGGGGCAGGACAAGGGCGGCGGCGAGTCGACCGGGCACGCGTCCGGGCGGCGGATCGTGGAGATCCTGCGGGCGGAGAAGACCGACCTGACCGACGACGACCGCGCGCACATGCGCAAGGTCGTCGGCTACGTGCACCGCCACACGGCCCAGCGCCCGAAGGGCGACATCGAGGGCAGCACCTGGCGGCACTCGCTGATGAACTGGGGCCACGACCCGGTCAAGTGACCGGCGCGAGATCCGCATGACGCGCCTCGGGGAGCGCGCGGAGGTGCATGGTCTACATCCCGTGGGCGCCCTCCCTCCGCTGTCCTCGCAGCACGCTCTGCGAGGACACCCACCACCGCTACCGGCGCAGCGCCAGCAGCTCCCCCTTGCCGACGCCGATCGTCGTCGTGACGAGCGCGGGGTCGGCCTCGATGAGCGCGCGCAGCGGCGCGATCTCCTCCGGGTGCGAGGTGGCGTTGTCGGCCACCAGCACCCCGCCCGGGCGCAGCACCCGCGACGGGTGCGGCCACCACCCCGGGTACTCGGTGCGCTCCGCGTCCAGGAACAGCAGGTCGACCTCGCCGTCGCCGTAGCCGGCCAGCGCGGCGCCGCCGTCGTCCACCCGGAAGGACACGTGCTCGCCGAGGCCGGCGCCGTCGACGGTGCGCCGGGCGTGCTCCTGCGCGGTGGCGTCGGTGTCGACGGTGACGACCCGGCCTCCGGTGGCCCGGGCGGCGTCGGCCAGCCAGAGCGTCGACACCCCGAGCGACGTGCCGATCTCGACGATCGTCGTGGCGCGCAGGGACTGCGCGAGGAACCACAGGAAGCGCCCGGCGTCGGGTTCCAGGACGCGCCACCGGTCGAGCCGGTCGGCCTGGCGCGCGTCGTGCTCCTCCGCGGCCCGGGTCAGGTCGTCGATGATCTGCTGCACCGTGGCGTCCACGACCGGATCATCCCAGCCGGGGGTCGTCGTGCAGCCGGGCGTGCAGGTGCACGTCGTGCCAGCCGTCGACGTGGCGCATGTGCCCGCGCATCGTCCCCTCCAGCGCGTACCCGGCCCGTTCCGCCACCCGGCACGACGCCGTGTTGCGCACCGAGTGGACGAGTTCGATCCGGTGCAGCCCCAGCACCGTGAACGCCCAGTGGCCGGCCAGCCGCACGGCCCGCGTCGCCACGCCGGCGCCGCGGGCGCCCGGTAAGACCCAGTAGGACACCTTCGCGCTGCCCGCGAAGGGCCGGAAGCCGCGCAGGGCGACGTAGCCGATGAGCCGGTCGTCGGGGTCGGCGACGGCCCAGCAGGCGTCGGTGCCGGCCCGCCACAGCCGGCCCCAGCCGCCGACCCACTCCGCGGCCTCGTCGGGGTCGAGCCTGCGCCGGTGCCAGTGCTGGATGTCCGGGTCGGCGAAGGCGACGAGCACACCCGCGGTGTCGCGGGGCCGCCACGGGCGCAGCCGCACCCCGTCGCCCCGCAGCGTCGGCTGGACGTGGCGGGCCAGGGCGGTGCGGGGCAGGGCGGGGGCGACGAGGAGCGGCACCGGCCGATCCTCCCGGAAATCGCTGGCCGGGTTCCGGTGAGCGCGGCTATCGTCCTGTCGTTCGCTCCGGTTCCTCCTGAGAAGGCGATGCCATGGTCACCCCCCGGTCGCACCGGGGCGGATGACGACCCGGCCGACAGTCGGCCGCCTCCGCGCGTCTCGCGCGCGGCATCGTCGTGCCCCGGTGCTCGTCAGCACGTCTCACGAGCACATCCTTTTGGAGCACACCCGAAGTGACCACCGATTCCCTGTCCGCCTGGTACGCGGACTTCTTCACCGAGCTGCCCAACGCCTTCTGGCGGGCGGCCGTCCCGGCCGAGGCGACCGCCGCCGAGGTCGACTTCCTGCAGCGGGCGACGGGCCTGCCGCCGGGCGGGCGCGTCCTGGACGTGGCCTGCGGCAGCGGCCGGCACGCCCTCGTGCTGGCCCGGCGCGGGCACCGGGTCACCGGCCTGGACGTGTCGACCGAGGCCGTCGGGTTCGCCCGGGCCGCGGCCGCCGCCGAGGGCCTGGCGCTCGACCTGCGCGTCGGCGACATGCGGGCGCTGCCCGCGGACGTCCGGGCCGACCTGGCGATCTGCATGGGCAACGCGTTCGGCTACCTCGACCACGAGGGCACCCGGGCGTCCCTGGCCGACCTGGCCGGGCTCGTCGTGCCCGGCGGCGCGCTCGTCCTGGACTACGCGTTCGCGGCCGAGTCGCTGCTGCCCGGGCTGAGCCTGGACGAGGAGCCGATGACCCTCGGCGGGGTGGAGGCCACGCAGGTCAACACCTACGACGCCGTCGACGGCCGGTGGCTGACGGAGTTCACGTTCCGCCGCGGCACCGAGGTGCACCGCGGCACGAGCGTGCAGCACGTCTACACCGCGGCCGAGGTCGTGCGGCTGGTCCGCGGGGCCGGGTTCGGCGGGGTCGAGCTGTTCGGCGACCCCGACGGCGCGCCGTACGCGTTGGGCAGCCCGCGCCTGCTGCTGGTCGCCCGCCGCTGACCGCGTCGGGGGGAGGGATCCGCGGTCCCGGCCGTGGGACCCTCCCCCGACCGGTGAGTCGCGGGCCCGGTCCGAGTCGTACCCGCAGCGACCGACCGGGAGGAAACCGCCATGACCACCACCGACCGCAGCCCCGCCCTCGCCGCGCTGGACGTCCTCGTGGGCTCGTGGACCGTCCGGCCCGTCCCCCCGCCGGAGTGGGGCGTCGTCGACCCCGACGCCATGGCCGGCGGCGTCACCTTCGAGTGGGCGCTGGGCGGCGCGTACCTGGTGGGGCGGTCGCACGCCCCCGACCCGGTGCCCGACAGCATGACCGTCATCGCCCCCGACGGCGACGGCTACCGCCAGCACTACTACGACTCCCGCGGCGTCACCCGGCTCTACCGGATGACCCTGGCCGACGGCGTCTGGACGCTGCTGCGCACCGAGCCCGACTTCTCGCCCCTGGACTTCGCGCAGCGCTTCGTCGGCGAGTTCGACCCCGACGCCACGACGATCGCCGGGCGCTGGGAGCAGTCCCACGACGGCGGGCGCACCTGGGAGCTGGACTTCGAGCTCACCTACCGGCGCTGACGTGACCGATCTGCTCACCGCGGCCATGGCGGGCGAGCCGGGCGCCTTCGACCGGCTCGTCGGCCCGCACCGGGCCGAGCTGGAGGCGCACTGCTACCGCATGGTCGGCTCCCTGCACGACGCCCAGGACCTGGTCCAGGAGACGCTGCTGCGGGCGTGGCGCGGCCTGGGCGGGTTCGACGGCCGCGGCCCGATCCGGCCGTGGCTGTACCGGATCGCCACGAACCGGTGCCTGACGCTGCTGGAGCGGCGCGGGCGCCGCGAGCTGCCCACCGACCTGGCCCCGGGCGCGGCCGAGGCCGCCGAGCGGTCGTGGCTGGAGCCCTACCCCGACCAGCGGCTCGACGCGCCGGGGCAGAGCGCCGAGCAGCGCTACGTGCTGCGCGAGGGCGTCGAGCTCGCGTTCGTGGCCGCGCTGCAGCACCTGCCGGCCCGGCAGCGGGCGGCGCTGGTGCTCTGCGAGGTGCTGGCGTTCACCGCCGAGGAGGCCGCCGGCATGCTCGACACGAGCGTCCCGGCGGTGACCAGCGCGCTGCAGCGGGCCCGCCGCACGCTGCGCGGCCGCGCGCACAGCCAGCAGGACGTCCAGCGCGCGCTGGGCGACGCGGGCGTGCGCGACCTCGCCGACCGCTACACCGCGGCGTGGGAGGCGGGCGACGTCGACGGGATCGTCGCGATGCTGACCGACGACGCCCGCTACGCGATGCCGCCGCAGCCGGCCTGGTTCGAGGGCCGCGCGGCGATCCGGGAGTTCCTGATCGGCGGCCCGCTGGGTTCGCAGTGGCTGTTCCGGCCGGCCCGCGCCAACGGCCAGCTCGCGTTCGCCACCTACCTGCGCGAGCGGCCCCACGAGCGCTGGGTCGCCGGGGGCCTGGACGTGCTGGCCCTGCGCGGCGACCGGATCGCCGAGGTCGTGTCGTTCCTGGGGCCCGAGGTGTTCGTCGCGTTCGGGCTCCCGACTTCCCTCGACCCGACCGATGATCCGGCGGCACCGGCGGGGTTGTAGCGGTATGAGCGACGACGAGAAGACCATCCGCGAGCAGATCGAGCGCTGGGCCGAGGCCGTGCACCGCGGCGACGTGGACGCCGTGCTGGCCGACCGCAGCCCCGACATCGTCATGTTCGACGTGCCGCCCCCGCAGGACGGCGTGCGCGGCATCGACGCCTACCGCGAGACCTGGCCGCCCTTCTTCGAGTGGCTGGCGTCGGGGGCGCTGTTCGAGGTCGTGTCGGTCGAGGTGACCGCGGGCGTGGACGTCGCGTTCGCGCACGCGCTGCTGCGCTGCGGGATGCCCGACGAGCTGGCCGCGAACCCGGACCACCGGCTGCGGGTCACGTTCGGGCTGCGCAAGCGGGACGGCCGCTGGCTCGTCGCGCACGAGCACCACTCGTTCCCCGACGCGAGCGGCGCCGACGCCGACGCCGTCCGGGCGCTGCACCGGCGCTGGTACGCCGCCACGGCCGCCAAGGACCTCGACGGGATCATGGACGGCATCGCCGACGACGTCGTCTCCTACGAGCACGAGGCGCCGCTGGTGCACCGGGGCGCCGACGCCGTGCGCGAGGTCTGCCGCGGCGGGCTGGAGGCGTCCACCGGCACCGTCACCTGGGACGTCCCCGACCTGGAGGTCGCCGTGGTCGGCGACCTGGCCGTCGGCTGGGGGCTCAACCGGGTGCGCGCCGACGGGCACGAGTCGTGGTCGCGGGGGACCCGGGTCTTCCGGCGCCGCGGCGACCGCTGGGAGATGGTCCACCAGCACGTCTCCTACCCCTACGATCCGGGGACGGGCGCGGCGCTGACCGACCTGACCCCGTAATCGTCGCCCCCCGAACAGGGCCAATCCCCGTATCTGCCGCCCGGTCGCCGGGCTCATCATCGCTGCGGCGCGGCCGACCGGCGGCGGCCCGATGGGTGATGTTGGGGGAAGCCATGGACCGGATCCACGACGTCGTGGTCGTCGGCGGGGGCATCGCGGGATCCGCGCTGGCCACGGTGCTCGCCCGCGACGGCTACGACGTGCTCGTGCTGGAGCGCCAGACGTCCTACCGCGACAAGGTGCGCGGCGAGACGCTGCTCTGCTGGGGCGTCGTCGAGCTGCAGCGGTTGGGCCTGGAGCAGGTGCTGCTGGACGCCGGCGGGTGCTACGCCACGCGGATGGTGCCCTACGACGAGCTCCTGCCGCCCGCGCACGCCGAGGCGGCCGCCGCGCCGCTGGCCGGGCTGCTGCCCGGCGTGCCGGGCGCCCTGGACGTCGGGCACCCCGAGGCCTGCGAGGCACTGGCCACCGCGGCTGCCGGCGCTGGGGCGACGGTCGTCCGCGGGGTGGGCGACGTTGAGGTCGTGCCCGGCGAGGAGCCCGTCGTGCGGTACGAGCACGACGACGTCGCGTACCAGGTCGGCTGCCGGCTGGTGGTCGGCGCGGACGGGCGGATGTCGACGGTGCGCCGGCAGCTGGGCATCGAGCTGCAGCAGTGCGCCCCGCGCACGATGGGCGGCGGCATGCTGGTCGACGGCCTGCACGACTGGCCGGCCGGGCAGATGTCGCTGGGCACCGAGGGCGACGTGTACTACCTGATGTTCCCCCGGGCCGGCGGGCGGGCGCGGCTGTACCTGATGCACGACCTCGCCCAGCGCGGCCGGTTCGCCGGGCCCGACCGGGAGAAGGCGTTCCTGGACGCCTACCAGCTGAGCTGCATCCCGGGCAGCGCGATGTTCGCCGCCGCCGAGCCCGCCGGGCCGTGCGTCTTCTACCCGATGAACGACAGCTGGGTCGACGACCCGCGCGCGCCCGGCGTGGTGCTGATCGGCGACGCCGCCGGCTGGAACGACCCGATCATCGGCCAGGGCCTGTCGATCTCGCTGCGCGACGTGCGGATGGTGGCCGACGTCCTGCGCGCGAGCACCGACCGCTCCCCCGCCGCGTTCACCCCCTACGTCGAGGAGCGCCGCGAGCGGATGCGGCGGCTGCGGATCTCGGCCGAGGTCGTCACCGCCCTGTCGGCCACGTTCACCCCGCAGGCCACCGCCCGGCGCGCCGCCTACAGCGCGGTGTTCCGCACGGACCCCGTGCTGGGCGGTCCCAGGCTGGCCACCATCGTGGGGCCGGACCAGCTGCCGGCCGAGGGGTTCACCAGGCAGAACGTGGAACGGATCCTGGCGATGGGCTGACGCGATCCTCAGCCGACGAGCGTGAACCCGAGCGTGACCGTGTCGAACCGCTCAACCCCGCCCGCCCCGGCCGACGCCCTGGTCGACACGCTCAACTCGCCGGGCTCGAAGGGCGCACCGGTGAGGTGCGGCAGCACGGCGTCCCACACCACGGGCCCACCCGGCAGGCAGTCGACGTAGGCGTCGAACATGCCGAACGCCCCGCTGGAGAACTGCACGGCGTCGCCCGACACCCTCACCCGGGCGGCCTCAGAACAGGTGACGGTGCCCTCGACGATCGGGTACCCGGTGCCGCCGTCGATGACGCCGCCGGTGGTCTCGATGCCCAGCTCCGGGGACGTCCCCCCGGCGGCGGACGCCGTGCCGGGCAGGGTCACCGCGGCGACCAGGGCGACCAGGGCGACGACGGCTGACGCGGTGGTGCGACGCACGAGAACTCCCACGAGGTCCCCCGATGGTGGGCGGTGATCGTCGCATCTCTAGCGGGGAGCCACCGCGGGTGTCAATCCGCGCGACCCGGCCGGCCGCCGTAGCGCCCGGCTGGACGAGAGCGGATGTGGTCCAACGTGGTTGGACGGATGCCGCTTTCGTCCGGTCGGGGGCGAGGTGTGCGCGGCGGGCGATCGTGCGTGGAGCCGGAGGTCGGGATCGAACCGACGACCTACCGCTTACAAGGCGGTTGCTCTACCACTGAGCTACACCGGCGGTGGAACTTGCCTTCCACCTGCGGAGACTCTACCCAACAGCCCGCAGCGACACATGCACAACGCTATCACCAGTCGACAGCGTGCCGCGGACGCAGGAGGGTGGAAGCGGGAAGGGCGCATCCTCGCTCATGACCGACGCCACCCCAGGTGAGGTGTTCGTGCTCTCGCGGGAAACTCATGTCGTGCATCGCCCACACCCAAGCAGCGACGGCGTCAGCGATCGCATGTCGCGCCAACGCCGTACCGGCACCTCGCCGGAGCTCGCGCTACGCAGCGAGCTGCACCGGCGAGGACTGCGGTTCCGGGTCGACCGGACGGTCGACGTCGACGGATTGCGCCGGCGCCGTGCGGATGTGGTGTTCACCCGTCGCCGGATCGCGGTGTTCGTGGACGGCTGCTTCTGGCATGCCTGTCCACTGCACGCGACATCGCCGAAGGCGAACGGGGAGTGGTGGGCGGCGAAGCTGGCCGGCAACGTCGCGCGGGACCGGGACACCGACGCACGGCTCGCGGCGGCCGGATGGACGGTCGTGCGGGTTTGGGAGCACGAGTCGGTCCAGGAGGCGGCGGACCGTGTCGAGGGCGTGGCCAGGCCTGCGGGCAACGCCTGATTCATCCAGATCACCGATCGTGCGCGTCGTGAGTGACTCCTTTCTGGGCTCCGCGTAGGGTGCCGATCCGGTCGATGATCAGGGGGATGCTCAGCGTGCTGGACGACCTGTTCCCGGTTTTCGCGGACTGGGCACGCAAGCAAGGCCTCGACGAGGCGAAGCGACGTTTCGGTCGGGCACTGGGCGATGATCTCGACGCCTACGTGGCCGAGTACGAGCGGCGGATCGCGGTGATCGAGAGCGATGATCCGCCGGTGCTGCACGGCCCGAGTGATCCGTGGTACCCGGGACCGAACGAGGCCGTCGACGTGTACTGGCCCGCGCTGCGGACGCACTTCACGACGGCGTTGGGCTGGCCCGACGAGCGGGTACGTCCGGTCGACCGCGCGTCGAGCAAGGTTGTGGCGTATACACCCCATCCGGCCCGGCCGACGTGGACGTCGAAGGGGCTCGTCGTCGGGTACGTGCAGAGCGGCAAGACCACGAACTTCACCTCGGTGATCGCGAAGGCCGCTGACGCCGGCTACAAGCTGGTGATCGTGCTGTCGGGCATTCACAACGGTCTTCGTCGGCAGACCCAGGAGCGCCTCGACGAACAACTGCACGAGCTGCGGCCGACCTCGTGGCTGATGTTGACCGACCGGGCCGACGACTTCCGCCCGCCGAAGATCCAGTCGACGGCGCTGCTGCACGGCCAGGAGTCGAAGGTCGCGCTGTGCGTGGCCAAGAAGAACGCCCGCGTCCTGGCCCGGTTGGACGCGTGGTTGGAGGACGCGTCGAAGCGGCGGATCCTGGCAGACCTCCCGGTCCTGGTGATCGACGACGAGGCCGACCAGGCCAGTGTCGCGACCACGACGATCAATCCGTTGATCAGGAAGATCCTGGCCAAGCTGCCGCGCTGCACCTACATCGGCTACACGGCCACGCCGTTCGCCAACGTCCTGATCGATCCGGCAGCGGACGACCTCTATCCGGAGGACTTCATCCTCAACCTGCCGCGCCCCGACGGGTACTTCGGCACCGAGCGGGTCTTCGGTCGGGACGCGGTCGAGGGCGACGAGGCCAACGGCACGGATCTCGACGGCTTCGACATGGTCCGGTTCATCGACGACAGCGAGCTCGACAAGCTGCGGCCGGCCGGGAAGAAGGCCGAGGCGAGATTCGAACCGGAGATCACCGAATCGCTGGAGGCAGCGACCCGCTGGTTCTGGCTCGCCACCGCCGCTCGCCGGGCCCGCGGCGACGACGAGCACTCGACCATGCTGGTTCACACGTCGATGAAGATCGCGGTGCACGAGAGCTTCAAGGAGCCGTTGATCGACCTTCGCGACTCGACGGTCGCGAAGTTGCGCTCGCGCGACCCGGTCCTCCTCCGGCAACTGCGGTCCCAGTGGGAGGACGAGACCGGCCGGATCCCGCGCGACGAGCTGCCCGAGTTACCCGACACCTCTTTCGGCGAGCTGCTGGAGCATCTTACCGAAGTCGTCGCGGGCACCCGCGTGGTGCTGGACAACTGCCGCAGTGAGGACCGGCTCGACTACAGCGGTGAGCCGCAGGTCGCGATCGCGGTCGGCGGCAACACCCTCAGCCGCGGTCTGACCCTCGAGGGCCTGGTCGTGAGCTACTTCGTCCGGGCCGCGAAGGCCTACGACACCCTGCTGCAGATGGCGCGGTGGTTCGGGTTCCGCCCGGGGTACGAAGACCTGCCCCGGATCTGGATGACCGGGCAGCTGGAGTCGTGGTTCCGTCACCTCGCGACCGTGGAGCACGAGATCCGGCTGGACATCGACCGGTATGAACAACAGGGTCTGTCCCCGCGGGAGTTCGGGGTGCGGATTCGCACCCATCCCGTCCTTCGGATCACGGCGAAGATGGGCCACGCCCAGCCCGCGTACGCCTCGTACGGCGGCCGGCGGATCCAGACCCGCTTCTTCCCCGAGAGCGACACGACCTGGCTGCGCGACAACCTGACGGCCGCGGACACGCTCATCCGCGACGCACGCGCCGACGGCGCCGTCGGGGAGTCGATGCCCGGCGGCGGAAGGCTGTTCCGGGACGTCGACGCCGACATCGTCGAGCGCTTTCTCGGCAGCTACCGCACCCACGCGGACTCCCCCGACCTGGACTCCCGCCTGGTGTCGGCCTACATCCACAAGCAGCGCACGGTCGGCAGCCTGGACCGGTGGAGCGTCGCGGTGATGGGCGCGGACGACGACAAGCACGGCACGGTCCGGCTGGGCGGACACGACTTCGGGCGGATCACCCGCGCGAAGCTCCGCGGGACCGGCCCGGACCGCGCCGACATCAAGACCCTGATGTCGAAGGACCACCGGGTCGTCGACCTGCCGATCACCGCGCAGCAGGCGCGGGCGATGAACGAGTCTGAACTGATGGGGGCCCGCAACACCGACCCCGTCGCTCGCGACCGCGGGCTGCTGCTGCTGTACCCGATCGACCCGCACTCCCAGCCCGACCCGCGCAACGTCCGGACCCGCGCCCCGCTGGACGCCGGGGACGAGGTCATCGGCATGGCCCTGGTGTTCCCCGGCAACGCCGAGGAGAAGACGCGGGTCACCAGTAGCTACGTCAGCGTCGACCTTTCCGCCCTCGCCGTGGAGGAGCCCGAGGAAGCCGAGTACGCGAGTTTGCGCGGCGAGGACGAAGGATGACCGCTCCGCACGACTGGGCCCGCGAGCTCCGCCACTCGTGGCCACTCCTGCGGCCCCGGACGTCGACCGAGGTGACGACCGCGCCCCTGCCTCTCACCTCCGACGCCCATCCGGTGCGGCTGGGGGTCGACGGGGCCGGCGCCCGTCACCTGCTGGTCCCCCTCGGTGAGGGCGACACGACCCGCGGCGACGACGGGGAGGCGACGCTCTCGGTCCGGGTCCGCACCTTCACCTTCGCCCGGGTCCCGCTGCGCTACCTCGACATCGTGTGCCTGCGCCCGGATCTGTTCGACCTGTTCGACGACGTCCTGATCGACGTGCTCGGCGCGATCGCTGCCGCGGACGGGCCCGCGGCCCGCGCTGCGGTCGACATCGTCGCGCGGTGGCGCGCACTGCTCGGCACCCGCCGGGGGCAGCTGCTGACCCTGGTCGGACAGATGTCGCTGTTCGCCGAGCTGACCGTGCTCGACCTCGTCACTCGCGGCCGACCGCTCGACATCGCGTGGTGGCGCGGGCCGCTGCGGGAGCCGCACGACATCGTCCTCCCGGACCGGGCGGTCGAGGTCAAGGCCGTCGGCGCGACCTCGACCTCCGTGGAGATCCACGGTGTGCAACAGCTCGAACCACCGGGACTTCCGCTGGCCCTCGTGCTCGTCGACGTGCAGGAGGACCGTGACGGGGCGACGCTGCCCGAACTCGTCGGGCGGGTGCTCGGCCGGGTCGCCGACCGGGGTGAGGCCGGCAGGCTGCTGGCCGCCGCCGGCTACTCGACACCCGACGCCGACCGCTACGACGAGCGGTTCGCCGTGACCGGACTCGGCACGGTCGAGATCACCGAGGCCGTCCCGCGGATCGTCCCGTCCTCGTTCGGCCCCGACGGCGTCCCGAAGGGCATCGGTGCGGTGACCTATCACCTGGGCCTGGATTCCCTGGACGTGCACGTCCAGCGCGGGGAGAGCGCGCTCCTCGAGTGGGTCGGAGCGACGACATGACAACGGCGCGGTGGTGGTCGCAGCCGGTCGCGGCCGAGGGCTCCACGGCCTCGAAGGGCATCCGTCGCCAGTTGGGCAGGCCCCAGCTCGACCCGCTCACCGTCCTGATCCGGGAGACCGCGCAGAACACCTGCGACGCGGCCCTTCCCGGCGGCGGGGACGTCGAGTTCGCGGTGCGCCTGCACCGACTGTCGGGCAACAAGTACGCCGCCTGGCGTGACTTCCTGCTGCCAGAGCCGGAAGGTTCCAGCCTGGGCCTCACCGAGGCGATGGCGGCTGCACCGCTGATCATGTCCATCTCCGACCGCGGGACGACGGGCCTCGGCGGGCCGCTGCGCGCCGACGAGAACCCGCTCGACGGCGAGCGACCGGACTTCGTCAACTTCATCCGGAACGTCGGCGAGCCCAAGTCCGTCGACCTCGGGGGCGGCTCCTACGGGTTCGGCAAGGGGATCCTCTACAACGTCAGCCGCTGCCACGTCGTCGTCGCCGACAGCGTCTGCGAGTTCCGCGGCAGACTGCAACGCCGGCTGATCGGAGCCGCGCTGGGCGACGGCTACAACCACGACGGGCGCCGGTTCACCGGACGGCATTGGCTCGGGGTGGCCGACGACGGACACACCCGCCCGCTGCTGGACGACGAGGCGACGGCGATGGCCGAACGGCTGGGCATGCCCCGGTTCGCTCCCGGCGCCACCGGTACGACGGTCACCGTCGTCGACGTCGACCTCGGACGCCGATGGGGCCAGGACGACACCGCCCGCGAACCCGAGGACGCGGCCGACTACATCGTCTCCACCATGCTGTGGAACCTGTGGCCGCGGATGCTGCAGGGCCGGACCAACCGGCTCGTCTGCTCGATGCTGCGCGACGGGTTCCGGTCCGACATCCCCGATCCGGAGCGGCTCGTCGAGCTCCAACCCTTCGTGAAGGCCTACCGCGCGCTGCAGGTGGAGGGGAACTACCAGGTACCCGTCCGCCGGACGCCGCCGACCGAGATCGGTCGCTTCGCCCTCGTCGAGGGCATGGCTCCGGTGGTGGCCGACCCGCTGCTCGCGGCTGCAGCCCCGTTCACCGGCCGGGCCCACCACTGCGCGCGGATGCGCCAGGCCGACCTCGTGGTCGACTACCAGGCAGGTGACGCGCCGGGCGACGAGATGATCCAGTTCGGGGCGGTGTTCCGGGCCAGCATGGAGGCCGACACGTTCTTCGCCGAGGCCGAGCCGCCCACCCACGACGACTGGGTGCTGAGCGGTCTGCGCGGCACGGCTCGTGGCGTGGTCCTGCTGGCCAACGGATTCGTCCGCGATCGGATGAAGGAGCGGCGCGGCGGCGACGGCCCCCGCCCGGCCGGTGAGACCCCCCTTGCCGCGCTCGCCGGACGTCTCGCCGGCCTGATGACCGGCGACGGCGACCTGGCCGAGGCGACCACCCGCTCGGGGTCCGCGCCCACGCAGGGCCGCCGCTCCGGGTCCGGCCCGCGGTTCGTGGTCGCCCCGGAGCTCGTCGACGACGGCGGATCCCCGGTGATCCGCGCCGTGGTCGCCCTGCCGACGTGGCCCACCACCCGCACCGTGACCGTCGAACCGGTCGTCGTGCTGGACAACGGCATCGAGCCAGCCGAGGACGGTGCCGGCCGACCGGTCGTCATCGGATGGCGGTCCACCGACTCCGACCGGTCCGTCGCAGGCGCGGAACTCCTGGTCGACCGGGACACCGACCGCACCTGGGAGGTCCGGGTCCGCGCGCTGCCCGACGCTGTGGTCCGCCTCGGACTGTCCGTCCGCGAGATCGGGGCGCAGCGGTGAAGGACGTCCGGCCGTTCTTCGTCCCGCGGAACGACCTCGTCCGGGTGTCGACGTGGAGCCGCCTGGTCGAGGACGACTGGGAGGACCTCGGGGCCTTCGTCGAGAACTGGGACTACCGCACCCGGCTTCACCTGCGCTGCCACGTCGCGTGCGACGTCGCCGCAATCCGCACGTCGGCACGGCTCGACGACGGAAGTCCGATCGGCTGGTCGCTGGGCTGGCGCGCCACCGACACCGGTCTCCTCGGGGATCCCGTCGTGGTGCCGGTGTCGGACGAACCACAGACCGTCGTCCTGGACATCCCGGCCGACCGGGCAGGCGCCGGCCTGATGCTGACCCGCCGGATCGTGCTGCGCCGCGACCGCATGTCGGCAACCCCGGGCACAGCCCGATGGGCCGGGAGCATCCTGTGGTCCGACGAGACACCGCTGCGGCTCACCGGACAGGGCTCGGCGTTCCCCAGCGAGGCGGTGGACTTCCGCGCGTACGGCCTGGATCCCGCCGTCAGCTGGTACCTCGAGCTCCCCGCCACCACCGACCTGCCAGCGATGGGATCGATGCTGCTCCTGATCAACTCGGCCGACGCCGCACTCGTCGCTGCGGTCACCCGGCAGCGACGGCACACGGAGGTCCAGACCGCACTGGTCCAGGCGATGGAGGAGGGGGTGGTCGAGCAGCTCGTCCGGTGGGCACTGGTCCGGTGGGACCAGTTGGACGATGTCGAGCCCGACTCGATCGGTGCAGCCGCCCGGACCCTCGCCACCCGGGTGCTGCCCGATCCCGACGGCTGGACCGACCCCCACGTGGACCAGATGGATCTCACCGCGGCCATCATCGCCGGCGCCCGCCGGATCGGCTGGGGCAGGTCGTTGGCATGACCCAGCTGTGGCCACGCCTCGGCCCCGCCGCAGCACGCACGATCTACTTCGGCCTGCGGCGACGCACGATCACCGAACTCGCCGGCGAAGCCCGGCCGACCCACGACCGCGTCACCTACGCCGCGACCGGCGGGAGCCGGGTCGCCCCGACCGAGATCGCCGCGCTCACCGACGACCTCCGCCGCGCCGCCACCGAGTTCGGCTACCCGGTACCGGCCGAGGACGCCGAGCGGATCGCGTTCGACCGGGCTGCCGCTGAGATCCTCTACGCCCGCATGGACCTCACCACCGTCGAGGCCGCCCACAACGGCATCTGGAACTTCCTCGCCCTGGTCGCCGCACCTGACCTCGTCCTCTGGCGCTGGACCGGCAGCACGAACGTCGAACGCTGGATCTGCACCGACCGCACCCGCCACATGTTCGCCCGCCTGTGGTGGCAGGCCCTCACCTTCGACACCCCCACCGGCGACGGCCGCCCCGACCACTCGCTCCTGCGGTCGCTCAGCGAGAGCGACCTCAACCAGATCACCGAGCGTCGCTCCATCGCCGGCAACCCCCGCCTCGCCCAGGCCGTCGCCCGGCTCCTCGCCACGGCCCCGGCCGAGACCCGACGTCGCGACCTGCTGCGCACCATCACCCCCCGCCTGCGCCGCAGACTCGCGTTCGTCGACTTCTCCGTCCTCACCGACGAACAGCTCGACGACCACCTCCGCGTGCTCGCCCAGGCACCGGATGACCACGCGACTGTCACGCCGGCGTGGCACCATCCGATCGCACAGACGTTCGAGTAGCGTCCGATGGCGGGAACGGCGGGAACGGCGGGAAGCGAGGACCCGGTGAGCGACGAGGTGCAGCAGCCCGATACGGTCCGGCCGGTGCCGCAGCTCCGCATGATCGATCTCTTCGCCGGCTGCGGTGGTCTCACCGCCGGCTTCGTGGGCACCGGGTCCTACCGCCCGGTCGCCGCCGTGGAGAACGACTTCGCCGCGGCCGCCACCTACGCCGCCAACTACGGCGAGGACCACATCCACTGGGGCGACATCGGCAAGTGGGTCACCAGCGGGGACGTCCCCGAGGCCGACATCGTCGTCGGCGGCCCGCCCTGCCAGGGCTTCTCCAACCTCGGACACCGCAAGGTCCACGACCCCCGCAACAGCCTTTGGCGCCGCTACCTCGACACCCTGCTCATCAGCCGACCCCGGGCCTTCCTGCTGGAGAACGTCGACCGCTTCTACAAGAGCGACCAACTGAAGTCCCTGATCCACGAGACGTTCCGGGACGGGCGGTTGCGGGACTACCGCATCGACGCCCACATCGTGCGGGCCACCGACCACGACGCCGCACAGCTGCGGAAGCGCACCATCGTGATCGGTACCCACCGCGACCTCCCACAGGTTCTCGTCCCGCGGGATCAACGGCCGAGCACGGAGTGGACGACGGTCAAGAGCACCATCGCCGACCTGCCCCGCTGGATCGACCCCGACCACCGCGATCTCGCCGACATCACCACCACCGCCTTCGGCCTCCCCATCGCCGGCACGTTCACCTCGACGGACCTGCACGTGACCCGCCGCTACACCGACCTGTCACTGCAACGGTTCTCCCACATCCCGGTCGGCGGCAACCGCATGAACCTCCCCGACGAGCTCAAGGCGCGCTGCTGGATCGGCCACGACACCGGATCTCATGATGTGCTGGGGCGCATGCACTGGGACCGACCCTCGGTCACCATCCGCACCGAGTTCTTCAAGCCCGAGAAGGGCCGCTACCTGCACCCGGAGGAGAACCGGGCCATCAGCCACCACGAGGCCGCCCGCCTGCAGGGATTCCCGGACGACTACCGCTGGCGCGGCACCAAACTTGAGATCGCGAAGCAGATCGGCAACGCGGTTCCGGTCCCGCTGGCGCGCTCGCTGGCGCGGCATCTCCGGGACTCGCTGGAAGAGTGAGCGGACGGGCGCGACTGTCGGGTCAGGTCGGGAAGTAGCCGGCGCACGTCCCGTCGGGGGTGCCGACGAGCATCGCCCGGTCGAGGAACGTGTTGTTCAGCTCGCAACTCGTCTCCGGCAGGAGCACACAGGAGTGGCAGGCCGCCAGGTTGAGGCTGTCGGTGCCGGCGGCCTCGGACTCCATGCAGAGCGGATCGGCAGAGCACCAGGACGCCCTCGCGATCGCCGATCGCAGCGAGGTCGCGAGCCGGTGCGGCTCGCCCTGGCCGACGAGTCCACCCAGGCTGCCGGCCGAGTCGCTGCTCGCCGTGTAGATGAGCACGCCGGCCATGTCGTCGGAGATGTAGAGGCGTTCGCGCAGGGCCGAGGCCGGATAGCCGGCGTCGAGGCTCCACTCGTTGATCAGCGCATGGGCGAGGGTGTGGACGAGCACGAGACGGGCCCGGACCGGTGAGGGCGGGAGCTGACGGGCCGTGCCCGCGCGTCGGGCCATGATCGTCTCGTGCTGCCTACGGATCTGCCTGGCACGCCGTTCCGGTGATTCCGGTCGATCGGCGGGCGTCTCCCACCCTTCCAGAGCCGCCGCGTCGAGCGTCAGGAACACGCCCTCACCGATGACCTCGACCCCGGGGAGCCAGTCGATGCGATCCGTGCTCAGCTCGGCGAGGCGGGCCCGGTCGTCGCCCTCGACCGGGGCGTCGACCCGGGTGAAGGTCTGCAGGACCCGGACCTCGCGGAGCCGTTTCACCAGCATGGTCTGCCCGATCCCCGGCGGGAGCGGGGTCGAGGTCGCCCCGGACGGCGGCACGCACTCGAACTCGTCGGTCTCATCGCCGCCCTCGAGCTGACGGTACTCCTCCACGCGGATGACGTCGGCAGCCTCGAACCCGGTCAGCACCGAAGGATCCGGGCGCTCGCCCGCCTCGTAGCTCTCGAAATCGCGGACCGCCCGGACCACGTCCGCGGCGGAGTACTGCACGCCGGCGAGGCCCTGTCGCTCGGCCTGCTCGGCGATCAGCGCGTCGTCCTTGCCCCGCCACATCTTGATGTACCGGCCGACGTTGTCGTAGAGCTCCCGGGAGAACGGTGGGATCGACAATGCCGACCGGACGACCGGGAACCAGGCCGCGGACGACCCGCGCTGGAGGGTGCGGCACTCGGCGGCGCAACCATCCACCCGGCCCGCCTGTCCGAGCCAGGGGCGGCCGCCACGGCAGGTGTACCTGATCGACGCCATCGCTCCGGGGCCGAACGCGCCTTCCATCGACGCCTCCTTGCCGCAGCTGCAGCCGATGACGATCGATCGCAGGGAGGCGGTCCTGCCGGTTGTGCGGACCGACAGCTCGTGACGGTCCGCGCCATCATCACCGGGGCGGCCGCTGTGGACCCACTTCCAGTAGGGGAACTCGTCGAGGTGGCCGTTGCGGCAGGCGACGACGAATCGCGACGGGGTCAACGGCCCACCGCAGGACGCGCACTGGTTGCCGTTGCGGGGCGAGTTGAAATCCTTGTGCGGTCGGAGGTTGTGCTCGCACTGCCCGGTGCCGTCGACGCCGCGCCCGGGGCACGAGTAGAAGTCCGGGAACAGGCGGACCCGCACGCCGTCTCCCGCAGGCGGGTCGGAGGCGGGCGGCAGGTAGAAGCCCCGCACACCGAGGCGGGTCTGCAGACGGAACTCCCGCAGGTCCGGCTCGCCCCGCACATGCCAGCTGTCGAGGCCGCCCACGATGTACGACCGCTCGCCCAGGGCGATCATCGCCCCGACACCGTAGGTGGTGATGAGTTGGGTACGACGGACCGACCCCTCGGGTTTCCTGGTCCGCGCCTCGCCGATGGCGCCCCGGCGACGTGTACGAGCGGGCATCTCAGATCTCCGGGTAGAGGTGGGACTCGACGTCGACGTCGCGGAGGCTCCACATCGTGTCCTGCGCCTCCTCGAGGTCCTCGTCCTGGGCGAATGCGCGCAGCAACGCCGTGGCCGGACCCCGTGGGCCGCCACCGATGACCCGCCGTGGCGCTTCGTAGACCAATGGATTGTCCCGGGCCAGCTCCCGCCAGTCCTCGATGAACCAGGTCAGGTCACGCTCCGTACCGGGGCGCTCCTCGGTTTCGACTGCCGCCACCCGGTCCAGGATCACCTGACTCACGACGTACACCTCGTCCAGGAAGTCCTCCACCCGCGCCGCGGCGTCGTTGGGTCGGGCGATCGGATGCAGGACGCGGAGCAGCCCGACGAGGACGGCATGCAGAGCCCGATCCCGGGCGCGGGCCGCGAACGGCGTGACGCTGGTCGACTCGACCTGCCGGTACAACGCGGAGTGGTAGGACGCGAAGTCCTCGTAGTGCGACCGGTCCCGGGACCGTGACGAGTTGAGCATGGTGACCACCAGCCCGGGATCGCGGCGCCCGACCCGACTCGTGGCCTGGATGTACTCCGCGGTGGTCTGCGGTTGGCCCATGACGGCCATCAGACCGAGCCGTTCGACGTCGACCCCGACCGAGATCATGTTGGTCGCCAGCACCACGTCGATCGTCGACCGGTTCGGGAGCCCGACGAACAGCTCGTTGAGCTGCTGCGGGATCCTGCTCGACTCGATCCGACTGGTGAGCTCGGCCAGGATGTCCACCGAACGTCCCGATCCGCCCTCCCGCCCGGCCAGCTGGGTCAGCCGCTCCTGGACGTCGGCGTGAACCTGCAGCTCGGCCGCCGACAGCAGCCGGAGGCTGTTGAAGTAGCCCACCAGCGTCCAGTAGGCGTCGCGGACCACCTCGTCGCCGTCGATGCGGGCAGCGTGGTGCAGCAGGGCCGCGTACACGCGGATCAACAGGGTCGCCTGGCTCGTGGCCGGCGCGAGCACACCGACATAGCGCCGGGTGGCCTTGGCGGTGCGCGGCGCCTCCACGGCGAACCAGGAGTCGCGGGCGTCCAGACCGGCCGGCGGGAACTGTTGCACCTCGCGGTCGAACAGCCGCGCTCCCTGTTCCTGCGCCCGCCGGATCGTGGCCGTCGACGCGATCACTTTCGGTCGCCCCGCGGCGACGTCGATCGCGGTCTCGTACAGGCCCGCGAGGGTGCCCAGCGGTCCGGAGATCAGGTGCAGCTCGTCCTGGATGACGAGCTCCGGCGGCGGGGTGCCCTCCGGGGCCCCATCGCGGTTGAACAGCGACGCCACTGTGCCACGCCAGGCGATCTGGGCGAACTTGTCCGCGGTCGCGATGACCAGGGTGGGGCGGACGGCGTAGAGGTCCTCGTCGACGACGTGGACGGGCAGCCCGGTCCGGAACTCGCACTCGGCGTTGCGGCAGAGGATCGACATCCGCCCGGCCCGGCGGTCGACGTGGTAATCCTGGTGGTCCATCGGGGTGGCGCACCAGGGACAGGAGCGCAGCTGCACCGGGTTCTTCTCCTGCACGGGCCGATCCCTGCGCAGTTCCTCCAGGCTCTTGAATGCATCGTCGAGCCGGTTGGGCGTCGCGGCGGCGCCGACCCACATCCCGATCGAGATCGGTTCCGCCCCCAGTAGTTCGACATTCCCCCGCCGCAGGACGTCCATTGCGCAGATGAGGGTTGCGGCGCGCTCGAACTGCTGGAGGGTGAGCAGGCGCAGGGTGTACCGCATCAGCACCGTGACGCCTCCACCACGGTCGCCGTGCCGGATCCGCCGCAGGAAGGTGGTGAATGCGATGAGCCCGAGGTAGGCCTCCGTCTTGCCGCCACCGGTGGGGAACCACAGCAGGTCCGCGACGCCGCGATCAGGGCTGTCGGTGTCGACGATGCCGTCCAGGCAGAGCAGCACGAACCCGATCTGGAACGGCCGCCAGCGCCCCTTCGAAGGATCGGGCAGGCCCGACCGATCGGCCCGCATCCACATGGTCCTCGCCCGCTGATGGGCCATGGCCTCGCAGGCGAGTCGGAACGCGATGCGGGCACTCTCGTCGCGAGCCAGGAGGTCGATGCCGATACGCATCCGTCGGGCGGCCCGGGCGCAGGACTCGATCTGGGCCGCGGCGACGGGCCCGAGATCATCTGCCCCCAGCGCGGCCGCGTCCTGCGAACGGTCCGCGATCCACTGCTGGTATCCGTCGACCAGGGTCCCGAGGGTGTCCACGAGCTCCTCGGTCGATGCCGTCGCCAGGTCCAGCATGCCCGGCTCGGTGACCTCGGGGTTGGAGTCCGTCAGGAGGACCTCCCGATCCGGGACGAACGACGACCACACCGACGCCGTTGCAGCACGCGTGGCCGACCGGGCCCCGCGGGGCGCGGGCGGTGTCCAGTCCCAGTCCGCCGAGCAACCGTGCCCGGTCGCGAACATCGGAGCGTGCCGGTGCAGAAGAGCGCTGAGCTGCAACTCCTTCTCGTCGGCACTCAGGCCCTGCGGCCGTTCGACCAGCGCGGCCGCCTCGCCCGGCACCTCGATGCGCAGCTCCGGCTGGAAGATGCAGAGCGGGTCCAGCAGTTGCTTCGAGTCGGCGACGACCTGGTCGTTGACCAGCGTCACCGTCACGGCGGCGACACCGTCCGGGTCGGCAGCGCGAACCCGGATCCTGACCTGCAACCCGACACCCAGATCGATCGAGGGTGGCGTGGCTGCCGCACCGACGGAGATCGCGAGCGGATCGACCGTGAAGGGGCGTCTGCGCCACTTCACGGTGTTCTCGTCGTCGGTGCCTCTGCGTTCTGCTCGTTCAGCCCGGACCGCCGCTCCGCCGGCGTCGATCGGTTCATAGGTTGCGCCGGTGACGCGCAGCGTCACGGTTGTGGTCTGCCGGGTGTCCACCGCAAAGGTGATCCCCATGGCCGACGGCATCGAGCGGTTGGCCATGGCCACCCCGGTGTCGGGAACCTCGTCGACAGTGGCGTTCGCCGGGGTGAGGTCGACGTCCTGCTCGTTCACCCGCTCTCCGGTCGACCCGCGTCCACGGTCGCGCGGATAGAGCACCCCGGTGATGTAGGCGGTCGCCGGTTCCTCGTCGAGCACCTCGTCCTGGCCGCCGACAGGCCCGAGGAGGTCCCGACGCAGCCGCTCCACCAGTTCGTCCCGGAACAGGTAGTGCGGGCCGAGATCACGCATCGTCGCTCTTCCCGTCGTACCGGAACAAGCTGAGTCCGGTCAGCCGCGGTGCCAGCCACATCCCCCGATCACCGATCCCGGCGATCGACCCGGAAGCGACGCTCCCGGTCACCGTCTCGATCGCATCGATCCGGACGTCGAAGAGGTATCGGGGGTAGCTCTTGGGCTGATAGACCTTGCGCCCGCCGAGTACGCGGAACATCGACCGGCGGAAGGCCTCCGATACCACTCCAATCGGAAGGTCGCGGCGGATGATCAGATACGGTGGACTCATCCCGTCCTCGACAGCCGTCTGCGTCAGGCGCTCGAGCACGACAGGATCCCCGGGCGCGACCTCGGACATCATCCGTTCCTGCAGTTCCTCGACCCCGGCCCGGAATCCGACGGTTCCGGCCGGGTCGGTCGGATGGACGTCCTCACCGCCGATCTCCAGACCGAAGCGCTGCCACTTCTGCCGGCCGAATCGCGCGTACCGCCCGGCGCGGCCGTCCCGCCTGACATTCCAGGTGCGCAGCGGGTCGGTCCAGCGGAGGTCGTCGCGCGGTCTGGTCATCGCGACGTAGAGGAGCCGGGCTTCCTCGTCCTCGGGCGTGTCCTCGCCCTCCCTGAGCGGTCCGGGGTCGATGACGACCACCTGGTCGAACTCCAGTCCCTTGGCACGATGGAAGGTCGACACCACCAAGGCACTCGGCGGCTGAGCGGTGATCTCGTCCGGCAGACGCTTCTCGGCGACGAGCCGTCGCAAACGGTCCATGTCGACCGAACGGCGACCACGGTCCCCTGCCGAGCGGACCAGGAGCCCCCACACGACGTCCGGATCGTGGTGCCGGGGCAGGGCGAGTGTGTCGGTCAGCGCCTCGTAGGCGGCCCGGGTGAGCACGGTGCCTGTGTGCTGTCGGAACAACCCTGCGAGCCAGGCAGGTGCGACTCGCTCCTGCACGGTCCGCTGGACACGGTGGGGCACCTCGCCGCCGGCGAGCAGACCCGACGCCAACAGGGCCTCCCCGTTGGTCCGGCAGAGGATCGCGGTGGTCCCCGGCGTCTCCCGGAGCTCGCGCCGGACGAGGTCGTCGCTCAGCTCACCGAGGTACAACGCTCCCATCAGGCTGGTCCGCAGGGACTCGTAGCGGCCGCCGCTCCCGGAATGCGCTGCTTCGGCCGATTCCCGCAGCTCCGGGCCGAACGGGAGCGCCGTCCGGGCCTCGTCCGTCCGCGCCCGGAAGTTCCGGGTGAGTTCGAGCTCGGTGAGCTCGTCGCCGAACCGCGAGCGCAGCCACCGGAAGCAGGCGTCTGCGCCCCGGGCCCGCTCCTCCGGGTCCTCGATCTGGAATCCGTAGATCGACTGGGCGGCGTCGCCGACCACGGTGAAGTCGCAGTCGCTGTGCTCGATCACCGCCCGCACCAGCTCCAGCCGCACCCCGACGAGGTCCTGTGCCTCGTCGACGACGAGATGGCGGATGTCAGCGAGGCGTTCGTCCGCAGCGCCGGTCCGGATCCGGGCGACCGCCGCGGCGATGCGGTCGTCGAACGGTTCCCGGTGCCACTCCCGGTCGCCGTCGAACTCCATGAGCAGGTCCAGCGCCCAGGAGTCGAACGTGCGCACCGGCACCAGCCGGCCGGCCTGACCGGTCGCCCCGAGCCGCTCACGCAGTTCGCGTACGGCGCTCCGGGCGAAGCTGAGCACCAGCACCTCATGGACCCGCAGGTCCTCTTCCGCCAGCAGCCGGGCCACTCGTCGGACCATGGTATGGGTCTTGCCCGCCCCCGCACCCGCGGTGACGACCAGAAAGGTCTCGGCGGGGAGATCGACGACGGCCTGCTGCTCGTCGGTCAACTCCGCCGAGTGCCCCTGTCCCACCCTCACCCGACACCCCACAGGTGCTCGAACTCCGTGAACGCCAGGGACTTGCCGTAGTTCTCGACGTTGTCGTGCACGTCGAGGATCAGGCACGTCTCCGAACCGCCGTTGCGCGGCCCGCGCAGCCCGCGCCCGATCATCTGCTGGTACACGTTGGGGCTGTAGGTGGGTCGGGCGATCACCACCGCTCGGGTCCTCGGCGCGTCGAACCCCTGGGCGAGGACCCCGTAGTTGGTGATCACCCGCGTCCGCAACGACCGGTAGGCCTCGATCTTCCTGCGCCGCTCCGGCATCGGGGTGTAGCTGTCGATCGAGGTCGATCCGATTCCCCGGTCGTTGAGCATCGCGGTGAGCAGGTTCGAGTGGTTGACCGATGTCGCGAAGACGAGGACGGGCCAATCGTCGGGGAGCTCCGCGATCGCCTCCAGCAGCATCTCGTTGCGATCCATGTCCCGACCGAGTTCCTCCTCGGCCGAGGAGGGCAGCGTCCCGAAGGTGGTGATGCCCGCCAGCTGAGCGAGGTCGAGGCTGATCGTCGCGCCGGGGAGCTCCCTGTGCTCCACCTTCGCGAGCACCCCGATCGCCTGCAGGGCCGGGTAGGGGTCGTCGGGGAACAGCCCGTCGTCCAGCCTGCGCCCACCGAAACGGTCGACGAGCCGCTGGGTCTCCTGGACGTTGCGCCCGCGGAAAGGGGTGGCTGTGAGGCCCACGAGCGGACGATCGGTCCGCCGACTCGTCAGTCCGAGCTGCTCGAGGATGGCCGTGTAGCTCCTGGCGATCGCCCGGTGGGCCTCGTCGACGATCACGATCGACGGCTGGCGCAGCCAGGCGTAATCCTCGTCCTGCAGACGGCTGGTCAGCTTGGCGTCGGTCGCCACGACGAGCTGGGTGGTGTCGAGCACCTGCGCGGCATCGTTGCCGCCCCAGAACCGGTTGATCGTCAGCCGCTGCTCCGGCCCGACCTTCGACCAGACGAACTTCCAGGCCTCCACGGCCTGCTCGCAGAGCTCGTCCGACTGCGCGATCCACAGGACCGGTCCCTCGACCCCTCGCTCACGGACCACCCGGATGACGGCCTCCACCGCGACCCGGGTCTTCCCCGCGCCGGTCGGCAGGCGCAGCATTGCCCGCTCGGGCATCGGTTGGAGCAGCAGATCCACCATCGCGGTCGCGACGTGTTCCTGGTAGTCGTGCAGCGGTGGCAGGTCCGCGGGCCCCTCCACCTCCTCCATCTCGGGAGGGGTGACGGCAGCCGAGCCCGCCAGGGAGCCGGGAAGGCCGAGCTCTGCGACGTAGCGCCGGGCGGCAGTGCCGCCGGCGAAGGTCCGGGGAGCCTCGACGTTCCCGGCCGTGATGTCCTTGCTGTGGTGCCGGAGGATGCCCTCGCCGTGCGTGTTGACCGCCAGCTGCACCACGCGCTCCGGCGAGGGGGCCGATCCCGTCCTCGCGACCTCGCGCTCCTCCAGGCCGGCCGGCAGACCGGCTCGGAGGGCATCGGTGCCGACCAGCCGGAGGAGCTTCTGCTCGGTCGTCGGGGCCTCCCGGACCGCCCGGATCCGTTCGGTGTCGCGCTGCCGCTGACGACGGTCGAGAACAGACCTGCACCCGCTCGCTCCGAGATCGAGTCCGAGCACGTCGTCCACGGCCATGAGCGCTGCGAAGTCGTCCTCGGGTCGCAGCACCAGGACCGAACTCCCGAACCGTGCCCTGGGCAACTGCGTCGTCCGCATGCCGTTGGGCGTTCGGGTGATCTCCTCCAGTTCGGTGCAGCGGGTCAACGTCCACGTCTCCCCGTCGTGCAGCCGCTGACGGAGATGGGAGCGAACGTGCGGGAAGAGGTCGACGAGCAGCACCGGCTCGGACTCCGCGACGAACCTGATCTCCTTGGTGATCACTTCCGCCGCGGTGAGCATCCCCCACGCCTCGACCATCCGGTCCGCCGCCGCGGCGTCGGGGGCGAGAAGGGCCGGGACCCCCTCGCGCACCATCGTCTCGTACTCGGCCAGGACGGCGGTCACCGCGATCGCATGGTCGTTCGTATCGGAGGACCACCCGTCGCCGATCCGGCACCGGGTCGTCGCACCGTCGGGCCAATCCGCCCCGGCCTCCAGCAACAGGGCGTATACCTTTCCAGGGAAGGCGTCGTCAGTGCTTTCGGCCGCGTCGGCCACGATCTCTCGCCAGATCCCCGGCTGCACCTTCGCCAGGGACGAGGGCAGCCGCAGAAATGCAGCGATCGCCGGAGAAACCTGGGCGACCGGCAGGACGCCGTGATGCTCCCGGAGCGACGGCGCGACGCAATGGGCCACCGGCCGGAGCCCGCGCGAGGTACGGAGGTGCCCTTCCTTCCACGCCATCCAGAGCAGCGGTGATCGGATCGGCTTGCGGGTGCTCTGTTGACGACCCGCCTGGACGGTCCACTGAGTGGTGAGGCCGTGGGACGGGAGGTTCTCGATGAAGGCTGCTCTCCCGACCGGTGAAAGTGCACGGATGAAGCGCAGCGGGCCTGCCGGGCTCGCGCCGTCCACCCGCATCGTCGCCTGCTGCGGACGGTGTGCCTTGTCGTCCAGCGACCGGAGGTGGAACTCCCAAGCGAACGTCCGGTACTCCTCGAACCAGGGCTCCTCGGTCGGATCCTGCCCGACGACGGGGCCGTCGAGCAGGCCGAGCCCGGGGAGCACCTCGCGATCGTCGGCGTGGAACTCCAGGTCGACCGCAACGGTCCCGTCACGGCTGCCGTCAGCCGGCACGACCGGACCGGGAAGCAGGCAGTCACTTGCCGGACGGAACCCGCCCGCGACCGTCCGGACCCGTACATCTCGGCGGACCCCGATCGCCTGTGCCCGCAAAGCCTCCAGGACAGCACCCGCCCCCGCTGCCCGCCCCAGCTCCCAGAAGGCGATCCACTGATCATCGGTGTAGTCGGCGAAGCCGCGATCGACGACGGCGGCGAACCGGCCCGCGGCATCGGCCTCCCGGACGCCCAGCAGATCGAGCGCTGAGGTGACACCGAAACTGTCGACGACCCGCTCGTCGACGTAGACCAGGCGATCGGACAGTGAGTCGGTGGTGCTCCGGCGGAAGACCTCACCCCGGACCGGCGCGACGAACCCGCCCGACTCGGTGAGGACCACCCGGGCCCGCGCCGCCTGCTCGGCCAGGGCGTGACCCGCCTCGACCATTCCGGCAACGATCCGCACGGCTGCCGCGGATCCCTCCGGCTTCCCGTCGGTGACCAGCGCCTCGAGCCACCGGACGACGGACGTGTCCGACCGGCCGGCGCGACCGAGGATGAGCGCGACCCGGGCCCGCCGCTCCCGCCGCTCGGCGGAGTGGTGCACCCACCCGTCGGGACGTCCGGGATGGTCGGCCCATAGCTTCAGCCACTCCTCCCGCAGGTCCTCGGGGTGCAGTTCGATCTGTGCAGGCGATCGGAGCACCCCGTCCTGGTCGACGAGGGTCGGCTTCCCGGAGGCGACGCGCCAGATGGCGTCGGTCAGCCGCTCGTCCGCGAACTGGGGCGCCTCGCGACCGCGGCCGGGGAGGTAGTCGATGTAGCAGGCCGGGTCCTCGGCCGTGGTGAGCTGCGGCAACGACTCGATCACCAACTCGGCGGCGACGCCGATCAGTTCATCGTTGAAGGCGTTCCCGTCGAAGATGGCCTGGCGGTCCTCCGAGGTCTTCCACGGCGCGTTCAGGATGCCGCGCAGGGTGGTCGCGAACTTGGTCGGGAAGTAGGCCCAGAACACTCCCCGGGAACCGCTCCGCCCGGGCACCGCCCACGAGATGTCGATCTCCGGGCGATCGTGCAGCTCACCGGCGGCGCTCAACGCGCGGGCGGACGGCCGATGTCCGCGGGAGAAGACCCGCCACCGGTGGTCGATCGTCGAGTCGTCGGTCCTGACCTCCTGCAGCGTCCGGTGCACCCCGTCGCACCGCTGGAAGATCTGGCGCTTCCACACCACCCCGCCGCGCCGGTCCTCCAACGTGACCGTTCCGACGTGCGGGGAGAACAGCGGGAACTCCACGGGGAACGACCGGAGATCCAGCCCCAGCCGGGTAACGCTGCCCGACTTGAGCGGAAGCCGGACGACCGTGGTCGCCCACTGCGACAACTCGTCCAGCACCCGATCCAGATCACGTGACCGCCGCGGATCCAGCACCCGGGCCATGCGGAGGACCGGCATCTCGTCCGCGCCGGGGTGGACGCGCCGGATCTCGCCGGCCGACCACTCCCGATCGAAGCCGAACCCGAACTGCACACCGTCGACCGTGCTGAAGAACTCCGGCGAGTCCGAGATGGTCAGTACCGACTTCACCCCGACACCGAAACGGCCGATCTGCCCGCCGCGCTTCCGCGACACGCTCATCCGCAGGATGGTGTCGGCGCCCTCGGGAGTGACCGGGCTGCCCTCGTTTGCGCAGTAGAGGTGGGTCGGGGTCAGGACGACCGCGATCTCGCCACCCGGCGTCGCCCGGATCTCGTCGGCCGCGTTCTGCACGAGCTCGAAGACCTGTCGGTCGCCGTAGCCGCCTTGCGAGATCCGCCTCTCGCCGTTCGCGTGCTCCTCGATGAGGCCGGGATCGGCCCGGTAGACGTCCAGCGCCCGGCGCGACCGGTCACGGATGACATCGAGCACGCTCAGGCACCCCGGCACGGGGCCGACCCCAGTCGTCACTCGCCACCCCCGAGCAGCCGATCTGACGCGTAATGCGTCCACCCCCCGACGAGCTGCGCAGCCCGTGGTGCCCCGACGCGACGTGGATCACCGTCCTGTAGATCGTCGTTGTGGAGAGCGACGCGTTACGGACTCATCGTCACAATCTGATCACTGATCGGGTGAAGTCGGGGCGGGCGAATCCGGCTGCCGCGCTGGTGGGGCCAGGCGTTCCCACCCGGAACGGCCGCCTGAGCCAGTCGTCCTGAACGGACTCGATCCACGTCGTGCGTCGCAGCCCGGCCCGCGCTCCGGTCGTGAACCCCGCCCCGCGCGGTCTGCGGCACGGCGCCCTCTCTCGGCACTACCGGCACCTGGATCGTGAAGCTGCCATGGCGCGGGATGCCACCCTCACAAGCCCGTCTCGTACCTCGAGACGACCATGGTCGAGATCCACTACAGTGCGACGGAACGGTGATCAAGACGCGAGCAACCTACTTCGACTTCCCTGCTCGGCACGATCTGGTATCCGTGCAGGTCGGATGCAGAGCCGGCACAGCGCTCAGCGCCGGTCACTTACAAGGCGGTTGCTCTACCACTGAGCTACACCGGCACGCGGTCGATCGTAGTGCGACCGGTCGTCCCCGCGCCCACCCCTACCCTGGCCGCCATGACTCCCCGCCGCTTCACCCGACGCGTGCGGGGCACCTTGCGTCGCGACCCGCACGGCCTGCTGCACGGTGGGCCGCCCACGCAGCCCGCCCTGCGGCCGATCGGGCCGGAGGTGCCGTCGGATTCGCACGTCCAGCAGGTGCTCGACCTGTGCATGCAGGTCGGGGAGGTGCTGTTGTCGAGCGGGGAGAACGCCGAGGAGACGACGGCGCGGATGCTGCGGATCTCGGCGGCGGCCGGGTTGCCGACGGTGGACGTGGACATCACGTTCACCTCGATCACGATGTGCTGCCACCGGGGGAACGCGGCGGCGCCGGTGACGTCGATGCGGTTGATCCGGTACCGGACGCTCGACCTGAGCCGGTTGGCGCAGGTCAACCGGGTCGTCGAGCGGGTGGAGCGGGGGGCGTTGGACGTGCGGGCGGCGGCCATCGCGCTCGACACGGCGGTGCGGGCGGCGCACCCCTACCCGCGGTGGGTGGCGACGGCGGGGTGGGCGGGGCTGGCGGCGTCGGTGGCGCTGCTGCTGGGTGCCGAGCCGTTGACGGCGGTGGTCGCGTTCGTGGTCACCGCGCTGATCGACCGGGTGGGGCGGCTGCTGAACCGGTGGCAGCTGCCGGCGTTCTTCCAGCAGGTCTGCGGGGGGTTCCTGGCCACGGGGTCGACGCTGCTGCTGTTCGCGACCGGGCTGTTCGCGGAGGGCACGCGGCCCTCGCTGGTGGTCGCGGCCGGCATCACGGTGCTGCTGTCGGGGTTGTCGGTGGTCGGGACGGTGCAGGACGCCATCGCCAGCTACTACGTGACGGCGGCCGGGCGGGCCGCGGAGATCGCGTTGCTGTCGGCGGGGCTGCTGACCGGGGTCGTGCTCGCGCTCAAGATCGGGTTCACGTTCGGGGTGACGCTGGAGGTGGCCGAGGCGCTGCCGCCGGGGGTGGGGCGGTTCAGCGTCGCCACGGCGGCGGCCGGGGTGGGGGCGGCCTGCTACGCGCTGGCCGGGTACGCGCCGCTGCGGTCGTTGCTCGCGGCCGGGCTGGCCGGGGCGGCGGGCTGGGCCACGTACGGGACGGGGGTGCAGCTGCTGCAGCTGGGGCCGGTGGCGGCGACCGGGGCGGCGGCCGTGGTCGTCGGGGCGGCGGCGGGGCTGCTGCGCCGGCGCGGCGGGGTGCAGTCGCTGGTGGTGACGCTGGCCGGGATCACCCCGCTGCTACCGGGGCTGGTCGCCTACCGGGGCTTCTACCAGCTGGCCGTCGAGGGCGTCGCCGACGGGCTGGTCACCGTGACCCTGGCGCTCGGGATCGGGTTGGCGCTGGCCGCCGGGGTGGCCCTCGGCGACTTCATCACCCGTCCCCGCCGGCCCCGGCCCGGCGGGCCGGCGGAGGCGGACGAACCGGTCGGCCCACGGGCGTCGTAGCCCGCCCGCGACCAGCTGGGTGCACAGCGTCGCCACCCGGACGCGCGCGGTCGCGAGGCAGCTCACAGAGCCCGCGCCGCGCGCGCACCATCAGTAGGGTCGGGCCCATGCCGACCGGGACCAACGAGCTCTCCGACGCCGAGTTCGTCGTCGTCGCCAACCGCATGCCGGTCGACCTCGAGAAGCTCCCGGACGGCTCGCAGCGCTGGAAGCGCAGCCCCGGCGGGCTGGTCACCGCCCTGGAACCCATGCTGCGCAGCCGCGACGGCGCCTGGGTCGGGTGGGTCGGCCTGCCCGACGCCGAGGTCGACCCGCTCGTCGAGGACGGGCTGCAGCTGCACCCGGTGCCGCTGTCCGCCGAGGACGTCGAGAACTACTACGAGGGCTTCTCCAACGGCACGCTGTGGCCGCTCTACCACGACGTCGTCGCGCCGCCGGCGTTCCACCGGCACTGGTGGCAGGCCTACGTCCGGGTCAACAAGCGCTTCGCCGAGGCCACCGCCGAGGTCGCCGGCAAGGGCGCGACGGTGTGGGTGCAGGACTACCAGCTGCAGCTGGTGCCCAAGCTGCTCCGCGAGCTGCGCCCCGACCTGCGCATCGGGTTCTTCCTGCACATCCCGTTCCCGCCCACCGAGCTGTTCCAGCAGCTGCCGTGGCGGCGGGAGATCGTCGAGGGGCTGCTGGGGGCCGACCTGGTCGGCTTCCACACCGCCGGTGGCGTGCGCAACTTCCGCCAGCTGGCCGCCCGGTTCACCGACGCGACGGCCAGCGGCACCAAGGAGCTGCAGTACGGCAAGCGCACCGTGCGGGTCGGGGCCTTCCCCATCTCGATCGACTCCGCCCAGCTCGACGAGATGGCGCGCCGGCCGGAGGTGCAGGAGCGGGCCAAGCAGATCCGCGCCGACCTGGGCGACCCGGAGCGGGTGATCCTCGGCGTCGACCGGCTCGACTACACCAAGGGCATCGACGTGCGGCTGCGCGCGTTCGAGGAGCTGCTGGCCGAGGGCATGATCAACAACACCGACACCGTGTTCATCCAGCTGGCCACGCCCAGCCGCGAGCGGGTCGAGCACTACCAGAAGATGCGCAACGACATCGAGCAGTCCGTGGGGCGGATCAACGGCACGTACGCCAGCGTCGGCCACCCGGTGCTGCACTACCTGCACCAGTCGCTGCCCCGCGAGGAGCTGGTGGCGTTCTACGTCGCCGCCGACGTCATGCTGGTCACTCCGCTGCGCGACGGCATGAACCTGGTGGCCAAGGAGTACATCGCCTGCCGCAGCGGCGGTGGCGGGGTGCTGGTGCTCTCCGAGTTCGCCGGGGCGGCGATCGAGCTCAAGGACTCGCTGCTGGTCAACCCGCACGACACGGACGGCGTCAAGAACCGGGTGTACGAGGCGCTGACGATGTCGAAGGCCGAGAGCGACAAGCGGATGCGGTCCCTGCGCAAGCAGGTGCTCAACAACGACGTCGACCGGTGGGCGCGCTCCTTCCTCGACGCGCTCGGCCTGCCACCCGCGGACGAGTCGTGAGCGCGCTCGACCCGGCGCTGGTCGCGGCCCTGCGCGAGCTGGCCGAGGTGCCGCGACTGCTCGCCGCGTTCGACTTCGACGGCGTGCTCTCCCCGATCGTGGAGGTGCCCTCGCAGGCGCGGCCGCTGCCGGAGACGGCGCGGCTGCTCACCGAGCTCGCCGACCAGCCCGACACGGTCGTCGCCCTGGTCTCCGGGCGCGGCCTGGCCGACCTGGGCGCGGTGTCCGGGTTCGGGGCGCCGATGCGGCTGGTCGGCAGCCACGGCGGCGAGTTCGACGACGGTGCCGCCGTCCTGGACGACGACCAGCGCGCCCTCCTCGACAGCCTGGTCGCGGAGCTGCGCGACCTGGTCGACGGCGAGCCGGGGGTGGCGCTGGAGGACAAGCCCGCCGGGGTCGCGGTGCACGTCCGCAACGCTCCGGCCGACGTGGGCACGCGGGTGCTGGCCGCGGTGGCGGCCGGGCCGGGCGCGCGTCCGGGGGTCGAGGCGGTGCCGGGCAAGGCGGTGCTCGACCTGTCGGTGGTGCGGACGTCGAAGGGGTCGGCGATCGACCTGCTGCGCGAGCGGGTGAAGGCCGACGCCGTGTTCTTCGCCGGCGACGACGTCACCGACGAGACCGCGCTGTCCCGGCTGCGGCCCGGGGACGTCGGGGTGAAGGTCGGCGACGGCGACACGGCCGCTACGTACCGGGTCGCCGACCCGCGGGCCGTCACCGAGTTGCTGGCCGTCCTCCTGGACGCCCGCCGGGGGTCGTGAGCCGGCCGCGGGCCTCGTCCCAGGTCGGCGGGTACTCGGCGGGGGCGTAGAAGACGAACTGCGAGTCGGCCATGGCCGCGCGGTAGCGGCCCATGATCGAGCGGTGCGGCTCGGCGCGCACCATCGCGTCCAGCGACTCGCGGTCGCGCCACGCGCTGAGCGTGGCGAACTCACGGCGCAGCGGGCGCGCCACCAGCGACACCCCCAGCGCGCCGGGTGAGCGGCGCACGAGAGTGCGCACCCGCATGGCGTCGCGCAGGAACGGCAGCACGTCGCGGTAGCGGCGCAGCTGGAACCGCGAGGCCATGACGAGCGGCTCGCTCGCGGTGCGGTCGGCGGTCTCGACATCGGTCCAGGGCAGGGTCGGCATCTCGGGTCTCCTCGTGCTCGGCAGGTCTTGTCATTGACAAGATGCCTCGTCGACACCATCTTGTCAACGACAAGACGCGCGGTACCCTCGGAACCGTGCCCTACCACCACGGCGACCTCCGCCGGACCCTGCTGGACGCCGCGCTCGTCGCGATCGCCGAGCACGGGCCGGTCGCGGTCAGCCTGCGCGAGCTGGCCCGGCGCGCCGGCGTCTCGCACGCCGCGCCGACGCACCACTTCCGCGACAAGACCGGGCTCCTCACGGCCGTCGCCGCCGAGGGGTGGACGCTCCTGGCCGACGCGCTGGACGCGGTGACCGACCGCGAGTTCTCCGAGATGGGGGTCGCCTACGTGGTCTTCGCCACCACCCACCCCGCGCACTTCGCCGTGATGCGCACGCCCGGCCTCGTGCACGCCGACGACCCGGCGCTGGTCGCCGCGCAGCAACGCGCGGGGCGGTCGCTGCAGACCGAGCCCGACGGCGCGGCGCGCGACCGGGCGACCGCGCTGGCCGGCTGGTCGCTGGTGCACGGGCTGTCCGCGCTGCTGCTGGAGGGACTGGTCGCCCCCGACCCGGGGTCCGACGTGGAGGCGCTGGCCCGGGCCGTGACCGGTCGGCTCGGGCGGCCCCTTCCCCGCCGGCAGGGGTAGCGACCATCATCGGGGGATGGCCGTCTACGACCGGATCGGGCGCGACTACCGGACGACCCGGCGGCCGGACCCGCGGATCGCGGCGCGGGTGGGCGCCGCACTGGCGGGCGCGACCAGCATCGTCAACGTCGGAGCCGGCACGGGCTCCTACGAGCCCGCGGAGACGGTCGTGGCGGTCGAGCCGAGCTCGGTGATGGTCGCGCAGCGCCCCGCCGGGGCGGCCCCCTGCGTGCGCGGCACGGCCGAGGCGTTGCCGCTGTCCGACGGCGCCGTCGACGCCGCCCTCGCGGTGCTGACCGTCCACCACTGGACCGACGTCGACGCCGGGATCGCCGAGCTCCGCCGGGTCGCCCGCCGCCGGGTCGTGGTCCTCACCTGGGACCAGGCGGTGCTCCGCGACTTCTGGCTGGTGCGCGAGTACCTGCCGGCCGCCGCCGCGGTCAGCGCGGGCCACGCCGTCCCCGTCGCCCGGCTCGTCGAACTGCTGCCGGGCGCCCGGATCGAGCCGGTGCTGGTCCCGCACGACTGCGTCGACGGCTTCGGGGCCGCCTTCTGGCGCCGGCCGGCGGCCTACCTGGACCCGGCGGTCCGGGAGGGCATCTCGATGCTGGCCCAGGCCGACCCGCGCGATCTGACCGACGGGCTGGCGGCGCTCGCCGCCGACCTGGAGTCCGGCGCCTGGCAGGAGCGCCACCGCGACCTGTCGTCCCTCGACATGTTCGACGCCGGGTACCGGTTGGTCGTGAGCGGGCCCGGCTGACCCGTCACCAGCCGGAGAAGAAGCGCTGGTCGGAGCGCGGGGGGCCGCTGGTGGTGCCCACCACCAGCTCGGTGGGCAGGGTGACCCGCCGCGAGCGGTTGCGGTCGCCGCGCTGCAGCAGTAGCTCGCCGGCGATCCGGCCCTTCTCCAGCACCGGCTGGTTGACCGTGGTCAGCCCGGCCCGGCCGGCCTCCGGCACGCCGTCGAAGCCGGTCACCGACAGGTCGTCGGGCACGGAGAGGCCGCGCTCGGCGGCGTGCTGCAGGGCGCCGAGGGCGAGGATGTCGGAGGTGCAGACGACCGCGGTCAGGTCGGCGTGGGCGGCCATCAGCTCGGCCGCGGCGTCGCGGCCGGCCTCGACGCTGTGCTCGAACCGCTCGATGACCGGGACGTCGGCCCAGTCGACGCCGACCTCGGCCAGCCCGTCGCGGATGCCGCCGAGGCGGTCGCGCTGCACCGGGTAGGTGATCGACTCCTGGCGCTGGGCCGAGGCCGGGCCGTCGTTGTGGCCGGCGGCCAGCCGCATGCAGATCACCCCGAACCGGCGGTGGCCCAGGCCGGTCAGGTGGCGGGCGAGGCCGAGCATGCCGGCGCGGTCGTCGACGCCGACCCGGTCGACCCCCTCGACGCCGGTGGGCTGGTCGCACACGACGGTGGGCACCGGCCGCTCCAGCACGGCCATGAAGTGCGGGTCGTCCTCGCGGACGGAGTACACGACGAAGCCGTCGACGCCGGCCTGGTGCACGGCCGTGACGTCGACGTGGTCGGGGCTCACCGGCACCAGCAGCAGGCCCTGGTTGGCCTGCTCGCAGGCCAGCGCAAGGCCCTCCAGGAACCCGGTGGCCGCCGGGTCGCGGAACGCGTAGGAGAGGGCCTCGGTGAGCAGCAGGCCGACCGCGCCGGCCTTGCGGGTGCGCAGTGAACGGGCCACCGGGTCGGGACCGGGGTACCCCAGCCTGCGCGCCGCTTCCAGCACCCGCTCGCGCAGGGGCGCGGACAGCTGGTCGGGGCGGTTGTAGGCGTTGGAGACCGTCGTCCGCGATACGCCCAGCTCTGCGGCCAACGACGCGAGCGTCGCAGGCCGGCGGACGTGTGAGGGCCCGGGCATCACCGGACCGTAACGGTTCAGAGCCTCACCGGGAAAGTGCCGGACGGGGGGTGCGACGAGCCCCTGGTCACAAGATAGAGTGAATCGACAATCATTTTCAGTTGCAGGAGTAACCGAACATGGCCCACCGCCCGACCGGCCCGCTCGTCGCGACCCTGGCCGCCGTCCTGACCGCGACGCTGACCGCGTGCGGCACCGACGCCCCGGCCGGCGCGCCGGTCGACGCCCCGGACCAGGCCGAACTGCTCGACGTCGTCACGTCCACCAACGTCTACGGCGCCGTCGTGCGAGCCGTCGGGGGCGACCTGGTCGAGGTCACCTCGCTGATCGACGACCCGACCGCCGACCCGCACTCCTACGAGAGCACGCCGGCCGACGCCGCGGCGGTCGCCGGCGCCGACCTGGTGGTGGTCAACGGCGGCGGCTACGACGACTTCATGACCCGGTTGGTCGAGTCGAGCGGCGGCGAGGCCGACGTGATCGACGTCGTGGCGCTGTCCGGGCTGGCCCCGGCCGAGGACGGCGAGGGCCACACCGCCGACGACGGCCACGAGCACACCGCCGACGACGGCCACGAACACGGCTCCTTCAACGAGCACGTCTGGTACAGCCTGCCGACCGTGCGGAAGCTGGCCGAGCGGCTCGCCACCGACATGGGTGCGGCCGACGCGGCCAACGCCGCCACCTACACCGCCAACGCCGAGCAGTTCTCCGCCGCGGTCGACGAGCTGGCCACCGAGGCGGGCGCCATCGCCACCGCGGCGCCGGGCGCGCGGGTCGCCGCGACCGAGCCCGTCCCGGGGTACCTGCTGGAGGCCGCCGGGCTCACCGACGTCACCCCGGAGGCGTTCACCGAGGCCGTCGAGGAGGACAGCGACCCACCCGCCGCCGCACTGGCCGAGACGCTGACCCTGTTCGGGCCGCCCGAGCCGGTGGCCGCGCTGATCGTCAACCCGCAGACCGCCACCCCCTCGACCGACCAGGTCCGGGCCGCGGCGCAGACTGGAGGGGTGCCGGTCGTGGAGTTCACCGAGACCCTCCCCGAGGGCACCACCGACTACCCGACCTGGATGGGCGCCCAGATCGACGCCCTGTCCGCCGCCCTGAACGGGAACTGACGCCGTGACCGCGCCCACCACCACATCCCGGATCACCACACCCGCGCTCTCGCTGCGCGGCGCCCAGGTGCGGATGGGGGGGCGCACGCTGTGGGACGGGCTCGACCTGGACATCGCGCCCGGCGAGTTCGTCGCCGTGCTCGGCCCGAACGGCTCGGGCAAGACGACGCTGGTCCGGGTCCTGCTGGGGCTGGTCGAGCTGGCCCGCGGCGAGGTCCGCATCGGCGGGCGCCCGGCCCGGCGGGGCGCGCCGGAGATCGGCTACGTGCCCCAGCAGAAGGCGCTCGACCCCGACCTCCCGCTGCGCGGGCGCGACCTCGTCGGCCTCGGCCTGGACGGCCACCGGCTCGGCCTGGGCATCCGCGGGCGACGCGCGCGCCGGGCTCGGGTGGACGCCGCGCTCGCCGCCGTCGGCGGCAGCGGGTACGCCGACGCCCCGGTCGGCAGGCTCTCCGGCGGCGAGCAGCAGCGGCTGCGGGTCGCGCAGGCACTGGTGGGCGACCCCGCCGTGCTGCTGTGCGACGAGCCGTTGCTCTCCCTCGACCTCGCCCACCAGCGCACCGTCACCCGGTTGATCGACGAGCGGCGCCGGGCGGCCGACACCGCGGTGCTGTTCGTGACCCACGAGATCAACCCGGTGCTGCCGATGGTCGACCGCGTCCTCTACCTGGTCGACGGCCGGTTCCGGATCGGCCCGCCGTCGGAGGTCATGACCTCGGCCGTGCTGAGCGAGCTCTACCGCACCGACGTCGACGTCCTGCGCCTGCGCGACCGGCTGGTGGTGGTCGGGACCGAGGAGCACGCGCACTGCGACGACCCGCTGGTCGGCGAGGAGCCGGCCTGATGGACACCCTCATCAGCTTCGACGGCCTCGGCGAGCTGCTCGCGCTGCCGTTCGTGCAGAACGCGCTGGTCGCCTGCGCCGTGCTGGGCCTGGTGGCCGGCCTGCTGACGCCGCTGATCGTGGCCCGCGGGATGGCGTTCGCCGTGCACGGGACCGCCGAGCTCGCCTTCACCGGCGGCGCGGCCGCGCTGCTGACCGGTTTCGCCGTCGGGATCGGCGCGGTGGCCGGGGCGGTGCTGGCCGGGCTGGTGTTCGGCGTGCTGGGCCTGCGCCACCGCGAGCGCGACTCGGTGATCGGGGTGGTGCTGGCGTTCGGGTTGGGCCTGGGCGTGCTGATGCTGGCCCTCTACGACGGGCGGGCGTCGAACAAGTTCGGGCTGCTCACCGGCTCCATCGTGGCCGTCGACTCGACCAACATCATCGTGCTGGCCGTGGTGGCGGTGCTGGTCGTCGGGGTGCTCGCGGTGCTGTACCGGCCGCTGCTGTTCGCCAGCACCGACCCCGACGTGGCCGTGGCCCGCGGCGTGCCGGTCCGGGTGCTGTCGCTGGTGTTCGCGGTGCTCATCGGGTTGACCACGGCGCTGGCCGTGCCGATCGTCGGGGCGATCCTGGTGCTGTCGGTGATGATCGCGCCGGGGGCGGCGGCCGCGCAGGTCACCGCCAGCCCGGTGCGGGCCACGCTGCTGGCGGTGCTGTTCGCCGAGGTGTCGCTGGTCGGCGGGACGATCCTGTCGCTGGCCCCCGGCCTGCCCGTGTCCGGCTACGTGGCGGCGCTGGCCTTCGCCTGCTACCTGGGCTGCCGGGTCGTCGCCTCCGTGCGGGCCCGCGTGCCCGCCGCCCGGAGTTCGTGAGGCGTCAGCGCCGGCGGCGGGCCACTTCGGCCAGGACGACACCGGCCGCGACCGAGGCGTTGAGCGACTCGACCGGGCCCGCCATCGGGATGGAGACGGTGACGTCGCAGGTCTGGCGGACCAGCCGCGACAGGCCCTTGCCCTCCGAGCCGATCACCAGGACCAGCGGGTCGGCGGCGAGGTCGAAGTGGTCGAGGTCGACCGAGCCCTCGGCGTCGAGGCCCGCCACCATGTAGCCGGCCTCGGCGTACTCGCGCAGCGTGCGGGTGAGGTTGGTGGCGCGGGCCACCGGCACCCTCGCCGCGGTGCCCGCCGACGTGCGCCAGGCGACCGCGGTCATCCCCGCGGCGCGCCGCTGCGGGACCACCACGCCGTGCCCGCCGAACGCCCCCACGGAGCGGACGATGGCGCCCAGGTTGCGCGGGTCGGTGACGCCGTCCAGCGCGACGATCAGCCCCGGCGTGCCGGACTCGGAGGCGATCTCCAGCAGCTCGTCGGGGTGGGCGTACTCGTAGGGCGGCACCTGCAGCGCCACGCCCTGGTGCAGCGCGCCGCCGGCGATCCGGTCGAGCTCGCCGCGCTGCAACTCCAGGATCGAGATGCCCATTCCGGCGGCCAGGTGCACCGCCTCGGCGACCCGCTCGTCGGTGGTGCTGCCCACCACGACCTGCAGCGCCGTGGCCGGGACGCCGGCGCGCAGGCACTCCAGCACCGGGTTGCGCCCGAGCACGGTCTCCGGGGTCTCGCCGTCGCCGGGGCGGCGGCGGTTGCCCGCGACGGAGCCGCCGCGCGAACCGGTGGGGCGCCCGGCGCTCTTCTTGGCCACCGCCTTCGCCTTGCGGGCGGCGGCGTGGCCCGGCCGCATCTCCTTGGGCGGGGTCGGGCCCCTGCCCTCCAAGCCGCGCCGGCGCTGACCGCCGGAGCCCGTGACGGCGCCCTTCTTCGTGCCGTCCTTGCGGATCGCACCCCGGCGCCGGGAATTGCCGGCCATATCGCTTACACGCCCTTCAAGGTCCAGGTGGGGCCGTCGGGGCTGTCCTCGACGATGACCCCGGCTGCGGTGAGGCGGTCGCGCACCTCGTCGGCGGCGGCGAAGTCGCGCGCCTTGCGGGCGGCGGCCCGCTGCTCGAGCAGGTCGTCGACCAGCGCGGCGAGCGCCCCGGCGGCCGCGTCGTGGGCGGCGTCGCCGGTGGCCCACTGCGGGTCGAGCGGGTCGAGCCCGAGCACGTCGGTCATCGCCCGCACGCGCTCGGCCGCGGCCAGGGCCGCGGACCGGTCGCCCCCGTCGAGGGCGCTGTTGCCCTCGCGGACGGTGGCGTGCACCGCGGCCAGCGCGGTCGGTGTGCCCAGGTCGTCGTCCATGGCGGCGGCGAAGCGCGGGTCGACCTCGCCGACGTCGGGCGCGCCGACCCGCTCGCGCACGCGGTGCACGAACGACTCGATCCGCCGGTACGCGACCACCGACTCCTCCAGCGCCGCCGGCGAGTAGTCGATCATCGACCGGTAGTGCGGGCCGACCAGGTAGTAGCGGACCTCGACACCGCGGGCCAGCCGCAGCAGCTCCTCGACCGGCACGACGTTGCCCAGCGACTTGGACATCTTCTCACCCTTGACGGTGAGCAGGCCGTTGTGCATCCAGAACCGGGCGAACCGGTCGCCCGCCGCGTTCGACTGCGCGCGCTCGTTCTCGTGGTGCGGGAACACCAGGTCGAGGCCGCCGCCGTGGACGTCGAACTCGGGGCCCAGGTAGAACGTCGACATCGCCGAGCACTCCAGGTGCCAGCCGGGGCGCCCGGGGCCCCACGGGGTCGGCCAGGACGGCTCGCCCGGCTTGACCCCCTTCCACAGGGCGAAGTCGAGCGGGTCGCGCTTGCCCTCGGCCGCGGCCTCGCCCTGGTTGAGCTCGTCCGGGTCCTGGTTGGACAGCGCGCCGTAGCCCGGGAAGGAGCGCACCGAGAAGTAGACGTCGCCGCCTGCGGCGTAGGCGTGCCCGCTGTCGATCAGCCGGTGCATGAGCTCGACCATCTGCGGCACGTGCCCGGTGGCCCGCGGCTCGATCGACGGGGGCAGGCAGCCCAGCGCGGCGTAGGCGGCCTGGAAGGCGCGCTCGTGCAGCGCACCCCACTCCCACCACGGCCGACCCGACTCGTACGCCTTGAGGATGATCTTGTCGTCGATGTCGGTGACGTTGCGGACGAGCCGGACGTCGAGCCCGCCGTGGGCGAGCCAGCGGCGCAGCACGTCGTAGTTCAGGCCGGAGCGGACGTGCCCGATGTGCGGATGGCCCTGCACGGTGGCGCCACAGACGTAGATCGACGCAACCCCGGCCCGCACCGGGACGAAGTCCCGCTGCTCCCTGGTGGCGCTGTCGAACAGTCTGAGGCTCACCATCCCAGAGTACGGACAACGTGCCGACGGCGACCGGCCAGGTCAGTTCCGTTTCGTCCACGACAGCGGGGGCCGGCCGCCGCGATGATCGCCACCATGAGCGAATCGACTGCTACCGGCGACCTGGTGGGACTGCACCCGCGGCTGGTCGTCGAGGGCGCGGACGCCGCGCTGGAGTTCTACACCGCCGCGTTCGGCGGGGAGGTCGTCGAGCGCTACACCGACGGCGACGGCCGCGTGGTCCACTCGATGGTGGTCGCCGGCCCCGTCCGGTTCGCGGTCAAGGACGCCGGCGACGGCGACCCCGCCCCCACCGACGGCGGCATCCCGGTGATCATGAGCCTGGACGTGTCCGACGCCGACGCCGTCGCGGCCCGGATGCGCGCGGGCGGCGCCACCACGATCTTCGAGCTGGCCGACCACGGCTACGGCGCCTACGGCGGCCGGCTGCGCGACCCGTTCGGCCACCAGTGGATGCTCAGCCAGCCGATCGAGGAGCTGACCGCGGAGCAGACCCAGGCCCGCCTCGACGCGATGTCCTGACGCCCGGCGGTCGGTCCTGAGCACACCTCGCAGCCCCGACCGTGTTCTCGCAGCCCGCCGGCGCGCTGCGACGACACACCCGACGCTGCACAACGCAACTGACTCTGCGAGCACGCGCCCCGGGCGGGGGCGCGCAGCACGGGGCGCGCCCCGCAGCGCTGGCTGTGCTCTCGCAGCCCGCCGGCGGGCTGCGACGACACACCCGACGCTGCGCGACACAGCTAGGTCTGCGAGGACCCGCGGGGGCGGGGCGGGGCGCGCAGCACGGGGCGCCCCGCAGCTACACCGCCGCCGAGTGGCAGGCGTCCGGGCCGGCGAGTTCGACCGACCGGACCCTCACGCCGCGGGAACGCCGCCCACGCCGGAACGAGCGGCCGGCACGCCGAGCAGCTCGACGGTGGTCCGCGCGGCGGCCGGGGCGCCCAGGGCCCGGCCGACCGCGCCGGTCAGCTCCGCGATGAGCCGGGCTGCGCGGGCGTCGCCGTGCGGGGGCCGGAGGGCCTCGGCGCGCATGCTCAGCGTGACCGCCGGGACGGGCGCGGCGGGCACGCCGCCCACGCCCCAGCGGCCGGGCGGGATGCCGATGATCTCGACGACGGCGTGCGGCCGGGCACACTCGCCGTAGACCGCGGCGATGGCCTCGGTGAGCTCGGCGATGACGCGGGCCGCGACGGCGTCGTCGACGTCGTCCTCCGAGAGCCGGACCTGCAGGTGGGGCATGGTGCGCTCCTGTCGGGCGGCGGTACCGTCCGTCGATACCGTTCACCCCAAAGTACCTTTGCTGTCAAAGCTGAATCGGAGGCAGGTCGGTGCCGACGCCGGACCCCGAGCTCGACGACCCCGTGCGCGCACTGCTGCTGCTCATGCCCCGGCTCGTCGGGCGGGCGAAGCGGATCCCGGTGCCGGCCGAGCTGCGGTCCATGGCGCTCGCCCCCCGGCACCTGTCGCTGCTGTCCCACCTGCTGTTCGACGGCCCGACCACCGTCAACGAGCTGGCGGGGCGGCTGGAGGTCGCCGCGACGACGGTCAGCCTGATGGTCGCCGACCTGAGCCGGCACGGCGTCGTCGAGCGCATCGAGGACGACGCCGACCGCCGCCGGCGCATCGTCCGGATCGCCGAGCCCCACCGCCCCGCGATCGAGACCTGGCTGACCGGCAGCGCATCGGCCTGGCGGCGCGCCCTGGCCCCACTCACCCCTCGGGAGCGCAGCCTGGTCGTCGACACCCTGCGCGCCTTCGAAACCGCCCTCGAACGCCCCGTCGACGACGACCGACCCACCCCGCCCCACGGCCGGAGCGCTACCCGGTGACCTCGCCCGGGGCGCCCGCCGGCGTCTCCTGCGCCGCCGCCGTGGACGCGGCGGCCGGAGCGGTCGTGGTGAGCCGTCGGAGCTCGGCGACATGGGCGTCGAACGCCCGCCGCCCGGCGGCGGTGAAGCTCGCCCACGTACGCACCCGCCCGAACCCCACTGGCTTCGCGAGCGTGATGTACCCGGCATCCAGCAGCACCTTGAGGTGCTTGCTGAGCACGGAGTCGGCGACGCCGAGCATGTCGCGCAAGGTGGCGAACTCGACTTCGGTCACGGTGGCCAGGGCGGCGCAGATCCGCAGCCGGTTCGGCGCGTGGATGATCTCGTCGAAGGCGGGCGTCGTGCTCACCGGGCCCTCCCGTCACCAGGTGTCCTGATGCGGGTCGCGCTGACGTCGAGTTCCCGGCGGAGCGCCGCGTCGTAGCGGCGGCCGAGCCAGATCGTCGCGAGGACGACGGCGACAGCCGCCAGCACCGTCGTCGTGACGTCGTCCGCGACCGCCGCGATCCAGACACCGGCGAACACGACGCCGACGCGCAGGCACATCACGGCCCAGCTGCGTGGGCCCCTCGGGCAGGCGACGAGCAGGCCGCGCGATCGGCGAGCGGACGCGACGAGCGCCGTGGCCCCGCCGACGAGGAGGAGGAAGGACGGCAGCGTCCAGTTGCGGTCGTCCACGCCCTGGACCAGGACGTGCTGAGCGGTGAGCACGCCGAGAAGCGGATGGAACCACCGGGGCGACGCCATGCGCTCGGCGAGGCCCGTGCGCACGTCGGCGATCGCCGACAGGGCGTCCCGGATGCGAGCAGCGTCGTTTTCCATGATGGAAAGTTACCGCTACTGTTTCCGTTGTGGCAAGCCAGTGGAGAGTGCGGGTACGGGGCGGGGAACGCGCATGACGGCGTCCCCGCCGACGCCCGGAGACGATCGAGGGGTGGCCGCCCGCCGGCGGCAGCGGACCGGGCGGCGGGTCGGCGGGTGGGTCCTCGTCGCCGTGACGGTCCCGGTGGGGGCGATCAGCGCGGGCACGGCCCTGCTCGCCACGGCGGCGCTGACCGGGCACCGGCTCGTCGCCGCCGCCGTGGCGGTCGCGGCGGCGGCGGCCGTCGGCTGCCTGCCGGCGCGGGCCGGCGCGACACGCGTGGCGGACACCCCGCTACGGCAGCGGCTGACGGTGATCGGCGCGATCGGGCTGTCCGTCCTGGTCACGGTCGTCCTCGGCGGCGGGCTCATCTACGACGACGCGCCGCGCCCCACACGGCCCGACCCCACCGGCGCGCGGTTCTGGGACCTGCCCGACGGATCGCGCATCGCCTACTGGCGAACGCCGCCGGTGGGGCAGCCGCACCCGACGCCGGTCGTCCTGGTCCACGGCGGACCCGGCGCACCGGACGGCAGCACCGGCCCGATCGCGGCCGCGCTCGCCGGCAGCGGGTTCGACGTCTACCGCTACCACCAGTTCGGCTCCGGGCTGTCCAGCCGTCCCGCTGACATCGGCGAGTACACGGTGCACCGGCACGTCTCCGACATCGAGGCCATCCGGGTCGCCCTCGGGGCCGAGCGGCTCGTACTCGTCGGCGGCTCCTGGGGTGGTCAGCTCATCGCGAACTACCTCGCGGCCCACCCCGACCGCGTCGACCGGGCAGTGCTGTCCTCTCCCGCACCCATCTGGGCGCCCGCGTACAGCGACGACACCCGCCTGACCCGGGCCGGACGCGACGACCAGCGTGCCGTCATCGCCGAGCATCCCCGGTTCGCGGTGGCGCACGTCCTGCTGAACGCGGTGGGCCCGGGAACGGCGCACGCCCTGCTCCCCGACGATCCGATGGACGGCGTGTTCGAGGCGGTCGTCGCCGGGTTCGACATGCGACCGGGCTGCCCGGCCGGGGGTGCCGGCGACCACCGCGAACACCCCGCGGGCCTGGGGTTCTGGGCGAACGCGATGACCGTGCGGGACTCCCGCCGGACCCCCGATCCGCGCCCGGCGCTCCGGGAGACCCGGACCCCCGTCCTGATCCTGCGTGGCGAGTGCGACTACCAGTCGTGGGAGGTCGCACGCGAGTACCGGGACGTCCTCCCCGGGGCCGTCCTGCTCCCCGTCGACGGCGCCGGGCACAGCATCCAGACCGACCGGCCGGACGTCCACCTCGCCGCCGTGAGCGCGTTCCTGCTGGATCGACCACTGCCCGGGCAGCCCCACACATCGCCGGAACCACCGTGGTGACCCGAACGCGACCCTGGGGGGCAGCCCCTCCCGGATGGGAGCGGGGCGGGAGGTCAGGAGCGGGGCAGCAGGAGGGCGGTGGCGACGGCGGCGAGGCCTTCGCCACGGCCGGTGAGGCCGAGGCCGTCGGTGGTGGTGCCGGAGACCGCGACCGGTCCGCCGGCCGCGGCCGAGAGCACCTCCTGGGCCTCGGCGCGGCGGGGGCCGATCCGCGGGCGGTTCCCGATGACCTGGACCGCGGCGTTGCCCAGCACCCAGTCCCGCGCCGCCAGCAGCTCGCGGACCTCCGTGAGCAACGCCACGCCGCTGGCGTCCGTCCACTCGGGGCGCCCGGTGCCGAACACGGCGCCGAGGTCGCCCAGGCCCGCGGCGGAGAGCAGGGCGTCGCAGAGGGCGTGCGCGGCCACATCACCGTCGGAGTGCCCGGCGCAGCCGTCGGCGTCGGCCCAGCGCAGCCCGGCCAGCCAGCACGCCCGCCCCGGCTCGATCGGGTGCACGTCCGTGCCGATCCCGACGCGCATCCGCTCCCCCTCCGCCGACGAGGCGACGCTAGTGCACGAGGAGCTCGGCCAGCCGCAGGTCCCACGCCGTCCGCACGGGGAAGGCGGCCGGGTCGCCGGGGACGTGGCGCACGGCGCCCTCCGCGGCCAGCCGCAGGACGGTCGCGAACGGGTCCTCGGTGGGCACCAGCAGCGCGGTGCGGACGACCTGCGGGGTCTGCAGGACGCGCAGATCGGCACGGTCGGGGGTGGCGGTGATGAGGTCGGCGTCGTCGACGAGCTTGACCGTGTCGGTCAGCGGGAGGACCGGCACCACGGCGGCGCACCCGGTGGCGGCTTCGGCCAGCACGGCGGCGACGAGCGCGGGCGGGGCGAGCGGGCGGGCCGCGTCGTGCAGGATCGTCACCGGATCGTCGCCGGAACCGGCGCGCCGATCGTCACCCGGGGAGGGGTCCGCTCGTTGACCGACGTGTGCCTCCTCACCCCGCGCGCGACCGGCCGGCGCCGGCACGGTCTCGCGCACGTCGACCGGGAGGCCGGCGCAAGCCCGTTCGACCGCGTCGCGCCGCTCGGCGGGCACGACCACGATCACCCGATCGGTTCTCTCCGTTGTGGACAGTCCGGCGAGCAGGGCGCGCACCGATCGGGCGATCATCGGCACCCCGCCGACCGGGGTCAGGGCGTCCACCGCACCGGGAACACCGAAGGCCACGACCACCGCATCGACGTTCACGCGGGGATCGTGGCCCGGGGTGGAGTGCTGTGTTGCAAGGTGGTGCTGTGCTGCGGGGTGGTGCGGTGCCGCGCTCAGGCGGTGGCGGTGGCCAGCACCTCGTCGAGCAGGACCTCGGCCCGCTCTTCGTCGGTGCCCTCGGCCAGCGCCAGCTCGCTGACCAGGATCTGGCGCGCCTTGGCGAGCATGCGCTTCTCGCCCGCGGACAGGCCGCGGTCCTTCTCCCTGCGCCACAGGTCGCGGACGACCTCGGCGACCTTGTTGACGTCGCCGGACGCCAACTTCTCGAGGTTCGCCTTGTACCGGCGAGACCAGTTCGTCGGCTCTTCGGTGTGCGGGGCGCGGAGCACCTCGAACACCCTGTCCAGACCTTCTTGGCCCACCACATCGCGAACGCCGACGACCTCGGCGTTCTCGGCGGGAACACGCACCGTGAGATCACCCTGCGCGACCTTGAGGACGAGGTACTTGCGCTCCTCGCCCTTGATCGTCCGAGTCTCGATGGCCTCGATGAGAGCGGCACCGTGGTGCGGGTAGACGACGGTCTCTCCGACCTTGAAAACCATGTGTCCTCTGCCCCTTTCGCTGCGTCCAGGTTAACACGCCCGGACCGGCCCCTCTCGCCCGGTACCACCCGTCGTCGCAGGTCACGGGGTTGACAACACGAAGGAAACGTGCCTGCGACGGCCCTTTCGGCGGTACCGGCCGCCCACCATTAGGCTCCTGGCTGGTCCGGTCCCGCCGGCACCGCGGACGGCCGTCGCCGCCGCGGCCCCCGCGGTGCGCTGGACGCGTCGATTCAGGAGGGACCCCGCCCCGTGAGCCGCAAGCCGCTCGTTCGCCCGACCGGAGCAGCCGTCGTCGCCGCCGCCGTGATCGGGGCCGTCGCCCTGGCCGGGTGCGGTGCCGGTCAGATCACCCAGACCGCCCAGCAGGTCGCGGCGGTCGGCGGCGCGAGCGCCGACGTCGGCCAGATCGCGGTCCGCGACGTCACCATCGCGTTCCCCGACGGCGTCGAGGGCGCCACTCTCTACCCGCGCAACGGCAACGCGCCCCTGCAGATGAGCATCGTCAACTCCGGCTCGGGCCCCGACCGGCTGCTGTCGGCGTCCAGCCCGGCCGCGGCGTCGGTCACCATCAGCGGGGAGACCGAGATCGAGGCCGGTCAGGTGCTCGTCGTCGAGGGCGAGCCGCCCGCGCCCCCCGCTCCGACACCGGCGCCCACCGGCACGGCCACCCCGGCGCCGGGCGCCGCACCCACGACCACCGCGCCCGCCGCGGCGCCGAGCGCCACCGTCGCCCCGACCGGCGAGCCCAACGCGATCGGCGCCGACCAGCCCACCCTGCCGGCCCCGCCGACCGGCGGCTTCGACCCGGCCGGCCAGGGCCAGGGCACCGTCGAGGACCCGGCCGCGGTCAACGAGGGCACCCAGATCGTGCTCACCGGGCTGCGCGAGGAGGTGGTGGCCGGGCTGACCTACCCGCTCGTGCTGCGCTTCGAGCGGGCCGGCGAGGTCCAGGTCGCGGTGCCGGTGGCCAACTCGACCGCCGAGCGCGAGACCGAGTCCGGCGAGGGCCACTAACCGCGGTGCCCCCACGCACCAGGACGGCCCGCGCGGCCTACCGCTGCGCGGAGTGCGGGCACCGGACCGGCCAGTGGGTCGGCCGGTGCCCGGAGTGCCAGGCGTGGGGCTCGCTGGAGGAGACCGCGGCGCAGGCCCCCGCGCCACGCACCCGGGTGGTCGCCGCGGGGGCGCCGAGCGCACCGGCCCGGCGCATCGCCGACGTCGAGCTCGACTCGGCGCGCGCCCGCCCGACGAGCGTGTCCGAGCTCGACCGCGTGCTCGGCGGCGGCCTCGTCCCCGGCGCGGTCGTGCTGCTGGCCGGTGAGCCGGGCGTCGGCAAGTCGACGCTGCTGCTGGAGGTCGCGGCCAGGGCGGGCGACCGCGTCCTCTACGTCACCGGCGAGGAGTCGGCCGGGCAGGTGCGGTTGCGCGCCGAGCGCACCGGCGCGCTGCGCGACGAGCTGTACCTGGCCGCGGAGTCCGACCTGGGGGCGATCGTCGGGCACATCGACGCGCTGCGCCCCGACCTGCTGATCGTCGACTCGATCCAGACGATGTCCACGGCCACCGCCGACGGCGCGCCCGGCGGGGTCACCCAGACCCGCGCCGTCACCGTGGCGCTCACCGGGCTGGCCAAGGAGCGCGGGCTGCCGGTGGTGCTGGTCGGCCACGTCACCAAGGACGGCGGCATCGCCGGGCCGCGGGTGCTGGAGCACCTGGTCGACGTGGTGCTCTCCTTCGAGGGCGACAGGCACTCCACGCTGCGGATGGTCCGCGGGGTGAAGAACCGGTTCGGCCCGGCCGACGAGGTCGGCTGCTTCGAGCTGCGCGACTCCGGCATCGTCGGCATGCCCGACCCGTCCGGGCTGTTCCTCGACCGGTTCGACGGGCCGCCCGTGCCCGGCACCGCCGTCACGGTGGTGCTGGACGGGCGCCGCCCGCTGCCGGCCGAGCTGCAGGCCCTGGTGACCGGCAAGGACATCCCGAGCCCGCGGCGGGCCGTCAGCGGGCTGGACAACGCCCGGGTGGCGATGCTGCTGGCCGTGCTGGAGAAGCGGGCCAGGGTGCGGCTGCACGACGCCGAGGTCTACGCGGCCACGGTCGGCGGGATGCGGGTCGTCGAGCCCGCCGCCGACCTGGCGCTGGCGCTGGCGATCACCTCGGCGAAGCGGGACGTCGCGCTGCCAGCCGATGTCGTGGTGCTCGGCGAGATCGGGCTGGCCGGCGAGGTGCGCCGGGTGGCCGGGGTCGACCGCCGCCTCGCCGAGGCCGCCCGGCTGGGGTTCACCCACGCGCTCGTGCCGCCCGACAGCGGCACCGCGCCGGCCGGCATGAAGGTCACCGAGGTGCGCGACATCGGCGCCGTCCTCGACGCCGTGCGCTGAGCCGCGGCCCGTGGATCCGACCCGTCAGGGCGTGCGGACCATCGGCACGGGCGGGCTGATGACGTCGTCGACGCGGGTCATCACGTTGTAGGTGCCGACCGGCACCGTGGTCCGCGTGCCGCGGCAGCCCGGGGTGGACGTGCGCCCGACCCAGGTCACCGCGAACGCGGCCGGCTGGCCCGGGACGAGCGTGCGCAGGTCGGCGCCGGCGGCGCGCGAGCAGTCGTTGCTGGACCACAGCCGGGCCCCGTCGACGCCCCACACCACGATCTCCTGGCGGGCGGCGTCCAGGTCGCGCAGGCAGGGCCGGTCGGAGACGTTGGTGACGACGAGGCGCAGCACCGCGGTCCCGCCGACCCGGTTGACCTGCGGGTCGACCTCGGTGGTCACCGCCAGCGCCGCGTTGGCGCACGGCGCGGGCCCGGTGGCGGGCAGCGCGATCGGGGTGGCCGCCGGGCCGGTGCGGCGCGGCGTCTCGTCGGGCAGCAGCAGCTCGGGGGCCGTGGACGCGCTGTTCGCGGACTCGGTACTCGTGGACTCGGTGCCCCTGGCGGTGCGACCGGCCGCGCCGAAGCCCTGCCGGACCGTGGTCGGCGGGGCCGCGGGGG
>NZ_JAHDTH010000150.1 GCF_018531445.1 Pseudonocardia lacus
TGCTGGTGACCGCGGAGATGCCGGACGAACTGGCCGAGGCGCTGGTCCGCTCGATGTTCGACGCCCAGGCTGCGCTGGCCGAGGCGGCCCGGGCCGCGGTCACCATCGACCCGCGCTCGGCGATCGGCCCAGCCGCAGCGGGCCGCCGTCGGCGGGCGGGCGCTGGGCACCGGCCGTGCAGCGCGAACCCGACCCCACCCGGCGCGCGCACGCCCGCGCCGAGGCACTGCTGGAGCGCCACGGCGTGCTCACCCGCGGTGCGCTGGGCACCGAGCGGGTCAGCGGCGGGTTCGCCGCCGTCTACCGCGTGCTGCGCGCCATGGAGGATTCCGGCCGCGCCCGTCGCGGCTACGTGGTCGAGGGCCTGGGCGCGGCGCAGTTCGCCGTCCCCGGCGCGATCGACCGGCTGCGCGCCATGTCCCGGCCCGACGGCACCCCCATCGGGCCGGCCGCGGCCGACGGCCCCGGACCGGCGGGTCGGTCGTCCCCGGGCGGCGCGGGAGCCGCGGAGGACCGGCTCAGCAGCCTGGTGCTGGCCGCGGCCGATCCCGCCCAGCCCTACGGGGCCGCGCTGTCCTGGCCGGACACGGTCGGCGAGACCAAGCACCGCCCCGGACGCAAGGCGGGCGCGCTGGTCGTGCTGGTCGAGGGCGCTCCGGTGCTCTACGTCGAGCGCGGCGGCCGTTCGCTGCTGTCGTTCACCGCCGACCGCACCGAGCTGGCCGCGGCGGCCCACGCGCTGGCCGGGGCGGTGCACGAGGGGTGGTTGGGTTCGCTGGCCGTGGAGCGCACCGACGGCGTCGGCTCGCTCGGCGGCGAGCTCGCCGAAGTGCTCACCGCGGCCGGTTTCCGGGTCACCCCGAAGGGGCTGCGCCTGCGCGCCTGAGCACCCGGTCGCCGCCCGACGCGTGACGATCAGCGACCGTCCGGCGGGACGGCCCACGGCCGTGAGGCACACTTCCGTGGTCCGCCCGGGGGGACGGACCTGCAGACGTGGGGGTGGGGATGAACGGCAGCGGGCCGGGCGGCGGCGACCTGTCCGACGAGGAGCGCAGGCGCCGGCAGCGCGAACGGCAGGAGCGCCGCCGCCGGCGGCGCGAGGACCGCGAGGGACCCGACGCGATCGACTACGTCGAGATGGCCGGCGACCTGGGCGACGTGCCGAGCCTGGGGCGCGGCGGCTCGGGCGGGCGCGCCGACGGCGGGTCCGGTGGGGCCGGCGGGTCCGGCGGGTCCGGCGGGTCGGGACCCGGCGGCTCGGGGTTCGGTGGTTCGGGCGGCTCCGGCGGCTCGGGCGGCTCGGGCGGCGGCTCCGGTGGCGGCAACGTCTCCGGCGGTGGCGGTGGCGGTGGCGGTGGCGGTGGCGGCAACGTCTCCGGCGGCGGCGGTGGCGGTGGTGGCGGCAACGTCTCCGGCGGCGGCGGTGGCGGTGGTGGCGGCAACGTCTCCGGCGGCGGCGGCGGCGGTGGCGGTGGCGGTGGCGGTGGCGGTGGCGGTCGTTGCGACTGCGACGGCCCCTGCGACTGCAACCTGCTGCTGCGCCTGTCGACGCTGCTGGCCGTGGCCGCGGCCCTCGTCCCCGCCCGTCGGGGTCGCGGGTCGGTGCTGCGCCTGCTCGCCTTCTACCGGCGCCGGCTCACCCGCTTCACGCCGGCGTGCCCGTCGACACCGAGCTGCAGCGCCTACGCCGTCGAGGCCGTCGAGGCCCTCGGCGCGCGCCGGGGCCTGGCCGCGGCCGCACGGCGGGTCCGCGACTGCGGCCGCGGATGAGGGGCGCGCCGCGGCTCAGCCGCCGTCGAACAGCGGCCGGTCGTAGCGGTCGGCGAACACGACGCGCTCGACCGGCCCGCGCCGCAGCGTCGTCGGGAAGGGCCGCTCGGGGTAGCCGACGGCGATGTGCCCGGCGGTGATGATGCCCTCCGGGATGCCCAGCAGCTCGCGCACCCGCGGCTCCTCCCGGCACAGCAGGGTGGTGAACGCGGTGCCGACACCCTGCTCGCGCAGGGCGAGGCAGAGGTTCTGCACGGTGGGGTAGATCGACCCGCCACCGACCACCGAGAGGCGACCGAGCTCGACGTCGGTCGGGTAGAGCGCGGCCAGCTCGGCGCAGACCACGATGATCGCCGGCACCTCGGCGAGGTGCGCGACGAAGTGGTCGGCGTCGATCGCGGCCCTGGTGGGCGGGCGGTCGCGGCGCGCGGAGCCCCGGCCCGGGTAGGCCTCCCACAGCGGGGCGTAGAGGTCGGCCAGCGCCTGCTTGAGCACCGGGTCGCGGACGACGACCCAGCGCAGCGGCTGGCGGTTGCCGCCCTGCGGCCCGAACCGCGCCACCTCGAAGGCCCGGTGCAGCACGTCGTCGGGCACGGGGTCCGGGCGGAAGCGCCGGCAGGTGCCGGTGGTCCGCATGGCCTCGGTCAGCTCCACGGTCGCGCTCCCCCGGTCCGGTCGATCACGGCCCGACCCTCCAGCCACCGGCTGACCGCGTCAAGCGGGAGCGCCCGGTCACGGCTCGGTCCAGGCCGCCCGCCAGGTCTGCGGGCCGAGCCGGCCGGAGGGGTTGATGCCGTACCGGCGCTGGATGTCCAGCACGGCGGCGCGCGTGCGCTCCCGGTAGCAGCCCGTGCCGGTGAGGGGGTAGCCGCGTTCCCCCATCCGCAGCTGCCAGACCCGCAGCGCGGGGTCGCAGTCGCCGAACGCGAACACGACGCCCGGCCACCGCGGCACGCCGTGGCTCGGCGGGTGCACGTCCCGGACCTCACGCGGCGCGTCGGGGGCCATGTACCGCGCCTCGGCGCGCGTGGGCACCCGCTTGCTGCGCGCGTCGGCGTCGGGCACGAGGTGGCGCATCCGGGCGCACTCCCACGGCTGCCAGCCGCGCATCCGGTAGAGGTACAGCGCCCGGTAGTCCTGCTCGGCCGGGCTCGCGTCGGAGGGCAGCCCGGTGCCGCCGACGCTCTTCCAGGTGGGGATGTCGAACTGGTAGGCGCCGTAGTGGCCGTGGGTCGCGACGACGTCGTAGCGCCCGCTCGACTCGCAGGCGCGCAGGGTCGCCCAGTCGTCGGCCGAGGGGTCGGCCCCCGCACTGGACGGGCCCACCGCGGGCAGCCCGAAGACCGTCGCCAGCACCACGGCCGCGCCGCCCGCCACCCCGCGCCACCCGATTCCCATGACGTTCCGCCGTCCTCTCCGAGACACCGCACCGAGACACCGCACCGAGACACCGCACCGAGACACAGATCCGCAGCAGCAGCGGCGGCGACGACCGGTCCGGGCCGGGGATGCACCCCGGGCCCGGGCCGGCGGGCGCCTCAGCGCCAGGGGCAGGGCCGGGCGGCCGCGGTCCGCCCGACCCCGGTCCGCAGGGTGGACGGGGCACCGCCACCGGTCGCGGCGCGCCACCACCTCGGTGCCGCACGTCCGGGCACCGGGACGCGGTCGGCTCCGGTCGCCCGGCACGGCGCCGGTGGCACCGCCCGCGGGCTCATCCGCCGAACCCGCTTCCGATCAGGTACGCCACCAGCAGCGTCCGGAACTCGCTCACCAGCTGGTCGAGCCGGGCCCGGATCCGGGCGAGGGCCTCGTCGCCCGTGACGGGGGCCGGCGGCGCCGCCGCGGGCGGGTCGATCGGCACGACGGGGGTCGCCACGCCGGTCGGTACCGGGACCGTGGTGGTCGGGGCCGGCGACGTGGTCGGCACCACCGGTGCCACCGTCGGCTCCGGCGTCGGCAGAGGCGTCGGCTCCGGCGTCGGCACGGGTGTCGGCGCAGGTGTCGCCTCGGGTGCCGGCGCAGGCGTCGGCTCGGGGGTTGGCTCCGGTGTCGGCGCAGGGGTCGGCGCAGGGGTCGGCTCGGGCGTCGGCACAGGCGTCGGCACAGGCGTCGGCACAGGCGTCGGCAGAGGTGTCGGCTCGGGCGTCGGCACAGGGAGCGTCGTCGGCACCGGCAGGTCCGTCGGGACAGGCGGCGTCGTCGGCGCGGCCGGGACCGTTGTCGGGACCGGGACCGTGGTGGTCGGGGCGGGCGCGGTCGTCGGCGCGGGAACCGTGGTCGGCGCGGGGGTCGGCGTCGGGGTGGGCGCCGGCGGGGACGCGGCGGTCAGCGGGTACTGCCGCACCCAGTCGACCATCATCTCCGACATGTCCGGGGCCCCCGGGTCGGGGAACCAGTCCAGCTGGATGCACAGGTGCATCGGTCCCGGCGGCAGGGTCTTCTTGTCCTCGGAGCGGAACCACTCCTCGCCGTCGAGGTAGGCGGCGATGTACTCGGGCGTCCACTCGACCGCCCAGTTGTGCCATTGCGTCGCGTCGACGTCGACGCTCCCGCTGACCTGCGAGTTGTCCTTGCCGTAGTGCAGGAACATCTCGGCGCCGTCGCGGTCGCCGTCCATGATCTCCATGAAGTCGACCTCGCCGCCGACCGGCCAGTTCTCCTCGTCCGGCCAGAGCAGCAGCAGGGCGTGGTACTGGTCGTCACCGACCGGCACGCGGACCCGGCCCTCCCAGCGGCCGTACTTCTGGCCGGGGTTCCAGGCCATGCCGGCGGTGGTGCCGTCCGGGTCACCGGTGATCGTCATGATGCCGTCGTCGACGTCCACGGCCGACGGGCTGCGCCGGCCGTTGCCGACGTGGCCCGGGCTGTCGTAGACGTCCCAGCCGGGGCCGAGTTCGGTGTCGAAGTCGTCGACGCGGTTGGGCTCGCCCCACCCGAGCAGGTGCGCCGCGCTGGTCTCGAAGCCCGGCGGCCGGCCCTCCGCCCCCGGGGCGTCAGGCGCGTCCGGCTCGGGCTCCGCGGGCTCCTCGGCGGCCGGTTCCTCCTCGGCGGCCGGTTCCGGCTCGTCGACGGGGTCCGGCTCCGCGGTGGGCGTCGGGCGGACGACGTCGGGCCGGTCGGGCTGCCGTCCGTCGTCGGGTTCGGTCATCGGGGTGGCCGGGCGGGCCGCAGCGCCCGGGCTCGCAGCCTCGGCGGCCGCCGTCATCGTTCCGGCCGTGAGCATCGCCACGACCACCGCGCCGACCGTCATCCCTCGTCGCACTGGACACCTCCACACCCCGGGTCCGCTCGATCAGTGGCGGTGAAGGTATGGGCCGGATTTCCGTTTCGGGCGGTCGGCAATGCGTTCGGGTGAAGTCGCGGCCCGGCCGTTCCGGGCCGGTCACGCATCCGCACTCCGGTGGGCCGGAGGGCCCTCCACCCGACCCGGTCGGTGCCCGACGGACAGACCCCGCCGCACGGTCGGCTGCGCTGCGTGAACCGAATGACAGCGCTGTAAGCCTCGCCCCGGGGGCGGCGATTCGTGGACCGATGCGGAGTGGCGTCGCATCGACCCCACCCGTCACACCCGTCCCAGGTGTCACGTAGGGTGTTCGCACGGTCACGTCAAGCCCGGCGGTCGTCGGCGCTCGCCGCCGGGGGCGTCCCGGCCCCGCGGCGCCGGTTCCGGCGCGGTGCCCGTCCCGGAGGCGGAATCCCTGGTCAGCGGGCCGCGCCGGGCTCGGACCGGAAGCCGGCATGCCGCCGAACGGGTGCATCGGGTCGGAAAGACCCGGAAGCGGTATTCCGGTGGCGCGCCCGGCCGGATTGGTCCACGGTGACCCCGTGCTCCCCGTTCCCCCGGACGACCGGCCCGCGCTGCGGCCGTGGTTCGACCCGGAGCGGCCGGGACCGCTGGTGTTCGAGCAGGTGCTGCGCAGCGGCGTCGGGAACTGCTGGGTCGACCGCCTCCACGAGCCCCGTGTCGTCATGGCCGCGGCGGGCGGTGGCAACTACGCCCTGCGCGGCGATCCCGACGCCGTCGCACCCGACGAGCTGGCCGGCATCGAGGGCATGGTGGACGCCGCCCCGCAGTGGCTGCCCGCCCTCCGCCGGTCGGCACCGCAGACCCTGGTCTGGGACCGCGTCATCGCCACGCTGCCCGCCACGGCCGCGATGCCGCCGCCGCACCCGGCCGTGCGCCGGCTCACCCCGGCCGATGCCGCCCTGCTGTCGGCCCTGCCCGCCGACATCGCCTGGGTCCACGAGACCTGGGGCGGCGTCGACGAGGTGCTCGCCGCGGGCGTCGCGCACGGCGCCCTCGTCGACGGCGCCATCGTGTCGGTCGCGCTGCCGTTCTACCTCGGCCGCGCCCACGAGGACCTCGGCGTGGTCACCGCCGCCGAGCACCGCAGGCGGGGGCTCTCGGCGGCCTGCGCCGCCGCCGTCGTGGCCGACGTCCGGGCCCGCGGCAACGTGCCCACCTGGACGACCTCCCCGGACAACGCGGGCAGCCTCGCGGTGGCCCGGCGGCTGGGCTTCGTCCACCATGACGACGACGTGCTCTACGCGGTGCGCATCCCGATCCCCGGGTGAGCGCTACCGGCCGTCGGGCACGAGCAGCCCCCGCTGGTAGCCCACCGCCACCGCGGACGCCCGGTCGCGCACCCCCAGCTTGGCGTAGATGTGCAGCAGGTGCGTCTTGACCGTGGCCTCGCTGATGAACAGCTTCTGCGCGGTCTCCCGGTTGGTCGAGCCGGCCGCGACGAGCGCCAGCACCTCCAGCTCGCGCGCGCTGAGCACCTCCGGCTCCGGGCCCCTGACCTGTCCCATGAGCCGGCCGGCGACCGCGGGCGAGAGCACCGCCTCGCCGCGGTGCGCGGCCCGCACGGCGCGCAGCAGCTCGGCGCGCGGGGTGTCCTTGAGCAGGTAGCCGGTGGCCCCCGCCTCGATGGCGGGCAGCACGTCGCGGTCGGTGTCGAAGGTGGTGAGCACCAGCACCCGCACCGACGGGGCGGTGCGGCGCAGCTCCTTGATGGCCTCGACGCCGCCCATCCGCGGCATCCGCAGGTCCATCAGCACCACGTCGACCCCGCCGTCGGCCGCGTCGGCGACCCGGGCCAGCGCCTCCGCGCCGTCCCCGGCCTCGCCGACCACCTGCATGTCGGGCTCGCCGTCGATGACCCCGCGCAGCCCGTCGCGCACGACCGGGTGGTCGTCCACGATGAGCACCTTGACCGTCACGACCGAACCTCCGCCGGGATCGCCGGCACGCTCGCGGACAGGGCGGTGCCCTCCCCCGGCGCGCTCTCCACCGTCAGGGTGCCGGACACGCGCCGCACCCTGGTCTCCATCGCGGCCAGCCCGAACCCGGAGTCGGCGGTGGCGACCACCCCGTCCCGGACGAAGCCGCGGCCGTCGTCGCGAACGTCGAGCACGACGACGTCGTCCATGTAGGACAGGGTCAGCCCGACGCGCTCGGCGTCGGCGTGCTTGCCCACGTTGACCAGCGCCTCCTGGGCCACCCGGAACAGGGCCACCTCGATCTCGGGCAGCAGCGGCACCGGGACGCCCGTGGTGTCCAGGACGAGCGCGACGTCCGCGGTCTCGGCCCACCGCTTGGCCATCTCGGCGATCGCGTCGGGCAGCTGGGCCCGGTCGAGCTGGCCGGGGGTGAGCGCCTCCACCGAGCGCCGGGCCTCGCGCAGGCTCTCCCGGGCCAACCCCATCGCCGTGTCGACGTGCCGGCGGCGCAGGGTCGGGTCGTCCTCGGCCGAGCCGGCCGCCTCCAGCTGGGTGATCACCCCGGCCAGGCCCTGGGCGATGGTGTCGTGGATCTCGCGGGCCAGCCGGGCCCGCTCGTCGAGCACCCCGGCCTCGCGGGCGCTGGCCAGCAACCGGACCTGCAGGGCGGCGTTCTCGGCCAGGGTCTCCGACAGCTGCCGGTTGGCCTCGTTGAGCTCCTCGATCGCGTTGCGGTGGCGCTGGGTCTGCGCCGCGCCGAACTCGGAGAAGTACATGAACATCCCGGCGACCACGGCGTTGAGCAGCGACAGCACGAGCCAGCCGGAGGCCAACCCGAGCGTCAGGGTGGCCGGCGGCGGGCTGCCGATCTGCCCGTAGGCGGCCAGCGAGGCGGTGCAGGTCAGCCCGACCCAGCGGCCCCGGCCGCGCAGGTAGGCGAACGAGTGCACGTAGCCGGCGAAGGACTGGAAGCCGAAGAAGCCCGACTGCAGGACCAGCGCGCCCATGAAGCCCAGCAGCCCGACGACGTAGACCACGCCCCAGCGCGGCTCCTCGGCCGGGGCCGGGCGGCGGGTGACGAAGCAGTAGGTCCACACCGCGCTGGCCAGCGACGTCCCGATGACGCCTGCCAGGTAGGCCGGGTTGGACTCGTACAGGAACGGGGTGAGGACGACGCCGATGGCCAGCCCCAGGTAGCCGACGTAGCGGTTGAGCAGCGTGTCGATCCGCACCTGGCGGGCGTCGAGCTCGGTGCCGCGGACGTGCCCGGTCCGCGGCGGGGCCGCCGCGCACGCCGCGGACAGCGGGCGGTCCGCGTCGGCGCCGGGGGTCACTCCCACCGGAACAACCTAGCGGCCAGCGCGGAGGCGGCCACGGTCGTCACGGCCATGACCACCAGCACCAGCGGGTCGGCCCCGGCGCCCACCCAGCTGTCCTTGATCGCCGCCACCCCCGGCGGGACGAAGGCACCGATCCGCACGATCGCCTCGGGCAGCAGGAAGTTGGGCAGGTAGGTGCCGGCGAAGAACAGCGTGAGCATGAACGCCAGCGCTCCGATGCCGCCGGCGGTGCGGGCCCGCGGGGCGACCGCGGCGATCAGCAGCCCGAGCGCGAACACCGCGGAGGTGCCCAGCAGCACCGCCAGCCCGAAGTCCAGCGGGTGCCGCGGGGCGGGCACGCCGAACCCCACCACCGCCACCAGCACGAGCAGCGCGACCGCCAGCAGCGTCGTCACCAGGTTCACCAGCAGCTGCACGACGAGCACCGCCAGGGGGCTGACCGGGGTCGCGGAGTAGCGGCGCAGCACCCCCCGCTCCCGGTAGGTGGCCAGCGCGGTCGGCAGCGTCTGCAGGCCGAGCTGCACGATGCTGATGACCAGCAGCGACGGCGCGAAGTAGGCCACGAACGTCATCCCGATCTCCGGGAAGGGCTCCCGCAGGGCCGGGACTGCCCCCAGGCCGGCCAGGATGAGCGTCGGGAGCAGCACGGCGACCACCACGGTCACCGGGTCGCGCAGGAACAGCCGGGTCTCGGCCTTGGACAGGGCGGACAGCGTCGACATGGTGGGTGTCCTCACTCGCCGGAGGGGCGACCGGTCAGGGCGACGAACGCGTCGTCGAGGGTGGGCTGGTCCAGGCGCAGGTCGACGGCCATCACGCGGTGGTCGGCGAGCGCGGAGGTGACGGCCTGCAGCAGGTCGCCGCGGCCGGTCACCTCGACGGTCGGGCCCTTGCGCCGCACGTCGCGCACTTCGGGCAGGTCGGTGAGCAGGGTGTCGGCGAACTCGGCCGAGGGCCGGAAGCGCAGCCGCTGGCCGTCGGGCAGGCTCGCGACCAGTCCGGTCGGGGTGTCGATGGCGACCACGCGCCCGGTGTCGATCAGCGCGATCCGGTCGCAGAGCCGCTCGGCCTCCTCCATGAAGTGGGTGACCAGCACGACGGTCACCCCGGAGTCGCGGATCTGCTCGATGGCCGCCCAGGTGTCGCGGCGGGCCTGCGGGTCGAGGCCGGTGGTGAGCTCGTCGAGGATCGCCACGCGGGGGTTGCCGACCAGGGCGAGCACGATCGACAGCCGCTGCTTCTGGCCGCCGGAGAGCTTGCTGAACGCCGCGCGGCGCTTCGCGCCGAGCCCCCAGCGCTCGATCAGCTCGTCGGGGTCGGCCGGGTCCGGGTAGAACGAGGCGAACAGCTCCACCGCCTCCTGCACGCGCATCCGGTCGGGCAGCTCGCTGGCCTGCAGCTGGATGCCGACGGCGCGGCGCAGCGCAGCGCGGTCGCGCACCGGGTCCAGCCCCAGCACCGAGATCGAGCCGCCGTCGCCCGCCCGCAACCCGCCGATGCACTCGACGGTGGTGGTCTTGCCGGCGCCGTTGCGCCCGCAGACCCCGAAGATCTCCCCCTCCTCCACGGAGAACGAGACGTCCTGCACCGCGACGTGGTCGCGGTAGCGCTTGTGGAGGCTGTCCACCTCGATGACCGGCATGGCTCAAGACTCGTCGTCGGGCCGCCGGAGTGGATCAACCTTCGAGCGGTGGATGGGGCCGGTCGCGGTGGACGGCCGATCCACCGATCGGTGGAGGCCGATCGGCGCTACCGTCGGTCCGTGCCCGAGGGAGACACCGTGTACCTGGCCGGCAAGCGGCTGCGCGCCGCGCTGGCCGGGCGCACGCTGGTGCGCGGGGAGCTGCGCCACCCCCGGCTGGTGCAGCACGACCTGGCCGGGCGCACCGTGCTGGACGTCGTGTCGGTGGGCAAGCACCTGCTGACCCGCTTCGACGACGGCCGCACCCTGCACACCCACTTCCGGATGGACGGCTCCTGGCACCTCTACCGGCCCGGCGTGTCCTGGCAGCGCCCTGCGCACGAGGCCAGGGCGGTGCTGGAGACCGCTGAGCGGGTGGCGGTGGGGTTCGCGCTGCACGACATGGAACTGGTGCCCACCGCCCAGGAGGACCGGCTGGTCGGCCACCTGGGCCCCGACCTGCTCGACCCCACCTGGTCGGCCGAGCACGCCGCCGAGGCGCTGCGCCGGTTCACCGCCCGCGGCGACTCCGAGCTCGGCCTGGTGCTGCTGGAGCAGCGGGTGATGGCCGGCGTGGGCAACCTCTACAAGACCGAGGTGTGCTTCCTGCTCGGGCTCTCGCCCTGGACGCTCACCCGCGACGTGCCCGACCCGGCCGGGGCGATCGCGCTGTCGCGCGAACTGCTGCTGCGCAACGCCGACCGCCCCGACCAGTCGACCACCGGGGAGCTGGGCCGCGGGCGCACGCACTGGGTGTACGAGCGCTACGGGCAGCGCTGCCGGCGCTGCGGCACCCGCATCCGCACGGCGGAGCAGGGCGACGGCCTCTACGCGCGGATCGCCTACTGGTGCCCGCGCTGCCAGCCCGGACCCGCACCCGCCCCCGCACGCACGACGGCGCCGGCCCTCCGGGGTGCGGAGGGCCGGCGCCGGGGTCGGATCTAGCCGATCAGGCCGTGCCGGGCTGCTGCTGCTTGTTCAGCTGCGGCGCCGGCGCCGGCTGGGTGGCCTGCTCGCCCGCGTTGATCTGCGGGGCCACCGGACCGCCGTGCAGCGACGCGCGGATCTGCTCCAGGCGGCTGGCGCCGGCCATGTCGACCGAGGCCTGCTGGACCTCCAGCATCCGGCCCTGCACCGAGTTCTGCGCGAGCTCGGCGGACCCGATCGCGTTGGCGTAGCGACGCTCGATCTTGTCGCGCACCTCCTCCAGGGAGGGGGTGTTGCCGGGCGCGGTGAGCTCGGTCATCTGCCGCAGCGAGGCGGCGGCCTGCTCCTGCATCTTGGCCTGCTCGAGCTGGCTGAGCAGCTTCGTCCGCTCGGCGATCTTCTGCTGCAGCATCATCGAGTTGCGCTCGACGGCCTGCTTGGCCTGCCCCGCGGCCTGGATCGACTGGTCGTGCAGGGTCTTGAGGTCCTCGACCGACTGCTCGGCGGTCACCAGCTGGGACGCGAAGGCCTGCGCCGACTGCTCGTACTGCTGGGCCTTCACCTCGTCGCCGGAAGCGCGGGCCTGGTCGGACATGACCAGCGCCTGGCGGGCCGAGGCCTGCAGCTTCTCGATCTCGCCGAGCTGCCGGTTGAGCTTCATCTCCAGCTGGCGCTGGTTGCCGATCACCGCCGCTGCCTGCTGCGAGAGCGCCTGGTGCTGGCGCTGCGCCTCTTCGATGGCCTGCTGGATCTGCACCTTGGGGTCCGCGTACTCGTCGACCTTCGACGAGAACAGCGCCATCAGGTACTTCCAGGCCTTCGTGAAACCGTTGGCCATCTGCTCCGCCTACCTCCGAGTGCGACACAAGTATCGCGCCAGTGATCCGTCGAGGGACCGACGGCGCGTTCCCCCACCTGCAGCGCCGTCCGACCCGGATGCCGGTGCGCTGCCCCCATCGTGGCACCGGAGCCGCCCGGCTTCCACCGATGCCCGACGATATCGGGGATCATCCCGATCTCGCCGTCGGGGGAACCCGGAACTCGGGATACCGCCCGCCCTACCGCCGAACGGGTTACCGCGGCCGGCACGCCGACGGGCGGACCGCCGTCGGAGGGCGGCCCGCCGTGGGCGCGGGCAGTGCTGGATGTGCTGGATGTGCTGGTGGTGGGGCGCTCAGGCCGCCGCGCGGACGGTGCCCACGCGGTCGGGCTGGGCGGACGCCGGCGCGACCGGGGCGACCGGGGCCAGCGGGGCGCCCGCGTGCAGCGGGCCGGTGCGGAGGTCGTCGGCGCCGGCCAGGCGCAGATCCATGTGGCGCAGCCCGACCAGGCGCTGCGGGCGCGCCGCGGCCGCGTCGGCCGCCGCGGCGGCGTCGAGGGTCTCGGCCGCGTCGGAGAGCAGCTCGGACAGGGCGACGTCGAGCGCCTCGCAGATCGCGGCAAGCAGCTCGCTGGAGGGCTCCTTGCGCCCCCGCTCCACCTCGGACAGGTACCCCAGGCTCACGCGCGCCCGCCGGGACACGTCGCGCAGCGTCCGCCGCCGCGCGGTCCGCATGCGCCGCAGGCTGCCGCCGATCGCCTCCCGCATCAGCACCGCCATGCGACCCTCCTCGTGGACGTCCTCCGGTCGCTGCCGACCGTGAGATCACCGTACCGACATCCGCGCCCGAGCGGCGGCGGCAGCGCCGGGCGGGCGCGTACGCCCACGGCGAACACGCGCCGCGCAATTCGACCGCCGTCGCCGCCGGCGCCTGGCAGCCTGGGCCGGTGGACCGCCCCCTGGAACCCGACGACGCGCAGTGGCGAGCGATGGCCGGGCAGGTCGTCGACTACCTGAGCGGCGTCCTCGCCGCGCTGCCCGACGCGCCGCTGGCCGACCTCTCCTACCCGCACGACGTGCTCGCCGACCCCGACCTGCGCCGCCCGCCGCCCGAGCACGGGCGCCCGCTGGCCGAGCTGCTCGCCGTCGTCGACCGGGCCGCCCGCCCCGGGCTGAACCCGTCCAGCCCGGGCTACTTCGCGTTCATCCCGGGCAGCGGGTTGGTGAGCGCGGGGCTGGCCGACCTCGTCGCCGACGTGCTCAACCGCTACACCGGCATGGCCGCGCCGGCCCCCGGCCTGGTGGCGCTCGAGGCCGACGTCCTGCGCTGGCTGGCCGACGGGCTCGGCCTGCCGGCGACCGCGGGCGGCCTGCTGACCTCGGGCGGCTCGATCGCGACGCTCTCGGCGCTGATCACCGCCCGGCACGACCGGCTCGGCGAGGACTTCCTGTCCGGCACGCTCTACGCCACCGACCAGGTGCACCACGCGGTGGTCAAGGCCGCCCGGCTGGCCGGCTTCCCGACCGGCGCGGTGCGGATCGTGCCCACCGCAGGCGGCCTGCACGACGGCGGCCTGCACATGGACGTCGGAGCGCTCGCCGCGGCCGTCGCCGCCGACCGCGCCGCGGGGCGCACGCCGTTCTGCGTGGTCGGGAGCGCGGGCACGACCAACACCGGCACCGTCGACCCGCTGCCCGCCATCGCCGACCTCTGCGCGCGCGAGGGCCTGTGGTTCCACGTCGACGGCGCCTACGGCGGCGCGTTCGCGCTGACCGAGCGCGGGAGCGCGCGGCTGCGCGGCATCGAGCGGGCCGACTCGGTCGTCCTGGACCCGCACAAGGGCCTGTTCCTGCCCTTCGGCACCGGCGCCCTGCTGGTCCGCGACGTCGGCGCGCTCCGCGCCGCGCATTCCGGCGACGACGAAGCCGGCTACCTGCACGACCTCGACGAGCTGGAGCTGCCCGACTTCGCCGCGCTTGGCCCCGAGCTCACCCGCGACACCCGCGGGCTGCGCCTGTGGCTGCCGCTGCACCTGCACGGCGTCGCGGCGTTCCGCGACGCGCTCGACGAGAAGCTCGACCTCGCGGCGGCGGCCTACGCGTCGCTGCGCGACGTCGACGGGCTGACCCTGCTCGCCCCGCCGGAGCTGTCCACCATCGCGTTCCGCTGCTCCGGCCCCGGCACGCCCGAGGAGCTCGACGCGCGCACGGCCGAGTTGCTGCGCCGGGTCGACGCCGAGGGCCGGGTGTTCCTGGCCAGCACCCGGGTGCGCGGGCGCCGGCTGGGCCGGCTGTGCGTGCTGAACCACCGCACCGACCGGGCCCGGCTCGACGAGGCGGTGTCCGCGCTGCGCCGCCACGCCCGCGACCTCGCCGGGCCGTAGCGCACGCCGGCGGCTGCCGGCCGCGTCGACTATCCGGGATCGCGCACGGTGGCGCCGGCCGTCGAGCGCAGCCGCATCGCGCGCAGCACGTAGTCGATCCCGGTGACGATGGTGAGCGCCAGCGCCACCGCCATGATCACCCAGCGCAGCGCGTCGGCCGGGCCGGCGATGGCGGGCAGCGCCTCCAGCGGCAGCACGAACAGCCCGATCGCCACCGTCTGCACCAGCGTCTTTGCCTTGCCGCCGCGGCTGGCCGGGATGATGCCGTGGCGCAGCACGAAGAACCGCAGCAGCGTGATGCCGATCTCCCGGCCCATGATCACCACGGTGACCCACCACGCCAGCTGCCCCAGCAGGGACAGCCCGATGAGCGCCGAGCCGATCAGCGCCTTGTCCGCGATCGGGTCGGCGATGGTGCCGAACGCGGTGACCAGGCCCCGGCGGCGGGCCAGCTCGCCGTCGAACCGGTCGGTGACCGCGGCCAGCGCGAACACCGCGAACGCGCCGAGGCGCCAGCCGTCGTCCGTGCCGTCGCCGTGCATCAGCAGCACCAGGAACACCGGCACCAGCAGCAGGCGCAGCCCGGTGAGCACGTTGGCGATGTTGAGCAGCGGCGGCGGTCCGGCCGGCGGGGTGGTCATCGGGTGCTCATGAGCTGCTCGTCCTCCGCGGGGTCATCCGGCGCTGCCGACGGCCGCCGGCTTCAGCCCGGAGCGCTCGATCAGCTCGCGCGGCGAGACGATCAGGTCGGCGCCCTCGGTGCCGACGACGACGGCCCGCACCATGTCGCCGACCTGCAGGCCGGCGCCGCGCTCGAGCACGCACTCGCCGTCGACCTCGGGGGCCTGGTGCGCGGCCCGGCCGGTGCACTCCATGTCCTCGTCCTCGGCCGCCTCGATCAGCACCTCGACCTCGGTGCCCACGCGGTCCTCGGCGCGCTGGGCCATCAGCTCGTCGGCCAGCGACACGATCCGCGACACCCGCTCGGCCACGACCTCGGGGGGCAGCTTGCCGTCGTAGCCGGCGGCCTCGGTGCCGTCCTCGTCGGAGTAGCCGAACACGCCGACCGCATCGAGCCGGGCGCCGGTCAGGAACGCCTCGAGCTCGGCGATGTCGTCCTCGGTCTCGCCGGGGAAGCCGACGATGAAGTTGCTGCGGATGCCGGCCTCCGGCGCCAGCGCGCGGATGCGCTCGCACAGGTCGAGGAAGTCGGTGCGGGAGCCGAAGCGCCGCATCCGGCGCAGCACCGGGGCGCTGGCGTGCTGGAAGGACAGGTCGAAGTACGGCGCGACGCCCGGCGTGGTGGCGATGGTGCGCAGCAGGTCGGGGCGCATCTCGGCGGGCTGCAGGTAGCTGACCCGGATGCGGTCGATGCCGGGCACGTTCGCCATCCGCGGCAGCAGCCGGGCCAGTGCGCCCTGCCCGCCGGGCAGGTCCTTGCCGTAGGACGTGGAGTTCTCGCTGACCAGCACCAGCTCACGCACGCCCTGCATGCCCAGCCAGGCCGCCTCGGCCACCACGTCGTCCTGCGGGCGGGAGACGAACGAGCCGCGGAACGACGGGATGGCGCAGAAGGCGCAGCGGCGGTCGCAGCCCGAGGCCAGCTTCAGCGAGGCGACCGGGCCGTCGGAGAGCCGGGTGCGGGTGAGGTCGGGGACCCAGGCGTGGCCCGGCACCGCCACGTCGCCCGCGGCGGCGGGGCGGTCGACCGGGCTGATCGGCAGCAGGGTGCGCCGGTCGACCGGGACGTGCGAGACCGGGGCGTGCCCGCCCAGCACGTCGCCGAGGCGCTCGGCCAGCTCCGGGTAGTGGTCGAAGCCGAGCACCGCGTCGGCCTCGGGCAGGCTCTCGGCCAGCTCGGCGCCGTAGCGCTCGGCCAGGCAGCCGACCGCCACCACCTTGCCGCCGCTCTGCTTCACCACGTCGGAGGCGGCCAGCAGGGTGTCGATCGAGTCCTTCTTCGCCTGCTCGATGAAGCCGCAGGTGTTGACGACGATGACGTCGGGGGCGGGACCGTCGCCCGCCGGGCCGCCGTCGGCGTCCACCAGCTCCCACCCGCTGCCCGCCAGCCGACCGGCCAGCTCCTCGGAGTCGACCTCGTTGCGGGCGCAACCGAGGGTGAGCAGGGCGGCACGGCGCGGTGGTGCGGGGGCGTCACTGGGGTCGGGCACGGGCACCAGGGTATCCGCCGCGCTGTGATCTACTGCCCGGCGTGGCAACGGTGGCCGTGCGGCGGGCCAGGACCGCCGACGTCAGAACGATCAAGGACCTGGTCGACGGGTACGCCGGACGGGTGCTGCTGGCCAAGGAGATCATCACCCTCTACGAGGCCGTCCCCGAGTTCCTGGTGGCCGAGCTGGACGGCCAGGTCGTCGGCTGCGGGGCGCTGCACGTGCTCTGGGAGGACCTCGGCGAGATCCGCACGGTGGCCGTGCACCCGCGCGCGGTGGGGCGCGGAGTGGGCCACGCGCTGGTCTCCGCGCTCATCGACGGCGCCCGCGAGCTGGGCCTGCGCCGGCTGTTCGTGCTGACCTTCGAGAAGCAGTTCTTCTCCCGCCACGGCTTCGCCGAGATCGACGGCACCCCGGTCGCCCCGGACGTGTTCGCCGCGATGCTGCGCTCCTACGACGCCGGCGTCGCCGAGTTCCTCGACCTGGCCCACGTGAAGCCGAACACCCTGGGCAACGTGCGGATGCTGCTGAACCTGGACGCCCCGGCACCGCAGAGCTGACCGGCGGGCGTCGGGGTCCGGGCCTACCCTGGTCGGGTGTCCGCGCCGACCGTCGAGCCGCAGCTGCGCGCCCGCCCGCCCGCGGCCGCGCTGCGCCCCTACGTCAGCACCTACGTCGGCTACCGCACGGCGCCGGGGCCGCGGGGGGTGCACCAGGGCGTCGCGTCCGGGCACCTGACGTTCATCCTGTGCCTGGACGGCGCCGTCGAGGTGCTGGCCAACGCCGATCGCCGCCGCCCGCCCGGCACCTTCGCCGCCTTCGTCGCCGGCCTGCACGACGGCCCGGCCGAGATCGCCGTCGGCGAGCCGCAGACGGGCCTGCAGCTGCAGCTCACCTGGCGCGGCGCGCGGGCCCTGCTCGGCCTGCCGGCGGCCGAGCTGGCCGGCGACACGGTCGACCTCGCCGCCGTGCTGGGCCGCCGCGTCGGGCCGCTGCTCGACCGGCTCGCCGATCGCCCCGACTGGTCCAGCCGGTTCGACCTGCTCGACGCCGCGCTCACCCGCCTCGCCGCCGACGGTCCGGGCGAGCGCGGCATCCGCCCCGAGGTCGGCTACGCCTGGGACCGGCTCGCCGAGACCGGCGGCCGGCTGCGCATCGACGGGCTGGCCCGGGAGGTCGGCTGGAGCCGGCGGCACCTGGCCGAGCTGTTCCGCACCGAGACCGGCATCGGCCCGAAGACCGCGAGCCGCCTGATCCGCTTCGAGCGCGCGCTGGACCGGCTGCGCTCCCCCGCCCGGCCGTCGCTGGCCGCGGTGGCCGCCGACACCGGCTACGTCGACCAGGCCCACCTCTCCCGCGACTTCCGCGACCTCGCCGGCACCACCGCCACCGCCTGGCTCGCCGAGCGCGACCTGCGCTGACGGGCCGTCCCGCAGACCCAGCGGTGCCCTCGCAGCCCGCCGGCGGGCTGCGAGCACCCAGCCAGGGCTGCGACACCCACCCGGCGCTGCGAGGACCTACGGCTCGTCGGCACCGTCCGCATCGGGCTCGCCGCCACCGCCGCGCATCATCCAGATGACGCCGTCGAGCTCGTCGGGCTTGATCAGCACCTCGCGCGCCTTCGACCCCTCCGACGGCCCCACCACCCCGCGGGTCTCCAGCAGGTCCATCAACCGCCCCGCCTTGGCGAAACCCACCCGCAGCTTGCGCTGCAACATCGACGTCGACCCGAACTGCGAGGTCACGATCAACTCCGTGGCCTGCACCAGCAGCTCCAGGTCGTCCCCGATCTCCGGGTCGACCTCCTTCGCCTCGCCGGCCTTCTGCGCCGTCACACCCTCGGTGTAGGTCGGCTCGGCCTGGTCCTTGGTGAACGCCACCACCGACGAGATCTCGTCATCCCCGACGTAGGCGCCCTGCATCCGAACCGGCTTGCCCGCACCCATCGGCAGGTACAGCCCGTCGCCCATCCCGATCAACTTCTCCGCGCCCGGCTGATCCAGGATGACCCGCGAATCCGTCAGGCTGGAGGTGGCGAACGCCAACCGCGACGGCACGTTCGTCTTGATCAGACCCGTCACCACGTCCACCGACGGCCGCTGCGTGGCCAGCACCAGGTGGATACCCGCCGCGCGCGCCTTCTGCGTGATCCGCACCACCGCGTCCTCCACGTCGCGCGGCGCGGTCATCATCAGATCGGCCAACTCGTCGACGATGCACAGGATGTAGGGGTACGGGCGGTACACCCGCTCGCTGCCCAGCGGCGCGCTGATCTCCCCCGAGACCACCTTGCGGTTGAAGTCGTCGACGTGGCGGACCTTGTTGACCTGCATGTCCTGGTAGCGCTGCTCCATCTCCTCGACCAGCCAGGCCAGCGCCGACGCCGCCTTCTTGGGCTGGGTGATGATGGGCGTGATCAGGTGCGGGATGCCCTCGTACGGCGTCAGCTCGACCATCTTCGGGTCGATCAGGATCATCCGGACCTCGTCCGGGGTGGCCCGCGACAACAGCGACACCAGCATCGAGTTGACGAAACTCGACTTACCCGAACCGGTCGACCCCGCGACCAGCAGGTGCGGCATCTTGGCCAGGTTCGCGCACAGGAAATGCCCCTCGATGTCCTTGCCCAGCCCGATCACCAGCGGATGCTGCTCGGCCCGCGCGGTGGAACTGCGCAGCACATCACCCAGGCGCACCATCTCCCGGTCGGTGTTGGGCACCTCGATGCCCACCGCCGACTTGCCCGGGATCGGGGCCAGGATCCGCACGTTGTCGGTGGCCACCGCGTAGGAGATGTTCTTGGTCAGCGCGGTGATCTTCTCGACCTTCACCGCCGGACCCAGCTCGATCTCGTAGCGGGTCACGGTCGGGCCCCGGGTGAAGCCGGTGACCTGCGCGTCGATCGAGAACTGGTCGAGCACCCCGGTGATCGACTCGATCATGGCGTCGTTGGCCCGGCTGCGGGTCTTGGGCACCGGGCCGGTGGGCAGGATGTCGCTGGGCGGCAGCTGGTAGGGCGGCTCGCCCTCGCGGCTCTGCACGGTCAGCCGCAGCTGCTCGCCCACCGCGCCCTCGGGCTCCGGCTCGGCCGGCGGGGTGGCCGGGACGGCGGCGGGCGGGGTGCGGCGGGTCTTCGGCGGTGCCGGGGGCGGGAGCGCGGCGGGCGGCTCGATGGCCGTCGGCGTGGCCGCGGCATCCAGAGCGGTGTCGTCGGCGCCCACGACGTCGGCGGCCCGGGTGGCCTGCCGGCGCCGCGACGGGCGGCGCAGCGGGGCGGCCGTCTCCGCCTCGGAGACCTCGTCGTTCTCCGGGCCGGCGACCGGCTCCCAGCCGGCCGCCGCCGCGTCCTCGTCCAGGCCCCGGCCCATCAGCCGGCCCAGCTTGGCGGGCACGGCCCGCACCGGAGTGCCGGTCAGCACCAGCAGCGCGTAGCACGACAGCAGCACCAGCACCGGCACGGCCACCCACGCGGTGAGCCCGGTGGCCAGTGGCGTGGCGGCCAGGTAGCCGATCGCGCCGCCGCCCTCGTTCCAGCGCACGGGCTCCGAGGGGCTGCCCGAGCCCAGGTGCACCAGCCCGAGCACACCCAGGGCCAGCAGCGGCGTCCCGACCGCCACCCGTGGGCGCGTCTGCGGGCTCGGCTCGGTGGCCATCAGCACGATCCCGGCGCCGAGCAGCAGCACCGGCAGCACGACGGCGCCGTTGCCGATGACGTAGCTGATCGCCGTGGACAGCCACTGCCCGACCGGCCCGCCCGCGCCCCACCAGATGCCGGCCGCGCTGACCACCGCCAGCACCATCAGCACGACGCCCACGCCGTCGCGGCGGTGGGCGGGATCGAGCTCGCGGGTGCGCCCGGCCGCCTTGCCCACCTTGCGGCCCATCCGGGCGATGCCCCGCCCGACGCCGTCGATGGCGCGGTCGAGCAGGTCGGGGCCGCGCTTGGGCGGCGGCTTCCGGGCCGCGGGGCGGCGCGTCGAGCCCGTCGTCCGGCGCGCGGGGCTGCGCGGGCTCGCCGCCTTGGACCCGGACGCGCCGCTCGAACGGGGGACACCGCTCTTCCCGGTGCCGCTCCGGCCGGTGGTCGCGCGTCCTGCCATCCCGTCACGGTATCGGCAACCCGTGATCGACTCCGGCTGCGACGCACGGAGCGGCCCGACCGGCCGCTCCGGCCCGTGACCCGTCCGTGAGGCAGGTCACCCTATTTCCGCGTCCGGTCGGTCCTCAGGAACACAGGGGCGCGGACGACCCGCGCTCCGGCACCCGACCGGAGGAACCGACCACCATGGGAAGGCCAGCGCCCGCGCGACGGACCCCGGCGGTGCCGCCGTGGACCTGACGCTGCTGGCCGTGGCCGCCGTGGTGGCCGCCGCACTGACCTGGTGGTTCATGAACCCGCCCCGCCGCGGTACCCCGACCGAGCAGCGCTCCACCGGTTCGGCCACCGCCGAGCCCACCCCGCCCGGCCGCCG
>NZ_JAHDTH010000151.1 GCF_018531445.1 Pseudonocardia lacus
GTTCGCCGTCGACCAGGTCGCGCAGCGCTACCGCGCGCTGGGCGCCGACCTCCTGCTCGGTGCGCGGCGCTGCGTCGCGCTGGCGCCCACCCCCGGCCAGACCGAGCACCTGGCCTGCGACGTCGAGACCGGTGCCGGCGCGCTCACGCTCGAGCTCGTCTCGTTCGACACCGTCGCGCGGCTGCGCGAGCAGCGCGCGGCGGCCATGCCCGCCGCCGCCGACTCGGTGCGCTCGGCGCGGGCCACCGGGCCCGGCGCGGCGTTCGTGATGGACGAGACGGCCGCCGGCGCCAGCCGCGTGTACTGGGACGTCGAGTCGCCGCGGCCGGTCAGCGCGACCGTCGCCGCCGACCGCCCGCTGGCCGAGCTGGTGGCCTTCCACGACGCCCGGCGCGCCGGCGCCGTGCAGCGGCCCGAGCAGCCGGGAGCGGCCTTCGCGGTGCCGGCCATGTGGCAGCTGGCCACGGCGGTGGTGCGCGACCCGGACGCCGTCGACTGCGCCGCGGTCGCTCCTTCGCCGGAGTACCCCGGCACCGTCGAGCAGGTCACCTGCCGCTTCCCGGACGGCATGGTCGCCGACTTCGGGCTGGCGGCCGATGCGGCGTCGTTCAACCGGCTGCGCGTCGCGCTGGCCTCACCGCCGGGGATCGTGCCCGGCTCGCAGTGGATCGGGGCCTGGGAGGGCCCGGACGTGGGGGACGCCGTCCCGGGCCAGCTGTCGTACTACACGCTGGCCGACGGCGGCGCGTCGCGGCTGTACTACGACCGGCGCGACTGGCTGAGCTTCGGGTTCCTGCGCGGCGAGGGGTTCACCACCGAACGGCTGTACCGGTTCTGGCAGGACACGTGACCGCGCGCCGGGCCGTACGGTGAGCCCATGCTGGTCGACCGGATGCGCCCGTTCACGTCGACGATCTTCGCCGAGATGTCCGCGCTGGCCCTGCGCACCGGCGCGATCAACCTCGGGCAGGGCTTCCCGGACACCGACGGCCCGCCGTCGCTGCTGGCCGACGCCGCGGCCAACATCCGCGCCGGGGTCAACCAGTACCCGCCCGGTCCGGGCATCCCGCAGCTGCGCACGGCCGTGGCCGAGCACCAGCGCCGCTTCTACGGCCTCGACGTCGACCCGGACGCCGTGCTGGTCACCACCGGGGCCACCGAGGCGATCGCGGCCGCGGTGCTGGCGTTCTGCGACCCGGGCGACGAGGTCGTCACCTTCGAGCCCTACTACGACTCCTACGCCGCCACCGTCGCGTTGGCCAGCGCGGTGCTGCGGCCGGTGAAGCTGCGCCCGCCGACGTTCGGCTTCGACCCCGACGAGCTGCGCGCCGCGTTCTCGGCGCGCACGAAGGTCGTGCTGGTCAACACCCCGCACAACCCGACGGGCACGGTCCTCACCCGCGAGCAGCTCACCCTGATCGGCGAGCTGGCCGCCGAGCACGGCGCCGTCGTCGTGACCGACGAGGTCTACGAGCACATGGTCTTCGACGGCCGCGAGCACGTGCCGATGGCCACCCTGCCCGGCATGGCCGAGCGCACCCTGACCATCTCCTCGGCCGGCAAGACGTTCTCGGTGACCGGCTGGAAGGTCGGCTGGGTGCACGGCCCGGCCGAGCTGGTGGCGGCGCTGCGGGCGGCCAAGCAGTTCCTCACCTACGTCAGCGGGGCCCCGTTCCAGCCGGCGATCGCCACCGCGCTCGCGCTGCCCGACGACTTCTACACCGCGCTGTCGGCCGACCTGCAGCGCAAGCGCGATCAGCTGTGCGCGGGGCTGGAGGCCGCGGGGCTGACGGTGTACCGCCCGTCGGGCACCTACTTCGTGATCACCGACGTGACCCCGCTGGGCTTCGCCGACGGCGCCGAGCTGGCCTGGAGCCTGCCCGAGCGCATCGGGGTGGCGGCGGTGCCGGTGTCGGTGTTCTGCGCCGACCCCGAGCTGGGCCGCACCCTGGTGCGGTTCGCGTTCTGCAAGCGCGACGAGGTGCTCGCCGAGGCGGCGTCCCGGCTGGCCCGGCTGGGCGCCGCCGTCGACGCGTGAGGGTCGTGCGGGCACGCGGCTGTCCGCCGTCCGGACCTCGCCGGGCGCGGGCCGCGGCCGATACCGTTCCCGGGTAGCTGAAGCGCCGGTGAAGCGGGGTGCGGCGTACTGCACCCGTCAGTCGTGCCGGGCCGGTGGCCCGGCACGTCGCGCCGGTGGCTCGGGGGGTAGTTCGGATGGCGAGCGGGATGGGGCGCGGCGGGGGCACCGGGCCGACGGACGGCGACGACGCGCTGGTCGGCGCCTTGCGGCAGGTGGTGGTGGGCTATGGGCCGCACGCCCCCGGCGATCCGGTCGCGCTGCGCTCCGCCCTGCGCCTCACCTGCCCCGACCTGCCGGTCGCGGAGGCGGCGCTGCTGGTCGCGGTGGCCCGCAGCGGCGTCGTCGAGGACGCGGGCGCGGTGGCCCGGCGGGGCGGGCGACCCGACCGCGAGGCGGCCGTGCGCGCCGTCCGGGGGAGCAGCGCCGACCTCCCCGTCGTCGACGTCCGGCGGGCACTGGTGGCCTTCGGGACGGTGCTGGGCCTGGACTGGGAGGTCCGCGACGTCGAACCCGACGCGCGGCCCGAACCGGGTGAGCCCGCGCCGGCCACCCCCGCCCGCGGCGTGGCGCACTCCGAGCCCACCGTCGACGTGCCCCGCGCGACGCTGGTCGAGATGCTCCGCCCGACGTCCGCCGGGTCGATCCCGGGGGAGCCCGGCCCGACGTCCGCCGGCCCGGGCGTCGAGCGGTCCTCGCCGACCGTGGAGCGACCGCGTCCCACCGCCGCGGAGCTCCGCCCGGCCGTGGGACGTCCGTCCCCGTCCGGCGGCGGTCGGATCTCCTGGGACGAGCGCACCCGGCCGACGCGCCGACCCGCTCCGGCGCCCGCGCCGACCCGGCGCCGCGGCCCCTGGATCGTGGCCGCCGTGCTGGTGGTCCTCGTCGTGGGCGCCGTCGCGGTGCTGGTGGCGGTCCTGCGCGGCGCCGACGACGCCCGGCCCGCCGCGGCGCCCGACCGCTTCGCCCCCGACCAGGTGGCGCTGCGCTACCGCGCCCTTGGCGCGGACCTGCTCGCGGGCGCGCTGCGGTGCGCCGACCTCGGCAGCGGGCCCGGCCTGGCCGAGGTGGTCACGTGCGACTTCGGGGGGTGGGCGCTCGTGCTCACCGAGTACGAGACCGCCGACGGCCTGCGCGACGTCCGGGACCTCCTGCTCAGCCCGCGACCGGAGTCCGCCCGGTCGGCCTCGCGGACGGCGCCCGGTGCGGCGTTCCTCATGGACCAGGACCGCGACGGCACCACCCGCGTCTACTGGGACGTCGAGTCCCCGCGCCCGGTGAGCGCCGTGGCCAGCACGACCGCGCTGACCATGGCCGAGCTCGTGGAGGCGTTCGACGATCGCGGCTTCACCGCCCTGCAGCGCCCGCCGCAGCCCGGGGCCCCCTTCGACTCGCCCGCCCTGTGGGAGTTCGCCTCGGGGCTGGTGACGAACGCCGGGGGCACGTGCACCCCGCGCCCGACGAAGGACGCCTACGCCACGGCCGCCGAGCAGGTCGACTGCGACTTCGCGGGCGGCGCCGAGGCCTCCTACGTCCTGTTCGCCGACCCGCAGGACCTGGCCGGCGAGCGGGCCGGCCACGTCTCGCCGCTCGAGACCGTGCCGAACACCCACCGGACGGGCTCGTACGGGTCCGACGCCGTGTTCGCCGACTACGTCCTGGCCGCCGACGGGGAGGCCTACGTGTACTACGACCGCGGCGACCTGGCCACGTTCGCCCTGGTGTGGCAGGACGGGCAGCCGCTGGAGCAGGTGCGCGCGTTCTGGGAGCAGAACCATGGCTGAGCCGGGCGCGACCCGCACCACGCGGACCGCCCCCGCCCGCGTGGTCGACCTGCTGGACGCGACGATCGAGCGGTACGGCCGCGACGTCGTCACCGACCCGCTGGCGCTGGCCGCGGCGCTGCGCGCGGCCACCGACCCCCCGCCCGACGAGGTCGTCGCGATCCTCGTCGCGGTGGCCGGGAGCGGGGCGGTCGAGAGGCTGCGCGCGGCGGTGGACCGCGACGTCGACCCGGCCGCCGCCGCGGCCGATGCGGTGGCCGACGGCGCGGAGGACGAGCGCTGGGGGGTGACGCTGGTGGGCGCGGCGCTGGGGCTGCTGCCCCGGCTCCTGGTCGACGATCTCGGCGCCCCGCCCGACGCGGCGGAAGGCGTGGGCGAAGCCGCTCCCGCCGCTCCCGCCGCCGAGCCCGCACCGACCCCGACCGGGCCTGACCGCCCGGCCCACCGCAGGCTGCTCGTCCCGGTCGCCGCGGCCGTGGCGGTGCTGCTGGTCGGCGGGATCGTCGGCTACGCCGCACTGGCACCGGCCGTACCGGCGGCCCCCGGGATCGCCGCGCCCACCACCGCGCCGTCGGTCGCCGCGCCGTCCGCCACGCCCGCTCCGCCCACCCCGGCGACGCCGACCGGGGCGCCCGTCCCGGCCGATCCGCGGGCGGCCTTCACCGATCCGGCCGTGCTCGCCCTGGCCGAGCCCTACCTCGTCCCCGGCACGACGTGCACCGCCGAGGAGCCGGACGTCAATGTGCGGGAGGTGGTGAACTGCTTCATCGGCGACCGCTACGGCATGGTCTTCACCCGCTACCTGTCCGCTGACTTCATGCGCCAGATCCGCGCGGGTTTCCTGGGCGGGTCCGGGCTGGCCCCGGGGGCCACCCGGTCGCTGCGCTGGAAGTTCGTCGACGGCAGGCCCGGCGTCAAGACGGGGATCCGGGCCGGCAGTTCCGAGCAGGGGGAGGGGGTGCGCATCCGGTCGGTCTCGGAGGACGGCCTGCCGCTCCTGTGGTTCGACCAGGACTCCACGGGCATCGCGGTGATGCTCAGCGGCGGCGAGGCGGTCGACCTGGACGGGCTGCGGGCGTTCTGGGCTGACCCGACCGGTTAGCCGGCCAGGTCAGCCGGCCGCTGCGGGGCGCCGGCCGGCCTCCGGCTCGGTGGCGTCGGCGATGGTGTCCAGCGAGAGCCCCAGCGCCCCCGCCAGCGCGGAGACGGTGAAGAACGTCGGGGTCGGGATGCGCCCGGTCTCGATCTTGCGCAGGGTCTCGGCGGAGACGCCGGCCACGCCGGCCACGTCGCCCAGGCTGCGCTCGGCCCTGGCCTCGCGCAGCAGCCGGCCCAGTCGCTCGCCGCGCTGGCGGTCGGCCGGGGTGAGGGGCTCGCGGACCATGCCCTGATAGTAATACCGGTATAGTAATACCCATGATCGAGTTGAAGTCCGCGGGCGAGATCGACGCGGTGGCCGCGGCGGGCACCGTGGTCGGTTCGGTGCTCACCGCGGTCGGCGAGCACGCGGCCCCCGGCGTCACCCTGCGGGAGCTGGACGCGCTGGCCGCCGACCTCATCGCCGCGACCGGCGCCCGCCCCAGCTTCCTGGACTACCACCCGCGCTTCGCCCCCGTGCCGTACCCGGGCGTGATCTGCGCCAGCGTCAACGACGCCGTCGTGCACGCCATCCCCGACGACTACGCCCTGCGCGACGGCGACCTGCTCAGCGTCGACCTCGCCGTCCACCTGGACGGCTGGTGCGCCGACGCGGCCTTCAGCGCGGTCGTCGGCCGGGCCGACCCGGCCGACCAGGCGTTGATCGACACCTGCGAGCGGGCGCTGTCGGCGGGGGTGGCCGCGGCCGTCCCGGGGGCGAAGATGGGCGACATCGCGCACGCCATCGGCGTCGTCGGCCGGGCCGGCGGCTACGGCCTGCTGGCCGACCACGGCGGGCACGGCGTCGGCCGGGAGATGCACGAGGACCCGCACGTGCCCAACGAGGGCAGGCCCGGCCGCGGGCTGCGGCTGCGCCCCGGGCTGGTGATCGCCATCGAGCCGATGCTGACCGCCGGCGGGCGCGACGGCTACTACCACGACCGCGACGGCTGGACGCTGCGCACGGTCGACGGGTCCCGCGCCGCGCACACCGAGCACACCATCGCGGTCACCGAGTCGGGCCCCCGGGTGCTCACCGCCGGCCGCCCCTCCGGGCACCTGGCGGTCGCGGCCGCCCAGACCGCCGTCGCCCTGCACTGATCGGCCGCGCACACCCGCCGGCCGCCGCGCACATTCCCTGCACTGTGCGCGGCGGCCACGGGCTGTGCGCGGCCCCACGGGGGTGTGCGCGGCGCTGCCGGGTGTGCGCAGGCGCGGGTCAGGTGCAGCGGGTCGGGCTGGTCGGCTCGGCGGCGTAGTCGCGCGGGGTGAACGGGTCCTCGGCGGCGAACGCGCGGGCGGCCAGCGGGCGCAGCGGCCTGCTCATCATGACCCGGTTGAGCAGGTGGCCCATCCGGATCGCCGGCGCCGACTTCGGGATCATCGCGCCGACCCCGCCCGGCATGAGCTTCTGGTTGCGCTCCACGTACTCGCGCATCGCGCTCTCGTAGGCCGCCAGGCCGGCCGGGTCGCCGCCCGCCGCGGCCAGCTCGCCGGCCAGGACGTAGGCCCCGACCAGCGCCAGGTTCGTGCCCTGCCCGCTGGCCGGCGACGGGCAGTACCCGGCGTCGCCGAGCAGCACGACCCGCCCGCCCACCCAGGTCGGCATCTTCACCTGGGTGTAGGCGTCGAAGTAGAAGTCCTCGGCGGTGTCCATCGCGGCCAGCAGCGCCGGGGTCTGCCAGCCCATTCCGGCGAAGCGCTCGTGCAGCAGGGCGCGCTGGGCGGTCGGGTCGCGCAGGACCGCCTCGTCGACGCCGTCGGCGCCCAGGACGTACATCGCCTTGACGCCGCCGTCGCGGTCCGGCCGGGTGCCGACCATCCGCCGGCCGGGGGCGTTGTGCACGACGAACCAGTCGTCGCGGTCGAGGCCGTCGGCGGTGGCCCGCTCCGCGGAGATGCTGTAGTGCGCGGTGTAGGCGCCCAGCGGGTGCGTGTGGTCGGCCTCCGGCCCGAAGACCAGCGCCCGGACGGCGGAGTGGCTGCCGTCGGCCCCGACGACCAGGTCGAACCGCTGCTCGCGGCCGCTGGCGAAGCGCACCCGCACGCCGTCGGCGTCCTGCTCCAGGGCCGTGATGTGGTCGCCGTAGCGGTACTCGACGCCGTCGCCGGTGGCCGCGACGAGGATCTCGGCGAGGTCGCCGCGCAGGATCTCGATCTCGGCGACGGCGCCGCGGCCGTCGAACGCCTCGGCCGGCATCTCGGCCCTGCGCCGCCCGCGCGCGTCGACCATCGCCATGCCGCGCTCGTGCAGCGCGCGCTCCCGCACGGCGTCGAGCAGGCCCATCCGCTCCACGACGTCCTTCGATGCGCCCCGCAGGTCGACCGCGTGCCCGCCGGGGCGGGGCGCGGCCGACCGCTCCACGACGGTCGGGACGAAGCCGAAGCGCCGCAGCCAGAAGGCCACCGCCGATCCGGCGATGCCCGCGCCGCTGACCAGAACCGTCTTCCCCGACATCGGGTCCCCCTCCGTACGCACCCTGTCCGGCTCGCTGCCGTACGACGTACAGTGGCCTGGCACGCCAAGGATTGCCAGCAAGAATGCTGATCTGCCCACTCGGTGTACTAGTACGACCGGGTCCGTGCAGCGCACCGGGGCGGGTGTACTAGTACGGAGGCCCGATGCCCGACGTCCCGCGCTACCGGCAGATCGCCGACGCCCTGCGCCACCTGATCTCCTCTGGCCAGCTGGCCGCGGGGGAGCTGGTCCCCTCGGCGCGGCGCATCGCCGCCGAGCACGGTGTCGCGCTGGCCACCGCGACCAGGGTGCTGGCCGACCTGCGCGACGACGGGCTCGTCCGGGCGGTGCCCGGGGTGGGCACCGTGGTGGTCGACCGCCCCGGCCGCGCCCCCCGCCCGGCCCGCCCCGCGGCACCGGCCCGCCCCGACCTCCGGGAGCTGCGCACCGAGCAGGTGGTGGCGGTCGCGACGGCGTTGGCCGACGAGGACGGCCTGGCCGGGCTGTCCATGCGCCGCATCGCCGCCGAGCTCGGCGTGGCCACCATGTCGCTGTACCCCAGGGTGCGCGGCAAGGAGGAGCTGCTGGTGCTGATGCTGGACGCGGTGTTCGCCGAGTTCCCGCCCCCGACGCCGCCGCCGGGGGCCGACTGGCGGGTCCGGGTCGAGCTGCTCGCCCGCGCCCAGTGGGCCGGCTACCAGCGCCACCCGTGGGCGCCCGGGCTGATGTCGATGAGTCGCCCGCAGAAGGTCCCGCACGGCATGGTGCACACGGAGGCCCTGCTGCGCGCGTTCGACGGCTTCGGCCTGGACCGGACGACGATGATGCACGCCGCCGTGACGGTGGCCGGCTACGTCCGCGGGTGCGCGGTCAACCTGGAGTCCGAGGTGCGCGCCGAGCAGGACACCGGCCTGACCGCCGACCAGTGGATGCGCGCCACCCAGCCCGCCTTCGACGCGGTGATCGCGGCGGGTGGCTTCCCGCTGCTGACCGCGATCGGCGAGGAGCCGGAGATCGCGATGGACCTGGACTCGCTGTTCGAGTTCGGGCTGGGGCGGCTGCTGGACGGGTTCGCGGTGTGGTTGGAGGGGCGGGGCCGGTCCGCGACGGGCCCGTGAGCCCCCGGCGGGCGCTCAGGTCGGTTCGCCGAACCAGCGCCGCAGCGCCCCCTCCAGCGCGTCCGGGTCGTCCCCGGCCCACGCCACGTGCCCGTCCGGCCGCACCAGCACCCCGCCCGCCGGGGCCTCCGGCGTGGCGGCGACGAGCACGTCCACCCGGTCCTCCCAGGCCGCCGCCACCTTCGCCCGCCCGCCGCCGAGGTCGAGCAGCAGCGGGCGCCCCGACCGCGCCACCTCGGCCACCCGCGTCGGCCCGGCCGCGGTGTCCAGGGGCAGGTCGGGCAGCCACCGGCCGGTGAGGTCGTGGTCCTCGGTCGACCCCATGTCGTAGCGGGTGTCGGCGCCGGACATGAGGTCGGAGACGTGCTGGACGTTCGCCGGGTTCGCCAGCAGCTCGTCCATGAGCTCGCGCAGCGCGGTGATGTGCGGGCCGGGGCCGATCAGCGCGGTCTGCGCCCGGCTGTGCATGAGCACCCGCTCACCGACCGGGTGCCGCTCGCGGTGGTAGCTGTCCAGCAGGTCGGCGGGGGCCCAGCCGCGGACCGCGGCGGCAAGCTTCCAGCCCAGGTTGACCACGTCGGTCATGCCGAGGTTGAGGCCGGGGCCGCCCATGCCGGAGTGCACGTGCGCGGCGTCGCCGGCGAGCAGCACCCGCCCGTGCCGGTAGCGCTCGGCCTGCCGCGAGTTGGAGACGGTGCTCGCCTGGGCGAACGCGCCGGTCGGCGGCGCGCCGAGCGGGACGGGGGCGCCGAGCACCCGTTCCACGGCGGCGGCCAGTTCGGGTAGTTCGATGTCATCGCGGGTCCAGTCGTCGGCCTTGGGGTCGCCCGATCCGCCGTACTCGAACGCGGCCACCGAGTAGAGGCCGGGCTGGAACATCCCGTAGGCGAACAGCCCGCGCTCGGTGCGCCGGAAGGTCCCCGACCGCAACCGTCCGAGTCCCGGCACGTCCAGCTCGCCGGTGCCGGGCACGGCGACCGGCGGGTCGATCGCGACGCGGCCGGTGCGCCCGACGAAGTCGGTCTCGGTGATGCCGGGGAAGCCGATGCCGCAGAGCTTGCGCACGGCGCTGCGCCCGCCGTCGGCGGCCACCACGTACCGCGCGGTGAGTGACAGCTCGCCGTCCGGGGTGCTCAGGTGCAGGGTCACGCGGTCGGCGTCCTGCTCCAGGCCGACGACCTCGTGCCCGCGGCGCACCGGGACGCCCAGCTCGGCGGCCCGCTCGGCGAGGACCTGCTCCATCCGCAGCTGCGGGACGGGCAGCGCGTACAGCGCGTTGCCGGTGAGCCCGGACATGTCGAGGTCGAGGGCGCCGAACTGGAAGTGCGGTATCGGCCGCGGCCGGTCGACGCCGCCGAGGGCGGTGAAGAGCCCGCGCCGGTCGAGGGCCTCCGACACCCGCCCGACCAGGCCGTTCGCCTTGGGGGTCGGGTTGGGGGCGGGCAGCTTGTCGAGCACGAGCGGGCGCACCCCGGCCAGCGTCAGCTCGCCGGCGGCGAGCAGGCCGTTGGGGCCCGCTCCCACCACGATCACGTCGTGGTCCACTGTGGACATACCTGGCACGTCGCGCCTCGATCTTCCTGCCGCACCCGTGCGGGCACGGCTAACAGGGCCCCGGTCGGGGCCGTGGTCGTGCGGGACCGGTCCGGCGCTCAGCCGGTGGTCGGAGTGGCCAGCCCGGTCGCGTAGCGGTCGAGCGCGGCCAGCACCAGCGGGCCGATCGGGCCGGCGTCGGCCGAGCGCATCCACTCCTCGCTCGCGATGCGGCTGGCCGCGGTCACCGCGGCGGCCACCAGCCGCGGGTACATCGGGTCCGGGTCGCCGGTCCGGTCGGCGACGGCGTCGGCGACCACCTGCTCGCCGTCCACCGCCGCCTTGGCGAACTCGGCGACGAGCGCCGGGTGCGCCGTCATCAGGCGGACACCGTCGACCCAGCCCTCGGGTGGCGGCTGCTCGTGGGGGTCGATCACGGAGAGCGTGGCGGCGCGCACCGCGTCCCACAGCGGCTCGTCGGCGGGGCGTTCGCGCAGCACGTCGGCGAGCCGCGCGAATCGGTCGGCGTGGCGGAAGGCGATGGCCTCCGCCTTGCTGGAGAAGTAGTTGTTGAACGTGCGCGGGGACACGCCGGCCGCCGCGGCGATGTCCTCCACCAGGACGCCGTCCCAGCCGCGCTCGACGGTCAGCCGCACGGCCGCCCAGCTGAGCGCCTCGCGGGTGGCCCGCTTCTTGCGCTCCCTGAGCCCGGACACACTCCCACGGTACCGAAATCTGCGCGTCTCGCAATAGTGCGCGCTCCGCAATATTTTTCGGCGAGTTGACCGGTTTTTCGTCGGAGGCAGGCGTCCAAGACCGGGGAAAATTCGGTGATTTCCGAACACGGGCGGGGCTACCGTGGTCGGCGTGAATCAACCGTCCGACGCCCTGTCCACCACTCCCGTCGAGCCGGCCACCCCGCCGCCCGCCCCCGACGCGCCGCTCGACAGGCGTTGGGTCGCCGTGGTCGCCGTGGCGGTGACCGTCCTCGCCTGGGCGTCGGCGTTCGTCGTCATCCGCGTGGCGGCGCAGGCCTACGGCCCCGGCCCGCTCACCGCGGGCCGGTTGCTGGTCGGGGTGCTGGCGCTCGGCGCGGGCGTGCTCGTCAGCCGCCGCTGGGTCGCCCCGACGCGCCGCGAGTGGGCGCTGCTCGTGCTGTGCGGGGTCGCCTGGTTCGGGATCTACAACGTGGCGCTGGCCTGGGCCGAGCAGACCGTCGACGCCGGCACCACGGCCATGCTGGTCAACATCGGCCCGATCCTCATCGCGCTGTTCGCCGGCCTGCTGCTCGGCGAGGGCTTCCCGCGCTGGCTGGTGATCGGCGCGCTGGTCGCGTTCGGCGGGGCCGTGCTGGTCGGAGCGGCCACCGCCGACGCGGAGAGCGCCGACCTGCTCGGCGTGCTGCTGTGCGTGCTCGCCGCGGTCACCTACGCCATCGGCGTGCTCGCCCAGAAGCCGGTGCTGCGCCGGCTGCCCGGCCTGCAGGTCACGTTCCTGGCCTGCGCGATCGGTGCGGTCTGCTGCCTGCCGTTCACCCCGCAGCTGGTGGCCGAGGTGGCCGCCGCGCCCGCCGCCGCCACGGCCGGCGTCGTCTACCTCGGCGCGGTGCCCACCGCGCTCGCGTTCAGCACCTGGGCCTACGCACTGGCCCGCATGGACGCCGGGCGGCTCGGCGTCACCACCTACGTCGTCCCGCCGATCACCATCGTCATGTCCGCGGTGCTGCTCGGCGAGCTCCCGCCGGTGCTGGCGGTGGTCGGCGGCGTGGTCTGCCTCGTCGGGGTGGGTCTGTCCCGGCGGCGGTGAGGCCTCGCACGGAGGGCCGAGCACGGCCCACCTCGGCTGCGTTTTCCACCTCCGCGGGCCGTACTTGGACACAGAACCCCGGCCGGCGCGCCGGTGTACTCGCTCCCACCAGCACGACGACCAACCAGGAGCCCACCAGTGCGCACGTCCACCACCATCCGCCGCCTCGCCACGACGCTGATCGCCACCGCGAGCCTCGTCGGGATCGGCGGCATGACCGCCGCGGCCGCCCACGCGGCACCGGGCGACAAGGAGCTCGTCTACCGCGGCAGCGTCGGCAACGGCCTCGTGCTGACCGCCTTCAACGCCGACGGGTCGGGAGTCTTCCTGCAGTCCGACACCAACAGCCCGCGGGGCCAGTGGCAGCAGGTCTCCACGGTCTCCTCCGGCGGCGGGCAGCCCGCCTTCCAGTACCGGCTGCGGGCCAGCGTCGACGCCGGCAAGCCGCTCTGCCTGACCGCGATCGACTCGGTCAACGTGGCGATGAAGCCCTGCGACCTCACCTCGGACCGGCAGAAGTGGTTCCACCCGACCGCGGTCTCCGGCCCGGGCGGCACCCTGCCGACGAAGAACGTCCACACCAAGTTCCACCTCGGGCAGAACGGGCCGCTCGGCAGCGTGACGCTGACCCAGTCCGTGCAGATCGGCCCGCACTTCTGGGCGAAGCGGACGGTCTAGACCCGGTAGTCGTCGTCCCGCACGTCGGTGATCAGCATGTGCCCCGGTGCGTGCGCGATCGCCAACGGCGGGCGCGACTCCACCACCGCCGCCTGCGGCGTCACCCCGCACGCCCAGAACACCGGCACGTCGCCGGGCTCCAGGCGCACCGGGTCGCCGTAGTCGGGGGAGTCGAGGTCGGCGATGCCCAGCTCCGCGGGGTCGCCGACGTGCACCGGGGCGCCGTGCACCGCGGGGTAGGCGGCGGTCACCCGCACCGCCGTCCGCACCAGCGCCCGCGGGACCGGCCGCATCGACACCACGAGCGGCCCGCCGACGCAGCCGGCCGGCCGGCAGCGCCGGTTCGTGCGGTACATCGGCACGTTGACGCCCTGCTCGACGTGGCGCACCGGCACGCCCGCCGCCACCAGCGCCCGCTCGAAGGTGAAGCTGCAGCCGATCAGGAACCCGACGAGGTCGTCGCGCCACCAGCCGGTGACGTCGCCGGTCTCCTCGACGAGCTCGCCCTCGACGTAGACCCGGTACAGCGGGATGTCGGTGCGGATGTCGCCGTCGAGCAGCGGGCCGTCGGTCGCCCCCGCGTCCAGCACGTCCAGCACCGGGCACGGCTTCGGGTTGCGCTGGGCGAACAGCAGGAAGTCCCAGGCCAGGGCGCGGGGGACGGCGATCAGGTTGGCCTGCGCCCAGCCGGGGCACCAGCCCGCGGTCGGGGTGACCAGGCCGCGGGCGAACCGGTCTCTGGCCTGCTCCGGGATCAGCTCGGTCACGGTCATCAGCGGTCCCTCCACGGTGGATCGACGAACCGGAAGCGCACGGCCTGCCCGGGGCGCACCTGCGCGGCCCGGTCGACGTCGGCGTCGACGACGACGGCGGCGACCGGGTACCCCCCGGTGAGGGGGTGGTCGGCCAGGAACACGACCGGCTCGCCGCCGGAGGGCACCTGGACCGCGCCGCGGACCATGCCCTCGCTGGGGATCTCCCCGCCGTCGGCCCAGTCGAGCCGGCCGCCCTCCAGGCGCATGCCGACCCGGTCGCTGCGGCTGGACGCCGTCCAGGCCGTCGAGGTGAGCACGGACAGGTCGGCGACGCGGTCGGCGCGCGGGCCGGGGATCGCGCGCAGCGTGACCGGTCCGCCCGGCGGCTCGGCCACCGGGGCGACATCGACCAGTGGCAGGTCGTCGGGTTCGGGGCCGACCGGCAGCACCTGCCCGGCCGCGAGCCGGGGCGGCCCGAGCTCGCCGAGCACGTCGGTGCTGCGCGAGCCGAGCACCGGCTCGACGGCGATGCCGCCGCGCACGGCCAGGTAGCTGCGCAGGCCGGTCGGCGGAACGCCGAGGCGCAGCACCTGGCCGGGGCGCAGGTCGACGAGGCAGTGGTGGCCGACCGGCGTGCCGTCGACGTCGGCGGGGGCGGCGGCGCCGGCCAGGGCGACCGTGTGCCGGGCGGTGGCCCGCACCGCGAGGCCGCCGAAGGTGACCTCGATGCCGGCGGCGCGCTCCGGGTTGGCGACGAGCCGGTTGGCCAGCCGCAGGGCGGCGCGGTCGGCGGCCCCGGAGCGCCCGACGCCGGTGGCCGCGAACCCCGGCCGGCCCAGGTCCTCGACCAGCGCCAGCGGCCCGACGGACAGCACCTCCACGGCGCGCCCGGTCACCTGACCTCCACGAACCGCACCCGACCCCCGGGCTGCAGCAGGGCCCCGTCCTCCATGCTCCACAGGGTCGCATCGGTGCGCCCGATCAGCTGCCAGCCACCGGGTGATGACCGTGGGTACACGCCGCTGAACTCGCCGGCCAACCCCACCGAGCCGGCCGGCACGGTCGTCCGCGGCTCGGCGCGGCGGGCCACGTCGAGCCGGGGGTCGCCGTCGACCAGGTAGGCGAAGCCGGGGGCGAACCCGCCGAACGCCACCCGCCACGGCCGCCCCGTGTGCGCCTCGACGACGCCGTCGCGGCCGAGGCCGGTCAGCTCGCCGACCTCGTCGAGGTCGGGGCCGTCGTAGTGCACCCCGATCTCCACGGTCTCCCCGTCGGGCGGCGCGGCCCCCGGCCCGACCCGCAGCTCCAGCACCGCCCGGCGGACCTCGGCCAGGTCGGTGCCCGGGACGACGGTGAGCAGCACCGTCCGCGCGGCCGGCACGACGTCCAGCACGCCCGCCGGGGTGTCCGCGCGCAGCGCGTCGGCCAGCGCGAGCACCTCGCCCAGGTCGTCGACGTCGACGAGCAGGGCCGCGTCGCCGCAGGGCAGCACCTTCACGCGGTGTCTCCGGAGGTGTCCCCGATGCCGTCCGCCACGAAGGAACGCAGCGGCACCCCGGCCGCCTCCAGCCGCTCGCGGACCGCGCGCGCCATGTCGACCGCTCCCGGCGAGTCGCCGTGCACGCAGGCCGACTCGGCGCGCACCGCGACCTCGCTGCCGTCCACCGCGACCACCGAGCCCGCGCCCACCATCCGCAGCACCCGCTCGGCGACCTCGTCGGCGTCGTGCAGCAGGGCGCCCGGCTCGCCGCGCGGCACCAGCGTGCCCTGCGGGGTGTAGCCGCGGTCGACGAAGAACTCCCGCACGGTCCGCAGCCCCGCCGCCTCGGCCACCCGCAGCAGCTCCGACCCCGGCAGCCCCAGCACGGGCAGCGAGTCGTCGTAATCACGGACGGCCTCCACGACGGCCCGCGCCTGCGCCGTGTGGTGCACCGCGGTGTTGTACAGCGCGCCGTGCGGCTTGACGTAGCGGACCGACGTGCCGGCGACCCGGCACATCCCGTCCAGCGCCCCGATCTGGTAGACGACGTCGGCGGCCAGCTCGGCCGGCGCCACGTCGATGAACCGCCGCCCGAAGCCGGCCAGGTCCCGGTACCCCACCTGCGCCCCGACCGCCACCCCCCGTACGGCGGCCGAGGCGCAGGTGCGCCGCAACGTCGACGGGTCGCCCGCGTGGAAGCCGCAGGCGACGTTCGCCGAGGTCACGAGTTCGAGCATCGACTCGTCGTCGCCGAGCACCCACCGGCCGAACGACTCGCCGAGATCGGAGTTCAGGTCCATCGCCACAGCGTCACAGAGCCGCCGGCCCCGGACAGCTCCGCGAACGGTCGACGTCCCACCCGCTCCCCATGCCGCTGCCTCCGAAGGTGACCTGGAACACTGCCGTCACCTACGGTACGACACGAGGCCGTTGGAGCAAAGGGCTTGTTGAACAATCCAACGAAAATGGCTCAGCCGGTGTTGCGCAGCCCCGCCGCGATCCCGTTCACCGTCAGCGACAGCGCCCGCCGCAGGTCCGGGTCCGGGTCGGTGGTGCCCCGCCGCCGGGCCAGCAGTTCGACCTGCAGGTGGTGCAACGGCTCCAGGTAGGACGCCCGCACCGCGAGCGTGTTGCGCAGCACCGGGTGGCGGGCCAGCAGCGTCGGGCTGCCGGTGAGGCGCAGGACCTCGCGCAGGGTGCTGGCGTGCTCGGCGGTGATGTCGTCGAAGATCGGGTGCAGGGCCGGGTCGACCAGCTCGCTGACGTAGAACCCGGCGATCCGCAGGTCGGTCTTGGCCAGGGTCATCTCCACGTTGCCCAGCAGGTTCGTGAAGAACGCCCAGCGGCGCATCTCGTCGAGCACGTCGCCGTAGCCGGCCTCCCTGGCCGCCAGCAGCCCGCTGCCCAGGCCGTACCAGCCGGGGACCACCATCCGGGTCTGGGTCCAGCCGAACACCCACGGGATCGCCCGCAGGTCATCGAGGGTGGGGGCGCCCTTGCCGGGGCGCCGCGACGGGCGGGAGCCGAAGTTCAGCTCGCCCAGCTCGTCGACCGGGGTGGCCGCGGCGAAGAACTCCGGCAGTCCCGGCCGCCCGACGAGCTCCAGGTAGGCGGCCCGGGCGGCGTCCGAGACGACCGTCATGGCCTCGTCCCAGCGGTCCAGGGTGGCGTCGTCCCAGCGCGACGACTGGTGCAGCAGCGTGGCCTCCAGCACCGCCGCCAGCATGATCTCCAGGTTGTCGTGGGCCAGCGCCGGCAGCGAGTACTTGTCCGAGATGACCTCGCCCTGCTCGGTGATCTTCATGGTGGCGTCGACCGAGCCGAACGGCGCCGACGCCACCGCCTCGGCGGCCGGCCCGCCCCCGCGCCCGACCGAGCCGCCGCGGCCGTGGAACAGCCGCAACCGCACGCCGTGCTTCGCCGCGACGTCGCGCAGCTGGCGCTGCGCGCGGTGGATCTCCCACTGCGAGGTGGTGATGCCGGCGCCCTTGTTCGAGTCGGAGTAGCCGAGCATGACCTCCTGCAGGTCGCCCCGGTTGCGCACCTGCCGGCGGTAGCCCGGCACCGACAGCAGCTCGTCGAGCAGCGGGCCGGCCTGGCCGAGCTCCTCGACCGTCTCGAACAGCGGCACCAGGTCGAGCGAGCTGCGCGGGTCGCGCTTCAGCTCCACCATGAACGCCTCGCGGGCCAGCACCGTGACGGCCAGCAGGTCGTCCACGCCCCGGCACATCGACACGATGTAGGTGCGGGCGACCTCGCGGCCGAACTCGTGCTGGACGTCGTGCAGCATGTCGAACGTCGCCAGGACGTCCGCGGCGCCGTCGGGCAGCCCGTAGTGGCGGCGGATGAGCGGGCGCCCGCTGTCCAGCTCGGCGGCCAGCAGCGCGGTGCGCTCCGCCCTGGTCAGCTCGGCGTAGGGCTTGTCCAGCTCGCCGAGGGCGTCGTAGACGGCGCCGAGCGCGTCGTGGTGGCGCTGGCTGTGCTCGCGCACGTCCAGCTCGGCCAGGTGCAGCCCGAGCGCGCGGGCGCTGCGCAGCGCCCTGGCCAGCGTGCCGTCGGCGATCCGGGCGCCGAGGTGGGCGCGCAGGGAGCGGTCGAGCACGGTCAGGTCGGCGAGGTAGCCGTGCGGGCCCAGGTAGTCGTGCCCGGGCACGTGCGCCGTGCGCTCGCGCAGCCGGGTGCGGGTGTTCGCGAGCCGGGCCCGCACGTAGGACAGCTTCAGCCGGTACGGCTCGTGCGCGTTGAGCCGGACGAACCGGTCGTGCACCTCGGGCAGGGCGCGGCGGTCGCGGGCCAGCGACGCGCGCAGCTCCTCCGACACCCCGACGACCCGCGTCGACAGCGACAGCTCGCCGACCAGCTCCTCGACCAGGTCCTCCTGGATCCGGATCGCCCGGTCCGAGTACAGCTCCAGCACCTCGCGGGTGACCGCCGGGGTGACGTTCGGGTTGCCGTCGCGGTCGCCGCCGACCCAGCAGCCCAGCACCAGCGGGCCGGTCCCGTCGGGCACGGCGAACCCGGCCGCGCGCACCTCGCGCTCGAACTCGCCCAGCAGGTCGGGCACGGCCCGGGTGCCCAGCTGCTCCATGTACCAGCCGATCGCCCTGGCCTCGTCGGCCACGGTCGGCTTGCCCGGGCGCAGCTCGTCGGTCTGCCAGAGCAGGTCGACCAGCGCGGCCAGCGACTCGTCGGGGACGCCGCGGTCGAGGGCGTCGGCGACCCGGCGCAGGATCGCCAGCACCGACTGGCGCGACGACTCGGTGGGGTGCGCGGTGAAGACCGGCCGCAGCTCGGTGCGGGCCAGCGCGTCGCGCACCTCGGCCGGGTCGGCGGTGGCGGCCAGGCGCTGCAGCAGCCGGTGCAACCGGCCGCGGCCCTCCGGGTGCGCCGCGGCCAGCTCGCGCGCCCGATGCCGCTGCTCGGCGATGTTGGCCAGCTGGAAGTACTGGGAGAACGCCCTGGTCAGCGACACCGCGGTGCCGGCGTCCAGGCCGCGGAGCAGGGCCGTGACGCCGGTGTCGTCGCCGGCCGCCACCGCCGCCCGCGACAGCCCGCGGACCTGCTCGACCAGCTCCAGCAGCTCGGGGCCGCCGTGGTGGGCCAGGGTCTGCCCGAGCATCGTGGAGAGCCGGCGGATGTCGGCGCGCAGGGCCTCGTGGGTGCGCTCGGAGACGACGCCGGCGTGCGCGGCGAGCGACTCCGGGGCCAGCAGCTCGGGGACGGCGTCGGTGCTGCGGTCCTGGATGGTCACGGGCGCCTCCCTTGCTGCAGGTGGAGCCGCCCGCACCGCTGGGAACGACTGGTCGTCAGATCGTCCCCTGAATCGTTCACGTACGCCAGGCATCCGGCGCGGGATCGCGCGGTCAGGGCGGGGTGGGTGCGGGGAGCGTGGTGAGGGCCGTCAGGGCCATGTGGGCGAGCAGCGCGGCGACGGCGTCGTCGCCCGGGCCGGCGTGCGGGGTGGAGTTCAGCAGGCCGAACGCGCCGTGCGCGGCGGTCCGGGCGGACTCGTCGGGCAGGCCCGGGTGGACGGCGCGCAGCGTGTCGACCCAGATCTCGACGTACGTGCGCTGCAGCTGGCGCACCCGACGGCGCTCCGGCGCCGGCAGGTTGGCCAGGTCGCGGTCCTGCACGACGATGAGCTCCGGCTCGCGGCGGGCGAAGTCGGCCTGGAACCGGACCAGCTCGGCGAGCACCTCGCGGGGGTCGGCCGACGCCGCCGCGATCGCCCGACCGCCGGCCAGCAGGTGCTCGCTTATGCCCACCAGCAGCTCGGTGAGCAGCGCCTCCTTGCCGGGGAAGTGCCGGTAGAGGGCCGGCCCGCTGATGCCCACCGCGGCCCCGAGGTCGGCGATGCTGACCCCGTGGAAGCCGCGCCGGGCGAACAGCTGCGCGGCGACGGTGAGGATCTGCTGGCGCCGGGTCGGGCCGGCGGCCCCGGCGGTGGCCATCGCCGCAGCGTAGCGCGCGGTTAATGGTTCGTAACGCGTCGACGGTCGCGCGGTATTCATGGCCGCGACGGATGTCGTTACGCTCTTGCCATGGTGGGGGCGCCCGGCGGGCTCGGTGCACGGATCGGCGCGCGCGTCGCGGCTACGCTCACCGCCGCCGTGGTCATGGCGGTCGTCCTGGTGCTCTCCGGCATCGGGCTGATCTTCCTCGTCGGCACCTCCCTGGAGGACCGGCTCGACGCCACGGCCCAGCAGGCGGTGTCGGAGACGCTGACGTTCGACGTGCTCATCGCGGTCCCGATCCTCATCGTGGTCGCCGGGCTGGTCTTCTACCTGTTCGCCGGCCAGCCGCTCGGCGCGGTGGAGGCGGTGCGGGCGCAGGCCGCCGCCGCGGCCGACCCGGAGCGCCCCCTGCCGGAGCCGACCGGTCAGGACGAGGTCGCCCGGCTCGCCGAGACGATGAACGCCCTGCTCGGCCGCCTGGAGGAGGCCCGCGGCGCGCAGCACCGCCTCGCCGCGGCCGGGCACGAGCTGCACGGCCCGCTCACCGCGCTGGGCAACGGGCTCGACCAGATCCAGCGCGGCCAGTTCGACCGGTCCGCGGTCGGCGCGCTGCGCGTCGAGCTCGACCGGCTCGGCATGGTCGTCGACGCGCTGCTGGCCGGGGCGGGCCCGCAGCCGCGCCGCGACGACGCCGGCCGCGGCATGGAGAACGTGACCGCGCCCGTCACGAGCACGGCCTCCGGCGGGATGCCGGCGGTGCGTCCGCGCAACGCCCCGCAGGCGCCGCAGGCCCCGCAGCCGGCGAAGCAGGGCGAGCAGGGCGAGGCCACCACGGTGATCACGCCGCTGCCCCGCGGCCCGCAGGACGCCCGCCCCGTCCGCGACGAGGACGCCAGGGAGGACCCGGTCACCGCGCCGCGCGGGATCCCGGTCGTGCGCCCGGGTGAGGGCACCGGCCCGCGCCAGCGGTTCCACCCGCAGGGCCCTCCGGGTGGCCCGACCACCGGCGTCATCAAGCCGATCGACCCCAACCAGCCGCCGCCCCCCGGCGCCGGCCAGCAAGGACCCCGCCCGCAGCAGGGCGGGCCGCGCGGCGGCGGTGCCGACCGGCGCGGCGGGCACGCCCCCACCGACCCGCGGGGCACCCCCAGCCGGGGCCAGTCCCACTGATCGCTCCCCGGGGCCGACCCCTGGTGCCCCCCGTTAACGGACGCTAACGTGGTTAACGACCGCTAACTGTACTGACCGGAGACGTTGGTCGAGATCATGTGACGACACGATCTAGCTGATCTTGATAGGCGAGGACCTCCCGGTGTGGTGTGGAGCTGTCTGACGGCACCCACACACAACCCCAGGAGGTCCT
>NZ_JAHDTH010000152.1 GCF_018531445.1 Pseudonocardia lacus
GGGCTACACCGTCACCGTCAAGCCTGCTGCCTGACACCTCCAGCTCGCCCGTTCCCGGCCCGGCACCAGCCCTTTGCCCAGCCGGTGCTCCCGCCTGCCCGTCCCCGACCTAATTTTCGGATCAGAGCCAGCGGTGTCCTCACAACCCGCCGGCGCGCTGCGACGTCAACGCCGACGCTGCGAGGACGCGCGAGGTCGGGGCGTCGGAGTCAGGGGAGTCCGGGGGGTCGGGGGAGTCAGGGGAGCCAGGGGACGACGCCGGCCAGCAGGGCGTAGCCGACGAACGCCACGATGTCGATCAGGGCGTGCGCGCCGACCAGCGCCCACAGCCGGTTCGTCCGCTGCCACACCCGGCCGAACACCAGCCCCATCACCACGTTCCCGACGAACCCGCCCAGCCCCTGGTAGAGGTGGTAGGCCCCGCGCAGCAGGGCCTGGGCCAGCAGGGCCCGGTTCGGCGACCAGCCCAGCTGCTGCAGCCGGGTCAGCAGGTAGCCGACCATCACCAGCTCCTCGGCCCAGCTGTTCGCCGCGGCCGAGAGCAGCAGCACGGGCGTCCGCCACCACGTGTCGTCGAGCACGGACGGCTGCACCGTGACGCTCACGCCGATCGCCTGCGCGACCAGGTACAGGCCCAGCCCGGGCACCCCGATCAGCGCGGCCAGCCCGGCGGCGCCCGCGGCGTCGCGGCCGGGTCGGGTGCGGTCCAGGCCGACGGCGCGCAGCGCGATCCCGCCGCGCACCAGCAGGTAGGCGCCCAGCGCGCCCCAGCCGACCAGTTGCAGCACCCGGACCAGCTGGACGGCCAGGTCGACGAGGTCGGCCTGAGCGGCGGGGGCGTTGAGCGCCACCGTCTGCTCGTTCAGCGGCACCGGCGCGAGCAGCGCGTCGAGCAGGCTGAGCGCGCTGCGCAGGGCGGACAGGCCCAGCGTGACCGTGAGCACCACCATGACCTCGGTGGCGACCAGCCGGCGGGTGCGCGGGTCGGTGATCACGGGCGTGTCCGGGGCGGGCGGCACCAGCCAGCTCCGGAGGGTCGTGGCGGTGGACCGGGACACGGTCGCCGACGGTACCGGGCGCGTATCGTGGGCTCGTGCGGCAGCTGATCCTCTCCCCACGGTGGATCTTCTGGCACGTGCTCACCCTCGGCGCGATGATCACCTGCGGGTTGCTCGCGGCCTGGCAGTGGGACCGTGCCGGATCGGCGATGGGCTCGGCGCTCAACGTCGGCTACGGGCTGCAGTGGCCGGTCTTCGCGCTGTTCTTCGGCTACATGTGGTTCCGGTTCCTGCGCATGGCCGCGGCCGACCTGGCCCGCGAGCGCGAGCAGGGGGCCGCCGCCGACGGTGTGGTCGAGCCGGCGCCGGCCGAGCCGCCGCCCGCTCCCGCCGAGCCGTCCCCGTTCGGCCCGCGCCCCGCCTCGTACCGGGTCGACCCGGTCACCGACGAGGAGAGCCCGGCGCTCGCCGAGTACAACCGGATGCTGGCCGCGCTCGCCGCGCGCGACGCCGCCGGCTGATCCCCGCTCCCACGAAAGGCCCGCCCGTGTCCGTCGAGACCGCACTGCGCAACTACCGCGTCGCGGCGTGGGTCACCGGCATCGGGCTGATCGCGCTCGTGTTCGTGGCCATGCCGCTGAAGTACTTCTTCGACATCCCGGGCCCCGTCGCGGTCGTCGGGGTCGCGCACGGCTTCCTGTACATGGTCTACATCGTGTGCACGCTGCTGCTGGCCGAGCGGGGCCGGTGGAAGCCGCTGGACGCGCTGGTCATCCTGCTCGCCGGCACGGTCCCGATCGCCTCGTTCGTCGCCGAGCGCCGGGTCACCGCCCGGGTGCGCGAGGGCCTGTCGCCGATCAGCGCGCGCTAGACGGCCGGTCGCTCCGCGTCCGGCGCGGTGAGCCCGATCAGCTGCCGCAGCTGCACCCACAGCTCCGACAGCGACGTCGGGGCGGTCTCCCACGGGAGCCGGACGTCGTGGTCGCGGTACGGGGTCTCGACGCGCAGCCGCAGGCCGAGCCGGTCGAGCCCGAGTGGGCGCACCGTCGCGTCGGCCCGCTCGCGCAGCGCGGCGGGCAGGTGCCGGGCGAGTGCGACCAGCGTCTCGGGGTGGCACTTCTCCATGTGCGCGAGCAGGCCGCGCTCACCGCGGCAGAAGGGGTCGGCCCGGGCGGCGGCCAGCTCGACGGGGGCCAGCGCGGCGCTGCCCTCGGCGTCGGAGAGCACGACGAAGTCGGGGTCGAGCCGCACCAGGGTGGCCCCGTGGCCGAGCCGGAGCAGGTCGTGGTGCGGGTTCGCGTCGGCGACCTGCAGGGCGAACCGGCGCGCGGTCCCCGGCTCGGGCAGCCACAGCCGGCCGGTCACCCAGAGCAGCCCCCTGACCGGCTGGCGCAGGTCGACCGGGGCGGTGTCGGTGAGCTCCAGCATCGCCGTGTAGCTGCCCGCGCCCCGCCGGATGCGCTCGACGACGGGCTCGTCGTCGGCGAACAGCAGGATCGCCGAGCCGTCGGCCCGGACCTGGTGCACGAGCGGGGCCACGGCCGCCTCACCCGTCGCGACCAGCGATGCTGTGCCGCCGCGAGCGGCGATGCTGCGCGCGCGCTCGGGGTCGGTGGGGGCGGACGGGCGTCGCAGTCGGCTGCGTCCCAACGCGGTCACCTCCGTATTAGGTAAGGCTAAGTTATAGTCCGGTACGTGGCGTGTCCAGCGGGCCGTTGTCAGGCCACGTTCGGCAACCGGTTAGCGTCATCGACCGTGATGACGGAGGCAGGAGCGGACGCCTGGGCAATCCCTCCCCTGTTCTCCCGGCTGGTGGACGACACGAGCCTGCTGTCGTCCCGGGCCGGCGCACCCGGTGTGGACGCGGTGGTGGCCCGCCACCTGGAGGCGAGGGACGGGCGGCACGGCGAGCTGGTCGGCCACCTGGCCTGCCCGGTGTCCCGGCTCCCCGCACTGGTCACCGAGCTGGCGCGGGCCGCGCCCGCCCGCCCGGTCGACCTGTCGCTGGTGGTCGACACCGGGCTCGGCGCGGTGCCGAAGGCGCTGTCGACCGTGTTCTCCCGCACGGCGCTGCTGGCCCCGCGCACCATCGAGACGGCGGCCCCGCCGGACGTGGACGCGGTCTGGCTGGAGCGGGTCTCGGAGTTCGTGCCCGAGGACGTCGTGGCGGTCGTGGAGCCGCGCCGCCCGCTCGGCGACGACGAGGGGCTCACCAGGGCCTGGCTGGACGCCGTGCGCCGGGTCGCCGAGCACGGCTGCGCGCCGAAGCTGCGCTGCGGCGGGCCGCGGCCCTCGGACGTGCCGAGCGTGGCGCAGGTCGAGCAGTTCGTGCGGATCGCGGCCGCGTCCGGCCGAGGGTTCACCACCCTGGGTCTGCGCCAGCTGGTGCGCACGACCGACCCGCACCGCCACGGCATCCTCAACCTGCTGGTCGCGGTGGCCAGGGCGCTCGGCGACGGCGACGTCGCCGCCGCGCTGGAGAGCACCGACACCGCGGCGCTGACCGCGGAGCTGGGCGGGCTCTCGCCGGAGGCGGTCGGCGGGGTCCGCGGGCGGCTGTCGCGCTGCGGGGCCGACCCGGGCCCGCTGCCGGCCGACGAGCTGGCCGGGCTGGGGCTGCTGGCCTGACCGGCTCGCGGAGCGGCCAGCCGACCACCAGGTCGCGCCGGCTCGCCACGAGGCGCTCCGTGGCGGCGCTGTCGACCCCGACGGCGGCGCGGCGGCGTCCACCTCAGCCGTCGATCAGGTCGACCTGCGCGGCCAGCACCCCGGTGATCGCCACGACGTCGTCGGGCGCCGTCAACCCGTCGACCTCGACGGTGGCCACGAAGCCGGCGCGGGAGACGAAGCAGCGCTGGGTGTAGCGCGAGGCGCCCTCCAGGGTGAGGTCGGAGGCGTAGCAGGTGGCGTCCGGGATCACCGGCACCGCGAACTGGCCGCGACCGCGCTCGGCGGCCTCCAGCGCGACGAGCCGCGCCTTCACGGCCTCGGCCTGCGCCGGGCCCGCGAACGCGTCGAGCACGACGCGGTAGCTGACGTCGCGGTCCACGACGCGCAGCACCGAGCTGCGCCGGTACGAGCCCGTGTAGCCGTTCGCGGTGAGCAGCGCGCGGTCGGCGACCGGGTCGGCCACCGTGTGCAGGGTCGTGGCCAGGTCGTACGGCCCGCCGCCGATCGCGCTGTCGCCGGGCACCGGTGCGGTGAGCGACCCCAGGCCCAGCGGGTCGGCGGGCAGCGCGGCCACTTCGGTCCGCGGGGTCGGGCGGAACGTGGCGAGCAGGCGGGCGTGGATCTCGGCCAGTCGGGTCGCCTCGTGGAGCGCGACGGCACTCGCGGCCTGGTGGGCGACGAGGCTCACCACCCGCCCCACCGGCATCCAGACCTGCACGTACTGCTCGTCGTCGACGTCGGAGAGCTGGGCTCTGGCGCCGTTGAGGACCGTGGTCTGCTGCTCGCCCGACTGCAGCGACGCCGCGGCGAGCTCTGTCGCGGTGGCCCGGGCCGCCGCGGGGTCGGCCATCTCCAGCGACAGCACGACCGTGGCGACGAACGGGCCACGCGTCGCGCACGATCGCCACCCCGCGACGTAGCCGTACTTCTGCAGGATGGGCGTCACGGTGCCGACCGGGAAGTTGCCGCTCCGCTCCACGATCCCCGGTTCGGCGAGATCGCCGATCGGTGAGCAGGAGCCGCTCTCGGAGCCGGGGAGGACCTCCCGCACCACCGGCGTCACCGGGGCGAGGCGCAGCGACTCCAGCAGCCGGCCGGTGAAGTCCGCCGGCGGCGGGACCACCCCCGGCGCCGGCTCGCCCGGCGCCACGGGCACCGCGACGACGTCCACCGGCATCGCCCGGCCGGGCACCGGCGCCGCGCACGCGGCCAGCGCCACGAGACCGATCGCCATCGCCGTGCCCCAGCGCGCGCCGCGCCGGACGCATCCCCACCTGACCATCGTCCCGTCCCCCCGAACGGTCGAATCGGCCCCGGTCAGCCCCTGATCAGGTCGCGCTGCTCGGGCAGCAGCTCGTCCATCTTGGCCGTGTCGTCGGCCGCGTCCAGCCCGCCCACGTCGACGCTGGCCAGGTACCCGCCGAAGCCGACGTAGCAGCGCTGGTAGAACGACGGCGTCCCGGCGTACCCGCCGTCGAAGACGAAGCACGGCGCGTCCGGGATGGACGGCAGCTCGAACGGCGTCCCCCCGAACGCCTCCTCCTCCAGCCGCGCGAACCCGTCGTAGACGACGTTGGTCTGCGCCGAGCCGGGGAACTTGTAGAGCGACACCGAGTAGCTGTTCTCCTCGTCGCCCGATGTCACGTAGTACATCGACTCGAACCCGTTGTCCGCCAGCAGGTCGCGCTCGGCCTTGGCGTCGATCGCGAGCCGCAGGTAGGCCTCCAGCTCGTAGGGGCCGGTGCCCTTCTGGATCTCGCCGGGCAGCTTGACGATCCGCGGGATCAGCCCGGCCGGGTCGATCGGCAGGTTCGGCAGCTCGGCCTGCGGGGTCGGGGTGAACGCCTCCAGCAGGCGGGTGTGCTCGGTGATCAGCCGGGTCGCGCCGTCGAGGGCCTGCCCGGAGGGCGCCGTGTGGTAGACGTAGGCCAGCATCCGGCCCACCGGCGCCCAGATCTCCACCGTGTCGTTGGTCGCGTCGCTGCTGGTCTGCACCGGGTAGCCGTCGAGCACGGTGCTGGTGCGCTCGTCGAAGTCCTGGCCGGCCTTGGCCAGCTCGTCGGCCGCGGCCCGCGCCGACGCCGGGTCGGACAGCTCCACCGACAGCGCCAGCGTGCCCCGGTCGTCCACGTCCTGCTGGCACTCGCCCCACCCGGAGGCGAACCCGTACTTGTCCAGGATCGGCTTGGCCGTGCCCTCGGTGAAGTACAGCCCCTCGATCGCCTCGGTGCTGAAGAAGGCGCCCTCGGGGAAGCAGTACTCCGTGCGGTCGGGGAAGATCGCCGGGATGATCGGGGTGGCCGCGGCGATCCGGTGCGCCTCCAGGCTCCGCCCGTCCTCGGGCGCCTGGATGATGTCCTCGGGGTCCGGCGGGGCGGGGGCGGCGTTCAGCGGCGGCTCGCCGTCGCGCGGGAGCGCGGCCGTGGCCCGGCCCGGCACGGTCGTGCTGCAGGCCGCGATCGAGAGCAGGACCAACACCCCGAGCACGGCCCCGACCACCTGACGTAACCGACTGGACACCCCCACCATGCGAGGCAGGTTACGGCGACCACCGGATCGGGTGATGCGCACTTCTACGCAGAGGCGCTATCGGGCCCGTGACCGTCGGCGAACGGGGGCGGCCGGCTCCGCGCGGCCCAACGCATAGGGTCGGGGCGTGTCCCGCATCGCGTTCCTCGGGCCGCACGCCACGTTCACCGAACAGGCGCTGCGGTCGCTCCCGGAGGCCTCCGGCGCCGAGATGGTCCCCCTGGCCGGAAGCCTGGCCGTGCTGGCCGCGGTCCGCGACGGCGACGTCGACGCCGGGTGCGTGCCGATCGAGAACTCGGTGGAGGGCGCGGTGCCCGCCGTGCTCGACGGCCTCGTGGAGGACCCGCCGCTGGTCATCCTGCGGGAGGCGGTGCTGGCGGTGCGCTTCGCCCTGCTGGTGCGGCCGGGGCGAACGGTCGACGACGTGCGGTCGGTGGCGTCGCACCCGCACGGCATCGCGCAGACCCGCGGCTGGATCGCCGAGCACCTCCCCGGCGCGGAGGTGCTGACCACGACGTCCACGGCGGAGGCCGCGGCGCAGGTCGCGCGGGGCGAGTTCGACGCCGCGATCGCCGCCCCGCTGGCGGGGGAGACGCACGGCCTCACCGCGCTCCACGACGACGTCGCCGACAACCGCGGCGCGATCACCCGGTTCGCCCTGGTCGGCCGGCCCACCCGGCCCCCGGCCGTGACCGGGCGCGACCGGACGACGCTGGCCGCCACCACCCAGAACCGCCCGGGCGCGCTGCTCGGCCTGCTGACCGAGCTGACCATGCGCGGCATCGACCTCACCCGCATCGAGTCGCGGCCGCTGAAGGACCGCCACGCCGAGTACTGGTTCCACCTCGACTGCACCGGCCACGTCAGCGAGCCGGCGATGGGCGAGGCGCTGGCCGCGCTGCACCGCCGCTGCGACAAGGTCCGCTACCTGGGCTCCTATCCCCGGGCCGGCAACGGAGCCACCGACGCCGCGGACCCGGCCCCGGCCCCCTTCGGCGACCCCGACGCCGACGGCTTCCGCGCCGCCGAGGAGTGGCTGGCCGGGCTGCGCGCGGGGACCCGGGCATGAGCCCATCATCGGCACGCCGCCTCGGGCCCCGCGAGGCCGGGCGATGAGCGGGCAGCGCCTGGTCCTGGTCCGCCACGGCCAGACCGCCGCCAACGTGGCCCACGCCCTGGACACCCGCCCGCCCGGCGCGCCGCTCACCGACCTGGGGCACGCCCAGGCCGCCGCGCTGGCCGAGCGGCTGAAGGTCGACCCGGTCGTCGGCGACCGCATCGTCGCCGTGCACGCCTCCACGGCCACCCGCGCCCAGCAGACCGCCGCCCCCGTCGCCGCCGCCCTCGGCCTGGACGTCCAGGTCGTCGACGGCGCCCACGAGATCTTCGTCGGCGACCTGGAGAACCGCTCCGACCTCGAAGCCCGGGAGCGGTTCGAGCAGGTCTACGCGGCCTGGGAGCGCGGCGACCTCGACGCCCGCCCACCCGGCGGCGAGTCCGCCAAGGAGCTGCGCGCCCGGTTCGCCGCGGCCGTCGACGAGATCACCTCGTCGGCCACCGGCACGGTCGTGCTGGTCAGCCACGGCGCCGCGATCCGACTCGGCGCGGCCGCCCTGATCGGGGACACCGCGGAAGCGGCGTACCTGGGGAACACGGGGGTCGTGGTGCTGGCGGCGAACGGCAGCGGGTGGGAGTTGGTGCACTGGGATCCGGCGCCGCCGCGGCCCGGGGATGTCACCGCGGGTGGCGAGGCGGACTGACCTGGGTTCTGGGCCTCAGGCGGTTCTCGGGCCTCCGCGCCTCCGCGGCGGGCGACCTCTGACCAAGCAGGGGGGCGTCCTCGCATGGGCTGTGTGGTCTTCGCATGGGCTGTGTGGTCTTCGCAGGTGCCGTGGACCCTGCGACGACCAGGGGGACTCTGCGAAGACGCCCGACAGGCGTGCGCGGTCGCCCTCCCGGGCCGGGTTGATCATGTGACCCAGCCAGCGCTGCGACACCCACCGGGCGCTGCGAGGACGCCCCGCCCGCCCGAGCGGCCGTGAGGCTGGCCGCGGAGCGGCCATTCCACCCCGGAAGCCGCCGCCGCAGGCCCCTCAACAGCCCGGCGCAGGCGCCGCCGGAGGCCCCTCAAAGGAGGCCCTGGGGAACTACCCCCATCCGAGCTCGTGCAGCGTCTCCTCGTCGATCCCGAAGTGGTGCGCGATCTCGTGCACCACCGTCACCGTCACCTCGTGCACGACCTCGTCCTCGTCCTCGCAGACGTCGAGGATCGCTTCCCGGTAGATGCTGATCCGGTCGGGCAGCACCCCGCCGTAGGACGAGGTGCGTTCGGTGAGCGCGATGCCGTGGTAGAGCCCCAGCAGCTCGGGCTCCTCGTCGTTGCGGTCCTCGACGAGGACCACGACGTTGTCCATCTCGGCGGAGAGTTCGGCGGGGACGGCGTCGAGGGCGTCGGACACCAGCTCCTCGAACCGGCGTCGCGTCATCTGCACGACGCCAGTCTTCCATCCGGCCGAGCGGCCGCGGTCAGCCTTCGGGGATCTCCAGGGGCTGTTCGACGATCGGGACCTCGATGTCGCCGCCGGCGGGCGGGGCCTGGGTGGTGGGGACCTCGGTGGTCGGCGGGGCCTCGCCGTCGGCCGGGGGCTGTTCGCCGTCGGCGGGGGGCTGCTCGCCGTCGGGCTGGTCGCCGTCGGCGGGCGGGTTCTGGCCGTCGAGCGGGGGCTGCTCGGTGCCGTCCTGCCCGTCGGGCTCGTCCACCGGGGCGACCGGCGGGGCCGGGACGCCGGGGGCCGGGGTGTTGGCCGACGGCGCGGCGGGCTCCCCACCGACCACCACGGTGCCCTTGGCGGCGCCGGTGATGGGGGCGAAGCCGCTGCGGTCGGGCAGCAGCGCGGCCAGGTTGCAGTTGACCCGGCGGGTGCCGGCGTTCCAGGACTCCTCGGTGAGGTTGTCCCAGTAGACGGTCAGGCCCTTGGCGGCGATCGCGGCCGGGTCGCCCACGTACTCGCCCGCGATGCGGGCGCACTCGGGCTGCAGGAAGCCGTCCTGGTCGCCGACCTGCGGGAACGCGTCGGGGAACTGGCCGGACAGGTCGACGATGCCGACGGTCTCGACGGCGTGCCGGCCGGAGCAGGAGACCGGGTCGCCGATGGTCTTGCCGTCGATGGCCAGGCACGTGCCGGGCTCCTGGACGTTGGCCTGGTCGCCCTCCGAGGCCTTGCCGACCATCGGGTACAGCGCGCCCGAGCGCGACGCGCTCTGCAGGCCGCAGCGCAGGTCGCGGTTGCCCTGCTCCCACTTCGCCGCAGACGGCTTGAGCGCCCCGACCCGGTAGCGCCCGACCGGGTCGAACTTGCCGCCCAGGTAGTCGACGACGACCGGGGTGCAGCGCTCGTTGACGAGCTGGCGCATCTTCTGGTCGTCCGGCAGCACCACCTGGTCGGTCAGCGCCACGGACCCGGCCTGCTCGAACAGGTGCGACTGGGCGCAGTCGACGAGCGCGGTGTCCGCGGCGTCGGCCCGGGACCAGTTCAGGCAGGTACCCGGGGTGGCCGGCGGCGGCTCGACCTCGATGACCTCCGGCACGGCAGGCGCGGCCGGCAGGGCCGCGAAGGACCCCAGCACCGGCACGGTGCCCGCGCCCATCGTGTCCAGGCTGGCCACGCCGAGCATCGTCAGCGCGCCGACCAGCACGCCCAGCACCACGCGGCGGGCGGGGTGCTGGGTGCTGGACCCGCGCCGGGGCCGCGCGGGCGCCCGGCGATCGGCCTTGGGGAGCGGGGCCGGGGCGGCGTGGTCGCCGCCCAGCAGGCCCGCCGGCCGCCGGGGAGCGCGGTCGTCCGGGTACCGGGGGAACGCGGGCGGGATCTCGGGGAAGCCGGCCGGGGGAGCTTCGGCGTCGGCGAGACCTCGACGTGGCGCTGTGAGGGTTCGGTCCATGACGGCCGCAATCATGCCGTTACCGGCGAGTGCGCTCGTCCGACCCGCCACTACCGCTCGGCCATCGGTCGTCGCCGTGCTGCGAGCGTCAACGCGTGCGCGCCCGGTACGGTGCGCCCGCAAGTCGAATCGGTGAGCGGCGGAGTCGGTGGCGGCAGGGTCGCCGAGCGGCAGGGGGGATCGCGTGGCGGACAACGAGGAGGAGGAGCGGTCGACGTCCGGTCGCATGAGGTTCCAGGACGAGACCACTACTCCGCGTGAGCCTACCCTCGCCGAGCGGCGTGCCCGCGAGCAGGCCCGCAAGCGCGCTGAAGAGGCCGAACGCGCGGCCGAGGAGGATGCCTCCCGCAAGAAGCGGGTGCGCAGACGGGTGTTCGTCGGCACCGGTGTCACGGTCGGTGTGGTCGCGGTGATCGCGATCGGGTACGCGCTGGCCGCGCCGGACGACGAGATCGAGGCCCAGTGCGTCGACGAGGAGACGGGCGTCGTCGTCGACGACGCCAACTGCGTGACGCCCGCGGCCAACCCGACCTACCACGGCGGCGGGGGCGGGTACTTCATCTACGTCGGCGACGGCGGCCGGCAGTACCGCTACAACTACGGCGGCAGCGGCGCCTTCGGCTCTCGGGTCAGCGGGGGCACCGCTCTCCCGCCGAAGGACGGCGTGACCGTGCGCACCTCGTCCGGACGGGTGCTGTCGGGTGGGTCGAGTTCGACGTCGTCCCGGCCGTCGAGCACCGGCGGGACCTCGGCGGGCTCCGGGTCCAGCTCCAGCGACAGCTCCGCCGGCAGCCCGAGCGTCTCCCGCGGCGGGCTCGGGGTCAACGGCACCGGTTCGAGCAGCGGCAGCTGATGGAACGGCACCGGGGGGAGCCGCGGCCCGACTGGCGGCGGACGGTCGGCGAGCAGGGCCTGGTCTACGGCACGCCGGGGCGCGGCGCGGGCGGCGCCGACCGCGACTACTGGGACGAGTCCGTGCACTACGTCTTCTCGATGGACGAGATCCTGTCGCTGGAGGCCGACGTCGAGGTGCTGCACTCGATGTGCCTGGAGGCCGTCGACCACGTCGTCACCGCCGAGCGGTTCCGCGACTTCGCGCTGCCCGAGTGGTCGTGGGAGGCCGTGGCGAAGTCGTGGCGGCGCAGCGACCCGCACGTCTACGGGCGCTTCGACCTGCGCTACGACGGCGGCGGCCCGGCCAAGCTGCTGGAGTACAACGCCGACACGCCCACCACGCTGCTGGAGGCCTCGGTCCTGCAGTGGAACTGGCTGCAGGACACCCACCCCGACGACGACCAGTGGAACTCGCTGCACGAGAAGCTCGTCGAGCGGTGGGGCGAGCTGAAGGCCCGCCTGCCCGGCGACGACATCCACTTCACCTGGTCGCGCGCCGACGCCAGCGGCGAGGACCACGTCACCGTCGGCTACCTCCAGGAGACCGCGGCCGAGGCCGGGCTCGACACGGTCGGGCTGGCCATCGAGGACATCGGCTGGGACTCCGCCCTCGACCGCTTCGTCGACCTCGAGGAAGCCCCCATCTCCACGGCGTTCAAGCTCTACCCCTGGGAGTGGGTGCTCACCGACGACTTCGGCAAGCACGTCGCCCGCGGGCTGCCCGAGACGCTGTGGGTCGAGCCGCTGTGGAAGACGCTGCTCAGCAACAAGGCGCTGCTCGCCGTGCTGTGGGAGCTCTACCCCGGCCACCCCAACCTGCTGCCGGCGTTCCTCGACCAGCCCGGTCTGCTCACCGAGTACGTCAAGAAGCCGCGGCTGGGCCGCGAAGGCGCGAACGTCTCGATCGTCGCGCCCGGGATGGAGCACCAGACCGGCGGCGTGTACGGCGAGGAGGGCTACGTCTACCAGCTCTTCGCCCCGCTGCCCGAGTTCGACGGGTTCCGCCCCGCGCTGGGTGCCTGGATCGTCGGCGACTCCGCGGCCGGGCTGGGCATCCGGGAGACCGTCGGGCTGGTCACCGACGACGGCGCAGCCTTCGTCCCGCACCTCATACGGGACTGACCGCTTCCCACCCCCGCAACCCCTGATCCGCCGGGCACCCCGCCCGGAGCTCCCTGGAGGCCGTCCGTGAACACCGCAATCCTCGCCCAGATCGACGGGACCTACTTCTCCCTGATCGGTCGCGGGATCGGCGCGATCCTGCTCTACGCCGTCGTCGGCGTGCTGCTGATGCTGCTCGGCTTCTGGGCCGTCGACATCACCACGCCCGGCAAGCTCAACCGGATGGTCCGCGAGGGCAGGCCCAACTCCGTCATCGTCACCGCCGCCGGCATGGTGAGCATGGCGTTCATCGTCGTCGTCGCCATCTACAGCTCGGCGGGCGCGCTGCTGGAGGGGCTGCTCGCGTCGCTGATCTTCGGGCTGGTCGGGATCATCGTGCAGGTCGCCGGGGTGCGGCTGCTGGAGTGGGTGACCGGCATCGACATCGGCGAGGTGCTCGCCGCCCCGGAGATCCGCCCGCAGGCCTACGTCGTCTCCGCCGCCCACCTCGCCCTCGGCCTCGTGGTCGCCGTCGCGATCCTCTGACGCCCCGACTGCATCGGGGTGGCCGGCGTTGACCCTCGACAAGGTCGAGACCCGAGGGTGAACGGCATGGAGGAGAGCTTGCGCGGGATCGGCGCGATGGCCAGGGAGTCCGGGCTGTCGGTCAGCGCGCTGCGGTTCTACGACGGCGCCGGGCTGCTCGTGCCGGCCGTCGTGGACCCGCGCTCCGGCTACCGGTACTACGACCCCGACCAGCTCGCCGCGGCCCGGCTCGTGGCCGGGCTGCGCCGGGTGGGGATGCCGCTGGCCGGGATCCGCGAGGTGCTGGCGCACCGCCACGACCCCGACGCGGTCGACGCGCTGCTGGCCGGGCACCTGCGCCGGTTGGAGCGGAGCCTGGCCGAGGCCCGCCGTGAGCTCTCCTCGATCCGTTCGCTGATCGAGGAGGCCCCCGTGCCCGACCTGCCCACCACCGCCCACGTCCGCGCGGCCGACCTGGCCGCCGCGCTGCGGGCCGTCCGGTTCGCCGCCGGCGCGGACCCCGACCTGCCCGCGCTGGGCGCCGTGCTGTTCGACGTCGGGGCGGACGCGGTCACGCTGGTCGCCACCGACCGGTTCCGGATGGCGGTGGCGCCGGCCGCCTGCACCGGGGTCGGCGGGCCGCCGGTCGCCGCGCTCGTGCCGACGGGGTTGGCCGACCGCATCGGCGAGCACGTGGCCGGGATGGGCGACGCGGAGGTCGTCGTGGCGGTGCGCGGGGCGGTGATCCGCGTCGGGCCGGTGGAGGGTGAGCTGCTGCCCGACGCCTACCCGGACTACCGCTCGCTGCTGTCCGACGACGGCCGCGCCGTCCCGATCGACGAGGGGACGCGGGCCGCGCTCACCGCCGCGCCCACCCGGACCATGACCCGCGAGCCCGACGGCGTCGACTTCGAGGTCGCCGAGCTCGGCCTCACCGACGACGGTCTGCTCACCGCGGACGGCGGCGGGATCGGGGTCAACCGGGAGTTCCTGCTGCAGGCGATCGACGCCGGTGGGCCCGGCCAGCTGGAGCTGCTGCTCGACGGCCCGCTGACGCCGCTGGTGGTGCGCTCGCCGCTGTCGGTCTCGCTGCTGATGCCGGTGCGGCTGTGACCGGGCCGGAGGCGGACCCGGTGATGGCCCGGATCCACGCGGCGCAGTTGCGTGCGGCGGCGGGTGAGCGGGCCGGCGCGGCCGCCGACCTGGCGGCGCTGTGGGAGGAGATCGGCGGCGAGGCGGGCGACCCGCTGCACGCCGTCTCGCTGGCCCACTTCGCCGCCGACCTGCAGGACGACCCGCTCGACGAGCTGGAGTGGGACCGCCGCGCCCTGCGCGTCGCCGATGGGCTCACCGACGAGCGCGCGCGGGAGTACCACTCGTCGCTGCAGGTGCGCGGTTTCTCCCCGTCACTGCACCTCAACCTGGCCGCCGACCACGTCAAGGTCGGCGACCCGGACGCGGCCCGCCACCACCTCGACGAGGCGGAGAAGGGCTTCGCCGACCTCCCGCCCGGCGAGTACGCCGACATGATCATCGGCGCCGTGGCCCGCCTCCGCTCCGAGCTGTGACCCCCGTCGAGAACGACGTTGTCGTGATCCACCGGGCTGGATGATCACGGCGACGTCGTTCTCGACGGGTGGCGGTACGTAGGGTGGAGCGCGTGCAGGCTCCGAAGCTCGTCGCCACCGACGTGGACGGCACGCTGCTGGGCCCGGACGACCACGTCCCGGCCAGGGCGGTCGCCGCGATCGAGCGGCTGGTCGCGGCCGGGGTCGGCTTCGTGCTGGTCACCGGTCGCCCGCCGCGCTGGATCCCGCCGGTGCTGGCCGAGGTGCCGGTCGCCAGGCTCGCCGTGTGCGCCAACGGCGGCGTCCTCTACGACGCCGTCGACGACCGCGTGCTGTGGACCCGCACCCTCGCCCCGGACGCCCTGGACGAGCTGGCCACGTCCGTCGCCGAGGTGCTGCCCGGGTCGGGGCTGGCGGTGGAGCGGGTCGGCGAGCGCGCCGTGGACGGGTTCGCGCCGTTCATCGCCGAGCCGGCCTACAAGCACGCCTGGCCCGACTCCGACAACGCCGTCACGCACCGCGACGAGCTGCTCAGCCTGCCGGCGGTGAAGATGCTGGTGCGCAGCCCCGGGCTGTCCAGCGACGCCATGGTGGCCGCGCTGACCCCGGTCGTCGGCCACCTCGCCGACCTCACGTTCTCCCACCCCCGCGGGCTGGTCGAGATGTCGCCGCCGGGCGTCACCAAGGCCACCGGGCTCGCCGAGGTGGCCGCCCGGGCCGGCGTCGAGGCCGCCGACGTCGTCGCGTTCGGCGACATGCCCAACGACCTGGAGATGCTGCGCTGGGTCGGGCACGGCGTGGCCATGGGCAACGCGCACCCGGCGCTGCGGGAGGTCGCCGACGAGATCACCGCGACCAACGGCGAGGACGGCCTGGCGCTGGTCCTGGAACGGTGGTTCTGACCGGGTGCCGCGTCCGCGGGGTGCACCACGCCCGGTCGGCGCGGAGCACCGCGCGTAGCATCGTCGCCGCACCGCGGGCGCACCCCGACTGCCCGCCACCCACCGCTACCGGCGCGGCGCATACGCCCGGCGCCTGCTCTGGAGGCCCCCACCGTGGGCGAGACCCTCGACCGCACCGGCCCGCACCGCCCGCGGACCGCCGTCCCGGAACCCGCGCCGGAGCCGGCGCCGGAAGCCATGACCGGCCCCGTGCCGGCGACCGAGCCCCTCGAGGTGGCCCCCACCCCGGCCGAGGTCCGCGTGCTGGAACGCGTGCAGGCCACCCTCGGCCACCCGCCGGTCGTCCGCGTCGCCACCGGCATGTCGCACTTCGGCGAGCACGCGCTGGGCTGGCTGGCGATCGGTGCCGCCGGCGCGCTGGTCGACCGCCGCCGTCGCCGCGAGTGGGTCGCGGCCACGGCGGGTGTCGCGCTCGCGCACGGTGCGTCGGTCGGGGTGAAGCGGGTGGTCCGCCGGCCCCGCCCCGACCACGAGCGCGTCCGGGTGCTGGTCGGCACGCCCAGCACGCTGAGCTTCCCCTCCGCCCACGCCACGTCGACGGCCGCGGCCGCCGTGCTGCTCGGCCCGCTGCTCGGCCGCCCCGGCCGGCTGGTGGCCGCCGCGGTGCCGCCGATGGCCCTGTCGCGCATGGTGCTGGGCGTGCACTACCCGACCGATGTCCTCGCCGGTACCGCCCTGGGCGCCGCGGTCGGCCTGCTCACCCGGCGCCTGCACGCCCGGAAGGGACGGCGATGACCAGCAGCACGGATTCCACCGCGCGCACGAACGGAGCGCCGGTGAACGGACCGGACCCGGAGGCCGGGTCGCAGGCCGAGGCGACGACCGAGGCCGAGTCGACGACCGAGGCCGAGGAGACGACGACGGCGGCGTCGACGCCGCAGCTGCCGGACGCGCCGGCCGCCGAGGAGGCCGTCGTCGAACCGACGACCGAGCCGGACCTGGCCGGGCCGACCGGCGACGAGTCGGCCGGCCCCGTCGACCCGCACCCGACCCGCACCCCCGGCCGGGTCGCGGCCGGTGTGCTGCGCACGATGCGTCCGCGCCAGTGGGTGAAGAACGTCCTGGTGCTGGCCGCCCCGTTCGCGGCGGGCGACATCTTCATGCCCGGCATCGCGCTCGACCTCCTCGTCGCGTTCGCCGCGTTCTCCATCGCGGCCTCGGGCATCTACCTGGTCAACGACGCCAACGACGTCGCCGCCGACCGCGCCCACCCGACCAAGCGCAACCGCCCCATCGCCGCCGGCATCGTCCCGGTGCCGCTGGCGCTGGGCGTGGCCGTGGTGCTGCTGCTCGGCGCCCTCGCGCTGAGCGCGGTGGCCAGCCTGCAGCTGCTGGCGGTGCTCGGCGTCTACGTCGCCGTGCAGCTGTCGTACTGCTTCTGGCTCAAGCACCAGCCGGTGCTCGACATCTGCATCGTCGCGTCCGGGTTCCTGCTGCGCGCCGTGGCCGGCGGCGCGGCCACCGGCATCCCGCTGTCGCAGTGGTTCCTGCTCTCGGCCGGTTTCGGCTCGCTGTTCATGGTGGCCGGCAAGCGCTACGCCGAGATGATGCTGGCCGAGCGCACCGGCGCGAAGATCCGCAAGTCGCTGGAGAGCTACTCGGCGTCGTACCTGAGGTTCGTCTGGGCGCTGTCGGCCACGGTGCTCATCACCACGTACTGCCTGTGGGCGTTCGCGATCGGTGAGCAGCAGCACAACATGGTGTACTCGGCCATCTCGATCGTCCCGTTCGTGGTGGCGGTGCTGCGCTACTCCGTCGACGTCGACGGCGGCAACGGCGGCGAGCCGGAGGAGATCGCCCTGGGCGACCGGGTGCTGCAGGTGCTGGCGTTCCTGTGGGTCGCCACTCTGACGGCAGCGGTCTACTTCTAGCCCGAACGGGTCGGAATCCGGGCGCGCTCCCGACGCCGCTACCCTCGGGCGTCGTGAGTGCGCCACAGAACGCCCCGGGACAGGGCGGCTACGCCGGCTACGACCTCGTCGTCGTGGGGTCCGGATTCTTCGGTCTGACCATCGCCGAGCGCGCTGCCGCCGAGCTCGGCAAGCGCGTGCTGGTGCTGGAGCGGCGCTCCCACATCGGGGGCAACGCCTACTCGGAGGCCGAGCCGGAGACCGGCATCGAGATCCACCGCTACGGCGCGCACCTGTTCCACACCTCGAACAAGCGCGTGTGGGACTACGTCAACCGGTTCACCGGGTTCACCGGCTACCAGCACCGCGTGTTCGCCCGCGTCGGCGACCAGGTCTACCCGATGCCGATGAACCTCGGCCTGATCAACAGCTTCTTCGGCAGGTCGCACACCCCCGACGAGGCGCGCGCGCTGATCGCGGAGCAGGCGGCCGAAGTCAGCGCGGGAACGGCGAAGAACCTCGAGGAGAAGGGGATCTCGCTGATCGGGCGCCCGCTCTACGAGGCGTTCATCAAGGGCTACACGGCCAAGCAGTGGCAGACCGACCCCACCGAACTGGACCCGTCGATCATCACGCGGCTCCCGGTGCGCTACACGTTCGACAACCGGTACTTCAACGACACCTACGAGGGCCTGCCCGTCGACGGGTACACCGCGTGGCTGGAGAAGATGGCCGACCACGAGAACATCGAGGTGCGGCTGGACGTCGACTACTTCGACGTCCGCGACGCCATCCCGGCCGGCACGCCGACCGTCTACACCGGGCCGCTGGACCGCTACTTCGGCAACTCCGAGGGCGAGCTGAGCTGGCGCACGCTGGACTTCGAGCAGGAGGTCCTGACCGGCACCGGCGACTTCCAGGGCACCTCGGTCATGAACTACAACGACGCGGACGTGCCCTACACCCGCATCCACGAGTTCCGGCACTTCCACCCCGAGCGCGACTACCCCAAGGACAAGACGGTGATCGTCCGGGAGTACTCGCGGTTCGCCGAGCCCGGTGACGAGCCGTACTACCCGATCGGCACCCCGGAGGACCGCGCCAAGCTCACCCGCTACCGGGAGCTGGCGCGCAAGGAGACCGCCAACAACAACGTGTTGTTCGGCGGCCGCCTGGGCACCTACAAGTACCTGGACATGCACATGGCGATCGGGTCGGCGCTGACCATGTTCGAGAACCGGCTCGCGCCGCACTTCGGCGAGGGCCGCGCGCTGTCCGGCACCGAGTCGAGCGAGGACTGAACTCCCCCTGATGACACAGACTGCTGAGCTGACCGTGCCGGTGAACGGGGACACCGACCCGATCGGCAACCTGCTGCAACGGGTGATCCTGCCGCGCGCGGGCGACCCGATGAGCGTGCGCTCGCTCTACATGGACGAGCGCACGGGCATCCGGCTGACCAGGACGGCGGGCGACCCGTACGGGGAGCCGGTCAAGCCGGTGCACCTGGAGGGTTCGGCGACCAGCGCGCGCAAGCTGCTGGCCACCTCGCGCACGTCCGCGACGATCGCCGCGCAGAGCGAGGTGTCGTTCGGGGCGTACTTCAACGCGTTCGCGGCCGGGTACTGGCGGCGCTGGTCGCGGCTCACCGAGGTGCGGCTGCGGCTGAACGTCGAGGGCACCGGCCGCGTCGACATCTACCGCACCAAGGCCGACGGCTCGCACATCTTCGTCCGCGGCGAGGTGCTGGGTGGAGGCCGCCGCGACGTCGAGTTCACCCTCGACCTGCGCCCCTTCGAGGACGGCGGCTGGTACTGGTTCGACCTCACCACCGACAGCGACGAACTCCTCCTGCACTCCGGCGGCTGGTTCGCCACCGAGGCGCCGACCGGGCGGGCCGCGGTCACCATCGGCATGCCGACGTTCAACCGGCCGGCCGACTGCGTCGCCACGCTCACCGCGATCGGCGAGCAGCCGCTGGTGCTGGCCACCGTCACCGCGGTCGTGATCTCCGACCAGGGCACGAAGAAGGTCCGCGACGAGCCCGGCTTCGCGGCCGCCGCGGCGGTGCTGGGCGACAAGCTGCGCATCATCGACCAGCCCAACCTGGGCGGGTCCGGCGGCTACGCCCGGGTCATGCACGAGGCGCTCTACGGCGCCGACGGCGAGGGCACCGGCTGCGAGCAGATCCTGTTCATGGACGACGACATCCTGCTGGAGCCCGACTCGGTGCTGCGGGCCGTGGCATTCTCCCGGTACTCGCGCGAGCCGATGCTGGTCGGCGGGCAGATGCTGTCGCTGCAGGTCCGCTCGCAGCTGTCCACCATGGGCGAGGTCGTCGACCGCAACGCCTTCCTGTGGCGCAACGCCCCGGGCACCGAGCCGCACCACGACCTGGCCGAGCGCCCGCTGCGCCAGACGCCATGGCTGCACCGGCGCACCGACGTCGACTACAACGCCTGGTGGATGTGCCTGATCCCGCGCGCGGTCGCCGAGGACCTGGGCATGCCGCTGCCGCTGTTCATCAAGTGGGACGACGCCGAGTACGGTCTGCGCGCCCGCTCCCGCGGCTACCGCACGGCCACCGTCCCCGGCATCGCGATCTGGCACATGTCGTTCATGGAGAAGGACGACACCAGCGACTGGCAGGCCTACTTCCACTACCGCAACCGGTTCGTGGCGGCCGCGCTGCACGGCCCGGACAGCGCCAAGGCCCTGCTGCGCGACACGGTCAAGCGCACCCTGCGCCACCTGATGCTGATGGAGTACTCGGCGGTCGCGCTGCAGGCCATGGCCCTGCGCGACTTCCTGGCCGGCCCGGACAAGCTGTTCGAGAACCTGCCGACCATCCTGGACGACATCCGCGCCACCCGCGCGCAGTACGACGACGGCCGCCCGCTGGACTCGGCCACCCAGGTCCCGCTGTCCGAGCTCGACGCGCTGGCCGCGCAGCTGTTCCCGGAGCCGCCGACCGGCAAGGTCGCCATCGCCAAGGGCCTGGCCCGCAGCGTGGTGCACAACCTGCGCGCACCCGACCCGGCCTTCCACGCGGTGCCCCAGCGCAACGTGCCGTCGCGGCAGGCGCAGTGGTTCGTGCTGTCCCGGCTCGACTCGGCCACCGTCTCCACGCCCGACGGCCGCGGCGTCACCTTCCGCCGCCGCGACCCGCAGCTGTTCCGCACCATGCTGGCCGGCTCGGTGCGCCAGCTGCGCGAGATCGGCCGGTCCTGGCCCGAGCTGCGCCGCCGCTACCGGGCGGCGCTGCCCGACCTGACCAGCCGGGAGTCGTGGGAGCGGAAGATCTTCTACAAGAGCTGACCCGAGCGGGCAAGGTGGTCCGGTGAGCTCCCACTGGACCACCTGGCACGCCAACTACGACGACCGCGACAGCCCGCTGTCGCAGCGCCTCGTCGAGGTGCGCCGGCAGATCGGGGCGGCGCTCGACCGGGCCGCGCCCGGCCCGGTCGGCCTGCTGTCGCTGTGTGCGGGCGACGGCCGCGACGTGCTGCCGGTGCTCGCCGAGCACCCGCGCGGCGGCGACGTGCGCGGGCGCCTGG
>NZ_JAHDTH010000153.1 GCF_018531445.1 Pseudonocardia lacus
GGCGTCCGCGGGGCCGGCACCACGCCGGCCGCGGGGGCCACGCCCGCGGAGCGCGGCAGCGGGATGCCGGGCGCGGGGAGGCCGGCCGGCCCGTCCGGGAGCACCGACCCGCCCGGGTAGGTGCCGTAGCTCGGGTCGCCGGCCGAGTCGCGGGTCAGCTGGTCCAGCAGCCCGCCGGGGACCGGCCCGAGCGGCGCCTCGTGCCCGGCGTTCCCCACGGCCACCGCGCCGCCGAGCACCGAACCCGCGGCGACGACGCAGCCGACGGCGATCAGCGTCCGGCGCCAGCGCGCCGCGAACGCGCGCGGGCCGCCCCGCTCTTCCGCGTCGGCCTTCGCGTCCGCGCCCGCGTCCGCCGGGTCGTCCCGCAGGACGTGCCCGTGCCGGCTGAGCAGATCGGCCACCGAGACGGGGCCGTCGGCTCCACCGGTTGACCGTGTCCGAACCACAGTGCATGCCCCCTCGGCCGTGTCGACCGGGGTTGTCTACCGGACCGGAGACCGTCCGGACCAACTTCCGGACGGCCGTTCAGGGGGCTCCACTCGATGTTCGCAGTCGATCTCACTACGCGTGCTGGGCGATCACCCGTTCACTCGATCGTCACGACCTGGAACGCCTCGGCCAGGTGACCCTCGGGCAGGCCGAACCGGCGGCCCACCGCGCCGGCCAGGCCGCTGACCCAGTCGCCTATGTCCGAGCGGTGGGCGGTCTGCGAGACGTGCGCGGCCAGCGCGGCCAGCTTCCGGTCGACGGTCGCGGTGATGTCGACGGCGTGGTCCTGGCGCTCCTCCGGCGCGGCCATCAGCCACATCTCCGGCACCGTCCAGGCGTCCAGGCCCTCGGCGAGCAGCTCGGGGTGCGCGAAGGGGTTGCGCGCGTCCGGGTAGACGGCCGCCACCGTCGCCTCACCCGCCGCCCGGTGGTCGGGGTGCGAGGCGCCCATGCGCCGCCAGAAGATCTCCGGGGAGTGGGTCAGCACGCGCTGCGGGCGGAACCGGCGGATCTGGCGGCTGATGTCGCGGCGCAGTTCGATGCTGGGGACTAGCCGGCCGTCCGGGTAGCCCAGGAAGCTGACGTCGGTCACCCCCAGCACGGCGGCCGCGGCGCGCTGCTCGGCCTCCCGCAGCGGCCCCATCCGTTCGCGCGGGGTGTCGTCGAAGCCGCCCGCGTCGCCCGAGGTGCAGATGCAGTACCCCACCTCGATGCCGGCCGCCGTCCAGGAAGCGACCGTCCCGGCGGCCCCGAAGTCGACGTCGTCGGGATGCGCGACGACGACCAGGGCGCGTTCGACGTCGTCGCGGACGGTGGCCGGGCGGGGCACGGACCCGGCGGCAAGATCACTCACCGGCGCACTCTACGTGCGCGCGGGGCGCTAGGGCTGGTTGCGGAAGTTCTTGCGGGTCGACTCCAGCTGCCGCTGCGCCATCAGGCCGGCACCGCCGCCGACGATCATCCCGAGGATGTCGGGCGCCAGGCCGCCGCTGGTCAGCAGCAGACCGAAGGCCGCGGCGGCCGAGGTGACGCCGGCCACCTTCCAGCGGGCGCCGACGTAGTCGACGGCGTACTGGCCGGACGCGCCGCGCTTGCGGGCCGCGCTGTTGAGCATGGCCAGGTAGCCGACGTGGCCCAGCGCGGCGACCAACCCGACCAGCGCGATGACGAAGGCGATGACCCCGACCACAGCTCCCATGCCCCCAGAGTGCCACGACACCGGCGTGGAGGTGGGCGGACGGCTCAGTGACCGCCCAGGCGCCCGCGGCCCAGCCGCAGCAGCAGCATGCCCAGCGCGCGGCCGTCCGGGCCGAGGTCGCGGAACCGGGCCAGCACGGCCATCTCGCGGTTGTAGACGATCCGCGGCCCGCCGGCCGCCATCCGGGCGCGGCCGATCCGTTGTGAGACCTCGCTGCGGCGTTTGATGAGCTGCAGGATCTCCCGGTCGAGGCGGTCGATCTCCAGCCGCAGCTCCTCGATGACCTCCGGCGGGTCGACCGGGGGCAGCTCGGCGGCGCCGGCTCGGTCGGCGGGGGTGTCGGTCACGGTCACGATCTCCTCCTGGTTGTCGGGTCCAGGCCCGTGACGCGAGAACGCCCCGGGTCCGTCGGACTCCGGGGCGTCGTGGGGGCTGGTCAGCAGGCCACGGGTACCGGTGTCCGGTGCCCGTAGAAAAATCGGTGGCTGATCAGCATCACGCCAGCAGTGTGCCACAGCGCGGGGGCGTCGGGCAGCAGCGGTATCGTTCGAACACAATGAGTGCGCTGTTCGAACTGCCTACCGAGAACGCTCCCGCGCAGCCCCGCACGGAGCGCGGTGCCGCCCTGCTCGAAGGGCTCAACCCGCGCCAGCGGGAGGCGGTGGTGCACGCCGGCTCGCCGCTGCTCATCGTGGCCGGCGCCGGCTCCGGCAAGACCCGGGTGCTCACCCACCGCATCGCCTGGCTGCTGGCCGAGCGCGATGTGCACCCCGGCGAGATCATGTCGATCACCTTCACCAACAAGGCGGCCGCCGAGATGAAGGAGCGGGTCGACGCGCTGGTCGGGCGCCGGTCCGCGGCGATGTGGGTGTCGACGTTCCACTCGATGTGCGTGCGGATCCTGCGCCGCGAGGCCAAGCACCTCGGGGTGCGCAGCGCGTTCTCGGTGTACGACGCCGACGACACCCGCCGTTTGGTGGGGCTGGTCACCCGCGACCTCGAGCTCGACCCCAAGAAGTTCGCCCCGCGCGCGATCGCCGCGCAGATCTCGAACCTCAAGAACGAGCTGGTCGGCCCGGACGACGCGGCCGCCCGCGCCGGCAACGACTACGAGCGCAAGGTCGCCGACGTCTACGGCGTCTACCAGTCCCGGCTGCGCACGGCCAACGCCTTCGACTTCGACGACCTGATCATGGAGACGGTCTCGCTGCTGCAGCGGCTGCCGGCCGTCGCCGAGTACTACCGGCGCCGCTTCCGGCACGTGATGGTCGACGAGTACCAGGACACCAACCACGCCCAGTACGTTCTGGTCCGCGAGCTGGTGGCGCCCGCGGACGAGGGCGTGCCGCCCGCCGAGCTGTGCGTCGTGGGCGACTCGGACCAGTCCATCTACGCCTTCCGCGGCGCCAACATCCGCAACATCGTCGAGTTCGAGCAGGACTTCCCCGCCGCCCGCACCATCCTGCTGGAGCAGAACTACCGCTCCACGCAGACCATCCTGTCCGCGGCCAACCGGGTCATCGCCCGCAACCCGGACCGGCGCGACAAGCGCCTGTGGTCCGACCAGGGCGACGGCGAGAAGGTCGTCGGCTACGTCGCCGACAACGAGCACGACGAGGCCGCGTTCGTCGCCCAGGAGATCGACCGCCTGGTCGACTCGGGCGAGGTCCGCAACTCCGACGTCGCCGTCTTCTACCGCACCAACAGCCAGTCCCGCGTCTTCGAGGACGTGTTCATGCGGGTCGGCCTGCCCTACAAGGTCGTCGGCGGGGTGCGGTTCTACGAGCGCAAGGAGGTCCGCGACGCGCTGGCCTACCTGCGGGTGCTGTCCAACCCGGAGGACACGGTCTCGCTGCGGCGCATCCTCAACGTGCCCAAGCGCGGCATCGGCGAGCGCGCCGAGGAGCTGGTGGCCGCCTACGCCGACCGCGAGCGCATCTCGTTCGCCCAGGGCCTGCGGGTGGCCGCCGAGCGACCCGACCGCATCCCCGGGCTCGTCACGCGCTCGGCCCGCTGCATCGCCGGCTTCGTCGACATCCTCGACGGCCTCACCGAGCTGGCCGAGAAGGGCGAGTCGGCCGCCGAGCTGCTGGAGGCCGCCTACGCCCGCACCGGCTACACCCAGGAGCTGGAGGCCAGCGAGGACCCGCAGGACGCCTCCCGGTTGGACAACCTGGCCGAGCTGGTCACGGTGGCCCGCGAGTTCGCCGGCGACGCCGCCGTCGCCGACCTGGCCGTCGAGCCGGAGTTCCCGGAGGACGCCCCGGAGGTCGACCCGGGCGTCCCCGAGCCCGGCTCGCTGGCCGCGTTCCTGGAGCGCGTCGCCCTGGTCGCCGACGCCGACTCGATCCCGGACAACGACGAGGGCATGGTCACCCTGATGACCCTGCACACGGCGAAGGGCCTGGAGTTCCCCGTCGTGTTCCTCACCGGCTGGGAGGACGGCGTCTTCCCGCACATGCGCGCCATGGGCGACCCGGCCGAGCTCGCCGAGGAGCGCCGACTGGCCTACGTCGGCATCACCCGTGCCGAGCACCGGCTGTACCTGTCCCGGGCGATGATGCGCTCGACGTTCGGCCAGCCCAGCGCCAACCCGGCCTCCCGCTTCCTCGCCGAGGTCCCCGACGAGCTGGTCGAGTGGCGCCGCGCCGAACCCCGGCGCTCCGCCCCGGTCGGCCGCTTCGGCTTCGGCCGCCGGTCGAACGCCCCCGACCGCGGCGACTGGCGCGCCCCCGCCGCGGGTCTCAAGCAGACCCTCACCGTCGAGGTGGGCGATCGGGTCAACCACGACAAGTACGGCCTGGGCACGGTCGTGGCCACCGACGGCATGGGCGTGCGGGCCACCGCGACGATCGACTTCGGCAGCGCCGGGACGGTGCGGCTGATGCTGATCGCCGGGGTCCCGATGCAGAAGCTCTAACCCCCGCACCCCCACCCGTCGAGAACGAAGTTGTCGTGATCAACGAGCCCTGTTGATCACGACAACTTCGTTCTCGACGGAACCCGGCGGTCGGGGATCAGCGTCGGGGGTGGACGAGAGTCACTTTCGTGCGGCGGGGTTGGACGAGAGCCGCGCTCGTGCGGGCGGCCGCAGCGATGGAGGCGTCCTCGCAGGGCTGGCGTGGCCTCGCAGGGCTGGTGGAGGACGTCGCAGCGCTGGCGTGGATGTCGCAGCGCGCCGGCGGGCTGCGAGCCCACACCTGGTGCTGCGAGCACACCCCGGTCGCCCACCGGGTGGTCAGGCGAGTCCGTGCTCGTGGAGGGTGGGCTCCGGGTCCAGGCCCAGGCCCTCCAGCACCGCCCGGACGTCCACGCCCTCCTCCTGCGCCCGCCGCATCCAGTGCGCCGCGCGCTCGGCGTCCTTCTCGATGCCGTCGCCGAGGAGGTGCATGACGAAGAGGTTCTCCATCGCCCGCTCGCTGCCGGCCGCGGCGGCGCGCTTGTAGTGCTCGACGGCCTCGGCGTGCATGCCGGCCTGGGCGGCGAACGCGCCGAGGTTGAACAGGGCGCGGGGGTGGCGGCGGGCGGCGGCTTCGGCGAGCCAGCGGTCGGCGGTGCGGTCGTCGACGTCGACGGCGATCCCGGTGCTGGAGTAGACGTACAGCTCGAACATGGCGTCGGCGTTGCCGGCCGCGGCGGCCCGCTCGTGGTACGGCAGCGACGCGGCGGGGTCGCCGAGGTGGTAGTGCAGCAGGCCGCAGTGGTAGCGCACGGAGCCGTCGGCGTCCTCGTCGACGAGCGGGGCCAGGTGGGCGAGTGCGACGCGCTGGGCTTCCGCGGAGCCGAAGCGGGCGGCGTCGGCGAAGCGCAGGGCCGCGGTGCGGTCGCCGAGGCGGGTGGCCTCGTCGAGGCAGCGCAGGATGGCGCCGACGGGGCGTTCCGGCGGGTCGCCGAAGGCGTAGCGGGAGGGCCAGCCGTCGAACAGGTCGGGCCAGGTGCCGGCGAACTCGGCCCGGTGCGGGCCGACGCAGTCGGCGAGCAGGAGCCACGAGGAGGCGCGGGCGGCCGCCGCGGCGGTGCGCAGGGCGCCGCCCAGCAGGGCCGCGGTGTCCGGGGGGAGGATGCCGGAGCGCAGGTCGCCGCGGACGACCTGGGCGATCAACCGTCTGCCGAGCGTCTCCAGGCGGACCGGGTCGGGTGCCGGGGCGTCCAGCTCGGTGCGCAGCTCGTCGAGCGGTGCCGAGGTGGCGGGCAGTGCGTTCACCCGGTCACGGTAGTTCGGACGATGATCATCGGGGTCGGCCTGGCGGCGATCCGCCATCATGCGGCGGATCGCCGACCGCTCAGGGGTTGATCCCGTGGTCCTGCAGCCAGGGCACCGGGTTGACCTTGGTGCCGTCCGCGTCCCAGACCTCGAAGTGCAGGTGCGGCCCGGTCGAGTGGCCCTTGTTGCCCATCTCGGCGATCTCCTCGCCGGCCTCGACCTCCTGGCCCTCCTCGACGAAGATGCGGTTGACGTGGCCGTAGACGGTCTGCGTGCCGTCGGCGTGGCGCAGCACCACCCACAGCCCGAACCCGCTGGCCGGACCGGCCTCCTCGACGACGCCGCCGGTGAGCGCGAAGATCGGGGTGCCGACCGGGCCGGCGATGTCGATGCCCTGGTGGGAGGTCCCCCAGCGGGCGCCGAAGCCGGAGGTGAACCGGCCCTCGGTGGGGTTGACGTACACCTCGTTGCCGACGAGCGAGGCCTGCTTCGCGCCGTCGGCGCGGGCGGCGTCGAGCAGGGAGGCCTGGCGGGCCAGCTCCTGGCCGATGTCGACGGCCTTGGTGAGGTTCTGCACGTCCAGCTCGGCGGTGCTGTCGAGGGAGCCGAGCGCCAGCGGGTCGAGCGGGAGCTGGTCGCCGCCGATGGCGTTGATCGGGGGTGCTGCGGCCGGCCTGGTCTCGGCGACCGGGAGCAGCGTGCTGGACGCGATCGGTTCGGCCGTCACGGTCGTCAGCGGGGCGGCGAGCGTCTGACCTGCGGCGACGACGCCGCCGGCGGCGACGGCAGCGACCATCGCGCGACCTCGGAAGGCCGCGCCGGGAGGCGCCGGAAGGCGGTGTGCCCCCGGGACCGGCACGACGCGGATGGGCATCGTGCGATCGGGGTCATCCGCCTCGGCGCCGCTGGGGGAGCGGTGGCGCGCCAAGACCTGCCCTTCTCGACATGATCCTTACGACCTTCGTCGCGGTGACCGCGGTGGAGGCTGGGGACTCCGCCGCGTCGATCGGGGGTCGACGCGGACAACCGTGATCGGTCCGTGACTAGGGCTCGTGGAACGTAGCGGGGTCCGCGCGCGTCGGCAAATCCGGGGCCGGTGTGTCGGCGCTCACGCTCCGTCCGGGCGCCCCGGCGACCGCGGCCGGTGGGGCGCCCCGGAGCCGGAGCGGCGGGTGGCCCCGGATGAATGCGGCGGCTCCGTCCGAACCTTTTCGAAGGAATTCGAAATGTCCGGGCGAGCGATCGCGTGGGAGCGGCCGCGAACACCCGGAAACGCCGCGCGGTTACGATCCGGCGGTGCTCAGCGTCCGCGGACTGACGAAGAACTATTCCGGGCGGCTGGTCGTCGATTCCGTGTCGTTCGACCTCCGACCGGGAACGGTGACGGCGTTCCTCGGGCCGAACGGGGCCGGGAAGTCGACCACCCTGCGCATGATCACCGGGCTGACCCCGCCGAGCGGCGGGGGCAGCTGGATCGCCGGGCGCCCGTTCCGCGACTGGCCCAACCCCGGGCACGTCGCCGGGGTCCTGCTGGACGCCTCGGCGGTGCACCCGGGCCGCTCCGGCCTGGCCCACCTGCGCAACGCCGCCGCCCTGATGGGGGTGCCGGCCGACCGCGCCCGCCAACTGCTCGCCCAGCTCGGGTTGGCCGACGCGGCCGGCAGGAAGGTGGGCGGGTACAGCCTGGGCATGCGCCAGCGGCTGGGCCTCGCCCACGCCCTGCTGGCCGACCCGCCGCTGCTGATGCTCGACGAGCCGATCAACGGCCTGGACCCGGTCGGCATCCGGGCGGTGCGCGAGCTGCTGCGCGGGCACGCCGGCCGCGGCGGCACCGTCCTGCTGTCCAGCCACGTGCTGTCCGAGGTCGACCAGACCGCGGACCGGATCGTGATGATCGGCGGCGGCCGGGTGGTGGCCGACGGGCCGATCCGCGAGCTGCTCGCCTCCCACCGCTCGCTCGTCCGCGGCCCGGACATGGGGGCGATCGCGAACGCGCTCATGCGCGCGGGCGTGCGCGTCCAGCCGGGGCCCGACGGCCAGATCCTGGCCGACGCGCCCAGCGACCGGGTCTCCGACGTCGTCTACGCCGCCGGCGTGCGGGTGCACGGGATCAGCGACCACCAGCAGGACCTCGAGGAGCTGTTCTTCCGGCTGGCGGGGGACCCGCGGTGAGCGCGCCCGCGCGGTACGCGCCGACGGCCGGGCCGTGGGACCGGGCGTCGCGGCGGATCCCGTTCCCGGTGCTGGTGCGGGTCGAGCTGCGCAAGCTGACCGGCACGCTGTCCGACCGGATCCTGCTGGCGTTCGCCCCGGTGGTGCTGGTCGGGGTCACGGTGCTGGTGCACATCGGCTCCGACGACGCGGACGAGTACGCCGCGGCGGCCGCCCAGATCAACCCGACCTACTACGGGGTGCGGGTCGGGCACGTGCTGCTGCACGCGGTGCTGATCAAGCTCATCGCCGGGGAGTGGCAGCACCGCAGCGCGCAGCCGACGCTGCTCGCCCAGCCGTCGCGGCCGCGGTACTTCCTGGCCCAGGCGGCGGTGGTGGGCCTGCTCTGGCTGGTCGCCGCCGGCCTGCAGATCGCCACGTCGTTCCTGGTCGCGCCGGGTGCGGTGGCCGCGACCGGGGCCACCTACCTGCTGGGGTACCGGCCGGGCTGGGTGGTCGCGGTGTGCCTGCTCGGCTCGCTGCTGACCGTGCTGGTGGCGCTGACCGTGGCCATGCTGCTGCCCAACGCCGCCGGGGCGCTGGCGGTCTACTTCGTGGCGGTCCCGGTGATGCTCACCCTCGGAGGGCTGGCCCCGGCCGTGTTCGTCTGGCTGGACCCGGTGACCGCGGCCGCCACGTTGGCCACGCGGTCGGCGGTGAGCGGGCCGGGGCCGGTGGCGGTGTCGCTGCTGCTGTGGGCCGGGCTGCTCGGGCTGGCGGTGCAGCGGGTGCTCCGCCGCGACGTGGCCTGAGCGGACCGCCCGCGAACCCGGTCAGGGTGCGCCGAGCGAGCCGCCACCCGGGTCGATGGCGGCCAGCAGCGGCACGGCCATCCGCTCGACGACCGGGCAGTTCTCCGCCATGAACCGGTCGGTCCCCTCCCGGTCGGTGACGTAGGCGGTGACCGCGGGGTTGAGCTCGCCGTAGCTGAGGCCGTGCGCCTCGGGCAGCACGCCGCGGAACAGCAGGGCGACCGGCGAGCCGGTGTCCACCCGCAGGTAGCAGCCCGGCAGGCCGCCCAGGAAGTCGATGGTCTCGACCGCGTAGTACCGCTCGTCGATCAGCAGCCGCCGGTGGTAGGTGGTCCCCTCCAGCCGGGCGTTCCAGGCCAGCGGGAAGTACCGCGGCTCGGACGGGTTGGGCGGGGGCTCGGGCAGGATCCAGAGCTCGTCGAGGGTGTCGCTGCCGACCTGGATGGAGCAGCCGGGCGGTGAGCCCACCCCGGGCAGGTCCACGGCGCCCCTGCCCTCGACCGCGGCCACCACCTCCGGGGTGATCTGGGAGCAGTCCGCGGCGAACGGGAACTCGCGGTCGGTGGAGAGCAGGTCGTCGTAGGCGATGGCGTCCGGTGGCAGCCGCGGCGCCGGGGTCGCCGGGTCCGGCCCCGGCGGTGTCGAGCAGCCCGCCAGCAGGACGGTCAGCGCGACGGCCGCGCCGACCCGGGTACGCCGATCGCGAGAAACGGGGAGAAGCACCGGCGGAGCGTAGCCGACGCCATTCCGGTGGATTCCGCCGTCGGACTCGGTGGCGTTGTCGGTCGTGGTATCCCGCCGACTCGCGGCCGCCATTTCCGGGGGCCGGTGGAAGCGGAAGGGAAGCGGAATGGAAGTGGCTTGTGCCCGGCGCGCGATCAGGAAGCCGGGGACGCTCCGCGTTCGAGATCGTCCGGCCGGTCCGCGCCGCGGCGCCGGTCCCGGCGCAGCGGGTGGCGCCGCACCTCTGACCGACCCATCTGCGTGACGACCCAGTGCATGGTCCGCGCGTCGATCGGGAGCGCGAGGTGACCGACGTCACGCAACCCCAGCTCCTCGACCCGGAGATCGGGGTGCGCGAGCCGGGCGTTGCGCTGCGGCACGACCATCTGGTCCATCCGGCTCCACACCACCAGGAACCGGGTGGGGCAGTCCGGCGACGGCGCGGCCAGCTCGGCCATCAGCTCCGAACCCGGCCGCAGCTGGCGGCCGAGCGCGGTGGGCAGCAGGTGGGCGGCCATCGTGCCGGCGTGCGGGCTGCCCAGCGTGACCACCGTGTCCACGTGCGCCGAGCCACCCATCCGCTGCACGTAGTAGCGCGCGATGACCCCGCCGAGGGAGTGGCCGACCAGGTGCAGCCGGTCCGCGCCGGTCCGCTCCAGCAGGCGCTCGACGTGGCGGCCCAGCTCGCCGGCCGCCGTGCGGACGTCGCCGGTGAGCAGGCTGTAGTTCATGGCGTGCACGGCGCCGAAGCCGCGCCGGCGCAGGGTGCGGCGGAACACGGTGAACACCGAGCGGTTGTCCATGATCCCGTGCACCAGCAGGATCGGGGTGCCCGCGGCGGCCAGGTCGGAGACGATGAGGCCGCGCCGCGCGGGTGGCAGCGGGTCGGTGCGGTAGGTGGTGGGCTCGGCCGGCTCCTCGTGCCACAGCCCCGCCGGGTAGACGGCCGCGTGCGCCGCCAGCCACGCGCACTCGACGGCCAGCCCCCGCAACCCGGACGGGGCGGCGAACGTGCGCGCCGCGTAGGCCCCGGCCCGACCCAGCCCCCGGGCCAGCGCCCGCACGGAACCCGCCGCCGCGGTGACGCCGTCGACCACCGCGCCGGCCCCCGTTCCGCCCGGAGCCATGGTTCGGACGGTAGGTGATGGGGACCACCTGCGCCGGACGGCAATTGCACCGCGTCGCGACCTGGGGTGACTGCCGTCACCAGGGCAGGTCAGGGACGGTTTCCGTAGCGTCGCTAGGGTCGCCGGAGCAGCCGATCCGCGGGCGTCGAGGCCGCGGGCACAGCGAGTGGGAGAGCCAGTGGACCTCTACGAGTACCAGGCGAAGGATCTCTTCGCCGCGCACGGAGTCCCGGTCCTGCCGGGTCGCACGGTGGAGACGGCCGATGATGCGGCCGCCGCCGCGGCCGAGATCGGCGGGGCTGTCGTCGTCAAGGCCCAGGTCAAGACCGGCGGGCGCGGCAAGGCGGGCGGCGTGAAGCTCGCCCGGACCGCCGACGAGGCCAAGGACAAGGCCGGCGCCATCCTCGGGATGGACATCAAGGGCCACACAGTGCACCGCGTCCTGGTCACGCAGGCCAGCGACATCGAAGAGGAGTACTACTTCTCCTTCCTGCTCGACCGCTCCAACCGCACCTTCCTGGCCATGTGCTCGGCCGAGGGCGGCATGGAGATCGAGCAGCTGGCCGTCGAGCGGCCCGACGCGCTGGCCCGCATCCCGGTCGACGCGATCACCGGTGTCGACCGCGCCAAGGCCGCCGAGATCGTGGCCGCCGGCAAGATCCCGGCGCCGGTCGCCGACCAGGCCGCCGACGTGATCGTCAAGCTGTGGGAGACCTTCGTCGCGGAGGACGCCACCCTGGTCGAGGTCAACCCGCTGGTGCGCGACCCGCAGGACAACGTCATCGCGCTCGACGGCAAGGTCACCCTCGACGAGAACGCCGGGTTCCGCCACCCCGACCACGCCGCGCTGGTCGACGAGCGCACCGAGAACCCGCTCGAGGCCAAGGCCAAGGCCAAGAACCTCAACTACGTCAAGCTCGACGACGGCCAGGTCGGCATCATCGGCAACGGCGCGGGCCTGGTCATGAGCACGCTGGACGTGGTGGCCTACGCCGGCGAGAAGCACGGCGGGGTCAAGCCGGCCAACTTCCTCGACATCGGCGGCGGCGCCTCGGCGCAGGTCATGGCCGACGGCCTGGACGTCATCCTGGGCGACCCGGACGTCAAGAGCGTGTTCGTCAACGTCTTCGGCGGCATCACCGCCTGCGACGCGGTCGCCACCGGCATCGTCGAGGCGCTGAAGATCCTCGGTGCCAGCGCGACCAAGCCGCTGGTCGTCCGGCTGGACGGCAACAACGTCCTGGAGGGCCGCAAGATCCTCGACGACGCCAACCACCCGCTGGTCACGCAGGTGGACACCATGGACAACGCGGCCGACAAGGCTGCCCAGCTCGCGGCGGGTGCCTGATCATGTCGATCTTCCTCAACGAGAACAGCAAGGTCATCGTCCAGGGCATCACCGGCGGTGAGGGCACCAAGCACAGCACCAAGATGCTGGCCGCCGGCACCAACATCGTGGGCGGCGTGAACGCCCGCAAGGCCGGCACCACGGTCACCATCGGCGGGAAGGACCTCTCGGTCTTCGGCACCGTCGAGGAGGCCATCAAGGAGACCGGCGCCGACGTCAGCGTCGTCTTCGTGCCGCCGAAGTTCGCCAAGGACGCGGTGATCGAGGCGATCGACTCCGGCATCGGGCTGGCCGTCGTCATCACCGAGGGCATCCCCGTGCACGACTCGGCCTACTTCTGGGCGCACGCCTGCGCCAAGGGCAACGCCACCCGGATCATCGGCCCGAACTGCCCGGGCATCATCAGCCCCGGCAAGTCCAACGCCGGCATCATCCCGGCCGACATCGCCGGCCCCGGCCGCATCGGCCTGGTGTCCAAGTCCGGCACGCTGACCTACCAGATGATGTACGAGCTGCGCGAGATCGGCTTCTCCACCGCCATCGGCATCGGTGGCGACCCGGTCATCGGCACCACGCACATCGACGCGCTGGAGGCCTTCCAGGCCGACCCGGAGACCGAGGCCATCGTGATGATCGGCGAGATCGGCGGCGACGCCGAGGAGCGCGCCGCCGACTTCATCAAGGCCAACGTCACCAAGCCGGTCGTCGGCTATGTGGCCGGGTTCACCGCGCCGGAGGGCAAGACGATGGGCCACGCGGGTGCCATCGTCAGCGGCTCCGCCGGCACCGCCCAGGCCAAGAAGGAGGCCCTGGAAGCGGCCGGGGTCAAGGTCGGCAAGACCCCGAGCGAGACCGCGGCCCTGATGCGCGAGCTGCTCGCGGGCTGAGTCACCGCGCGACCACGCAGAGCCACGTCAGCTGCCCGCAAACGGCGCTGACGTGGCTCTTCGGCGTCACGGGATGACGCGGGCGGCCGTCGCCGATCGGATGGGCTAGCGTCGGAGGGGCCGGTCTGCTCCGGAAGCGGGAGCCGGCGGGTACGGCCGACGGACGAGGCGATGCGAGGGAGTGCGATGACTCACGGACCGGGCGGTCCGCCCTCTTTCGGGCCGCCGCACCAGCCGCAACCACCCGGCCCGATGGGGCCGCCCCACCAGCCCGGCCCGCCCGGCCAACCCGCGCCGCGCCCGGCCCGGCCGGCCGGCGACGGGCCCACCGGCACCGCCCGGCTGCTGGCACTCGGGGCCGCGGGCGCCGCCGTGCTCGTCTACCTGCTGGGCTTCTTCACCGACGACAGCGGCCTGCTGGGCGCACTCGCCTTCGCGCCGCTGCTCGTCGGCGGCGGCCTGCTGGCCGGCGCCTCGGTGCTGCCCAAGGCCGGTCGCGTGCTGCTGCCGGGCGCGGTCATCGCGCTCACCGGCGCGCTGCTGCTCCTGCAGTTGGTCGCCTCCGGCAACGCCCCCGGCATCATCATCGTCATGCTGATCGTCGGCCTCCTCGAAGCGGGCGCCGCGATCGTCGCGTACCTGATGGACGCCGGCGTCGTCTCCGCCCCGGCCGGCGTCCCGCGCCAACGCCAGCAGCCGCCCGGCTACGGTCCGCCGCCCGGCTACCCGCCCCAGGGCTACGGCGCCCCGCCCGGCGGCTACGGCCCGCCGTCGTCGCCGGCCATGCCGTCCGCGTTCGGCGCCACCCCGCCCCCGTCGCAGGGCGGCTGGGGCCAGGGCCCCGGGCCGCTCTCCGGCGCGCACGAGGTCGGCGCCCGCCCGACGCCCGACGTCGACCGCACCGAGCCGCGCGAGGACACCTCCGCCACCTCGGCCACGACGGCCATCCCGATCGTCTCCGGCGACCGCGGCGCCCGCCCGGCCGACGAGACCAACTTCTTCGACGACGGCGGCGCGTTCAGCAAGGCCCAGCGGCCCTCGCCGGAGCCGTCCGAGGAGACGACCCGCTCCGCCACGGCCGCCATGCCGGCGGTCGGCTCCGACCGGTCCGTGGACGGCCCCACCGACCGCGGCCCCTCCGACCGCGGCTACTCCGACGAGACCAGCGCCTTCGGCGAGGGCGGCATGTTCGCCGAGTCCACCCCGCGGCCGATGACGCCCGAGCCCGGCGACGAGGGCGGCGGGGGGCGGCACGGGCAGCCCGTCGACGGGGAGCGCAACGAGCGCAGCACCAACGGTGTCCCGCCGAACGAGCAGACCTGGTTCATGCCGCCGGGCGACCGGCCCAACCCCAACAGCTAGCGGCCGTCGTCCGGGGCCGTACGACGCCCGGGGCTGTACGTGTGGGGGACTCTGCCGGGTGACCGGCGTGCCTGCGGGGCCCCGGGCCGCGGCGCTGCGACCCTGAACGGGTGACCCGCACCCTGACCGACAGCGGTCCGACCGGGCAGCCGGACGAGGCAGCCGACGGCACGCCCGTCGAGGAGGGGCCCGCGCCCGCCGGCGGTTTCGACCGGTTGCGCCTGCTGCTCGCCGTCGCGATGGGGACGGTGCTGGTCAGCTACGCGATGCTGGTCCCCTCCGCCGCGGCCGTGGTGCTGACCGCCGGCGGGGGGATGTCGCTGGACGGGGCCTTCGGGTCGGCGATCCCGCTGTGGCTGGCGGCGCACCACATCCCGCTGGCCCTGGAAGGGCGGCCGATCGGGGTCCTGCCGCTGCTGCCGACGGTCGTCGTCGTGCTGGTGGCCGCGTTCGGGGCCGGGTGGGCGGTGCGCAGGCTGGGCGGGCGGCCGCGCACCGACGGCGGTGCCGTGGTCGCGGTGACGGCGGGCGCGCACGCCGCGGTCGCCGTCCTCGGCAGCGCGCTGCTGCCGGCGACCGCGGAGATCGTGGTGGCACCGTGGGCGGCGATGGTCGGTGGTGGGCTCGTGGCCGGCGTCGGCGCGGGCATCGGGGTGGTGCGCCGCTGCGGGGTGCCGGCCGACTGGCACACGCGCGCGCCCGGCTGGCTGCGCCACGCGCTCGTCGGGGCCGGGCTCGCGGTCAGCGGGCTGATCACGGTGGGCGGGCTGGTGCTCGCGCTGGGGGTGGTGCTGCGCTCCGGGGTGGTCACCGCCTCCTTCGCCGCGCTGGCCCCGGACGGCGGCTCGGCCGTCGGGGTCGCGCTGCTCGCGCTCGCCTACGTGCCGAACGCGGTGATCGCGGCGACGGGCTGGGCGCTCGGGCCGGGCGTCGCGGTCGGGACGGCGACGGCGTCGCCGTTCGTCACGGCCCCGGGCGAGCCGGCCGGCTTCCCGCTGCTCGCCGTGCTGCCCGACAGTTCGCCCGTGTGGGCGGTGGCGGTGCTGGTCCTGCCGGTGGCGGTGGGTGTCCTCACGGGCGTGCGCTGCATGCGCGCGGCCCCGGTCGACCGGCTACCGGCGACCGTGGGCGCGACGGTGGTCGCGGCGGCGTCGATGGCCGGGCTCGCGGCCCTGGCCGGCGGGCGGCTGGCCGCCGGGCCCTACGACCCCGTCGACGTCCCGCCGGGGCCGGTCGCGGCCGCGGTGCTGCTGTGGGTCGGGGTGCCGGCGCTGGTGGTGTTCCTGGTCCGCGGCGGTCCGGGGGCCGAGCCGGTCGAGGTCGTCGAGGATCCCACCGGCGACGACGAACCGCCCGCGGACGAGCACCCGTCGCGCCGCGGGGCCGCGGCCCAGGACGACCGACCGGTCGACGAGGGCGCCGACGACCCGGACGAGCGCGTGTCGGATCCGGATGGGCGCCCGTCCGGATCCGACGAGCCGGACGAGGCCCCGTCGAGCCCGGTCCCGGAGGACCACCCCTCGCGCTCGGGCCGACCGGTCGGTGAACGGCCGAGCCGAGCCGAGCGCGCGTCGCGGACGGACCGGGGCGGGCGGTCGGCGGGCCGGGAGCGGCGGGTCCGCAGCCTGCGTGCGGTCACCGAGCAGGGCACCCGCACACCGCAGGAGGAGCGGGCCGCGCGTGCGGCCCAGCGTGCGGCGCGCGCGGCCCGGCGGGCCAAGGCCGCCGAGGCACCTTCCGAGACGCCCTCGACCCCGCCGCCCCCGACTCCACCCTCGACGGAGGAGCGGCCCGAGCCGGCCGCGCGGCCGCGCACGGTCGCCGAGCTGGTCGCCCAGCGGGCCGAGCAGGCCCGGCGCGCGGCGGATCCGGCGCCGGAGGCCGACGGGGAGACGGGCAGCCGGGAGTAGGAGCGCGACCGCCACCGGTTACGCCGATCGAGTGTGGTGAGGCCGGCAGCGGTGCGACGCCGACCACCCACGGGCACCGCCTAGGCTGGACGCGTCACCGCGCCCACCGTCGAGGAGCCCCCGCTTGGCCGCCCAGCCCGACCGCCCCTACCGGGTCGACCTCCCCGACCCCGCGCGGGTGGTGGTGCTGGTCTCGGGCTCCGGGACGCTGCTGCAGGCGCTGCTGGACGCCGCCGCCGAGCCGGACTTCCCGGCGCAGGTGGTCGCCGTCGGGGCCGACCGGCCCGGCATCGAGGGCCTGGCGCGGGCCGAGCGGGCCGGCGTGCCCACGTTCGCCGTCCGCGTCGCCGACCACGCCGACCGGGCCGGGTGGGACGAGGCGATCGCCGAGGCGGTCGCCGGGCACCGGCCCGATCTGGTGGTCAGCGCCGGCTTCATGAAGATCCTCGGGGCCGGCTTCCTGGCCGCCGTCGGCTGCCCGATGATCAACACCCACCCGGCGCTGCTGCCGGCGTTCCCGGGCATGCGCCCCGTCGCCGACGCGCTCGCGCACGGCGTGAAGATCACCGGCGCCACCGTGCACCTGGTCGACGACGGCGTGGACACCGGGCCCGTACTGGCCCAGAGCGCCGTCGCCGTCGAGCCCGGGGACACCGTCGAGCGGCTGCACGAACGCATCAAGATCGAGGAGCGACGGCTGCTGGTCGGCACCGTCGCCGCGCTGGCCCGGCACGGGGCCACCGTGACCGGACGAGAGGTACGAATCCCGTGAGCGAGCTTGCGAGCGAACCGTCAACACAGTGCGTTCGCGCAGCGTCGACCGAGCGCAGCGAGGGAGTGCGATGAGCGAGCTTGCGAGCGAACCATCGGCGCAGCGTGAGCGCCGTCCCGTGCGCCGGGCCCTGATCAGCGTCTACGACAAGGCGGGCGTGGTCGAGCTGGCCGCCGAGCTGCACGCGCTCGGCGTCGAGATCGTCTCGACCGGCTCGACCGCCGCCCGCATCGCCGACGCCGCAGTGCCCGTCACCCCGGTGGAGGCCATCACCGGCTTCCCCGAGTGCCTCGACGGGCGGGTCAAGACACTGCACCCGGGCGTGCACGCCGGCCTGCTCGCCGACACCCGCCGCCCCGAGCACCTCACCCAGCTGACCGAGCTCGGCATCGCGCCGTTCGAGCTGCTGGTGTCCAACCTGTACCCGTTCACCCGGACCGTGGCCTCCGGGGCGAGCCCCGACGAGTGCGTCGAGCAGATCGACATCGGCGGTCCGGCGATGGTCCGGGCCGCGGCGAAGAACCACGCGAGCGTCGCCGTCGTCGTCGACCCGGCCCGCTACGGGTGGGTCGTCGAGCAGGTCAAGAACGGCGGGTTCGACCTGCCCGCGCGGCAGTCGCTGGCCGCGTCCGCGTTCCGGCACACCGCCACCTACGACGTCGCCGTCGCCTCCTGGCTGGGCAACGCCGTCGCCCCCGACGGCGACCCGTTCCCCGGCTGGATCGGCGCCACCTGGGACCGCGCCGCCGCGCTGCGCTACGGCGAGAACCCGCACCAGCCGGCCGCGCTCTACGTCTCCGGCGCCCCCGGCGTCGCCGCCGCCGAGCAGCTGCACGGCAAGGAGATGTCCTACAACAACTACGTCGACGCCGACGCGGCCTGGCGCGCCGCGCACGACCACGACGGCGCCTGCGTGGCGATCATCAAGCACGCCAACCCGTGCGGCATCGCCGTCGGTGCCGACATCGCCGAGGCCCACCGCAAGGCCCACGCCACCGACCCGCTCAGCGCCTTCGGCGGCGTCATCGCGACCAACACCGAGGTCAGCGTGGCCATGGCCGAGCAGGTCGCGGAGATCTTCACCGAGGTCGTGCTCGCCCCCGGCTACGCCGACGGCGCGCTGGAGGTCCTCGCCCGCAAGAAGAACGTGCGCGTCCTGCGGCTGGCCGCCGACGTGCCCCGACGGGGAGCCGAGCTGCGCCCGGTCAGTGGCGGGCTGCTGCTGCAGCACCGCGACGCCGTCGACGCCCCCGGCGACGACCCGTCCACCTGGACCCTCGCCACCGGCGACCCGGTTCCCGACGACGTCCTCGCCGACCTCGCCTTCGCCTGGCGGGCCTGCCGCTCGGTCAAGTCGAACGCGATCCTGCTGGCCGCCGACGGCGCCGCCGTCGGAGTGGGGATGGGGCAGGTCAACCGGGTCGACGCGGCCCGACTGGCGGTGTCGCGGGCCGGCGACCGGGCGCGCGGCTCGGTGGCCGCCTCGGACGCCTACTTCCCGTTCCCCGACGGCCTGGAGGTGCTCCTCGAAGCCGGGGTGCGGGCGGTCGTGCAGCCCGGCGGTTCGGTGCGCGACGAACTGGTCACCGAGGCCGCCGCCAAGGCCGGTGTCGCGCTGTACCACACCGGCACCCGCCACTTCGCCCACTGACCCGCGCCGCGGGCAGCCCGCCGGCCCCGCGCCCACCGCCCCGCGAGGCTGAGTCGACCGCCCTAGCGCGGCGTTCAGCCCACCGCTCCGCAGGCATCCGGCTCCACTGCACGCCGCGTCCAGCCCGCCGCCCCGTGGCGTCCAGCTCACCCCCGGGTCAGGAAAGCCACGTTGCTGGCCTCAGACGTCAGCAACGTGGCTTTCCTGACGTTCGGGTGGGGGCGCCTGGGCGGTGGCGTTTGGCGTAATGGGATGGGGCTGGGAGGCGCGGGGCGGGGCGACGGCGGAAAACCGGTCGACGGCGGGGATACCGTGATCGCATGGCTTCGATAAGGCTGCGCCGCGCTCACCGGACGTCGCGCCGCTGATCGCCCGCCGGTCCCCCCGTGACCGGCCCGTTCGCACCCCGCTCGCCGCACGTCACGTGCGCCGGGGGTCTTCGCGCGCCGTCCGACCGGATAACCGTCCGATCGACGCGAAGCGCGGGTCACGCATGCCATCGTCCTTCTCCGGCCGCCGTCACGAGCTGGGCCAGAACCACCTGATCGATCGCGGTGTCGCCGCCCGCATCGTCGACCTCGTGCCGCCCGGTGCGGTCCTCGAGCTCGGCGCGGGCGACGGCGCCCTCACCCGGCTGCTGGCCGGCCGGCCGTGGCCGGTCACCGCCGTCGAGCTCGACCCGGCCAGGGTCGGGTCGCTGCGCCGCGGGCTCGGCCACGGCGTCCGCGTGGTGCACGCAGACATGCTGCGGTTCCCGCTGGCCGGCGACCACCACGTCGTGTCCAACGTGCCGTTCGGCATCACCACGGCGCTGCTGCGCAGGCTGCTGTCGCAGCCGTCGTGGGCGACGGCCGTGCTCCTGCTGCAGTGGGAGGTCGCCCGCAAGCGGGCCGCGGTGGGCGGCACGACCCTGCTGACGGCCAGCTGGTGGCCGTGGTTCGGGTTCGAGCTGGCCGGGCGGGTGCCCGCGGCGGCGTTCCGGCCGCGGCCGGCCGTCGACGGCGGGTTGCTGGTGGTGCGCAGGCGGGCCGCCCCGCTGGTCGATCCCGGCCAGCGGGGTGCCTACCAGCGGCTGGTGCGCACGGCGTTCGCCGGCGACCGGCTGCTCCCGGCGTTGCGCCGGATGCCCGGGGCCGCCCGGTGGGCGGCGGTGGAGCGGGTGCCGCGCTCGGTGCGCCCGCGCGACCTGCCGGCCGAGGCGTGGGCGTCGCTGCACCGCGCGGTCACCGACGCCCGCGCCGCGCGCTCGTGCTGAGCGAACCGCCGGGAAGCCCCGCGCACACCCGGTGCTCTCCGCGCCCGCCCGTGGTCTCGCGCACCCCCGGTGCTCTCCGCGCCCGCCCGGTGGTCTCGCGCACACCCGGTGCCCTTCGACCGCCACAGCCCGGTTGGCCCGTCCCCAGCAGCGGCCCTAGGCGCACCTCGCAGCCCGGGGTGTGTTCTCGCAGTGCGCCGGCGGGCTGCGAGAACACTCCTGACGCTGCGCGGACGCCACCACCTCTGCGAGCACCCTGCGGGGGGCCTGCGCTCGACGGCGACGGGCGCGCACCGCTAGAATCGAACATCAGTTCGAGTCGCCGACTTCCCCCGGCGTGCACGGTGCCAGGGGAGGGGTGTGTCGTGGCCGAGGCTGCGGTGGCCGGCGCGGGAGTGGGGGAGGACCGGGCGAGCCGACTGGAGCGGGCCAGAGGGCTGCTGCGCGGCCTGGAGGACCGCTCGACCGGGCCGGTCGGCCCGGTCGGGGCCGCGGGTGGAGACGGCGCCGTCCTCCCGGTCCTCGGGCCGCTGGCCGGGCTGCTGCCGGCCGGCGGGCTGCGCCGCGGCACGGCGGTGGCGGTGGCGGGTGGCCCGGCGTCGAGCTCGCTGCTGCTGGCCCTGCTGGCCGCGGTCTCCGCGCGCGGGG
>NZ_JAHDTH010000154.1 GCF_018531445.1 Pseudonocardia lacus
CGGGCGCGCCCTCGACCCGCTTCGCGGTGGCCGCGGCCAAGGCGCGCGCCGGGCAGGCCGCGGGCGAGGTGGCCCGCATCACCCACCAGGTGCACGGGGCCATCGGCTTCACCCGCGAGCACGACCTGCGCCTGGTGACCACCCGGCTGTGGGCCTGGCGCGACGAGGACGGCACCGACGCGCAGTGGAACGCCGAGGTCGGCGCGGCCGCGCTGGCCACCGGAGCGGACGGGCTGTGGCCGTTGATCACGGGTCGGCCGTAGGGGCTCGCGCGGGGGCGTCACGGCGGTAGTGTCCGGCGTCGATGCCCCCAGAGAGTGAGCGCAGTCCGGCCGGCCAGGCGCACGACCCGACCCGGGCCCCCTCGCCCGTCCCGGTCGGTGTCGGGCGCTACCGGGTGCAGTCCCGGCTGACCGCCGGGGACACGGGCCAGGTGCTGGTCGGGGTCGACGACATCGGGCGGCGCGTCGCGCTGCGGCTGATCGGCCCCGAGCCGGCCGCCGAGCCCGGCTTCCGCGACCGGTTCCGCCAGGAGCTGCGGGCGGCGGCGCTGGCGCCCCCGTGGTTCTGCGCCGCGGTGCTCGACGCCGACCCCGACGCCGACCCGCCCTGGCTGGCCACCGTGTTCGTCGAGGGCCCGACGCTCGGGTCGTTCGTGTCGGCCAACGGCCCCCTGGGCGTGCAGGGCACCACCGCGCTGGCCGTGCGGATGGCCGAGGGCGTCGTGGCGGTGCACGAGGCGGGCCTGGTGCACCGCGACATCACCCCGGCCAACGTGGTCCTGGCCGAGGACGGGCCCAGGCTGCTGGACATGGGCATCGCCCGGGCCACCGACCCGACGTCGCTGGCCCGCTCCGGGCACCCCAGCGGCACCCCCGGGTTCATGGCCCCCGAACTGCTCGCCGGCCTCCTCGATCCCGGCCCGGCCGCCGACGTGTTCGCCTTCGCCGCCGTCGTCGGCTACGCCGCCACCGGGCGCCCACCGTTCCCCGAGCCCGGCCCGCCCCCCGGCGTCGAGCGGTCGGCGGCGACCGGGCCGATCCGGCGGCCGGCGACCGGGGAGCCCGACCTCGGCCCGCTGACCGGCCCCCTGCGCGAGCTCCTGGTGGCCTGCCTGGCCCCCGACCCGGGCGCCCGCCCGACGATGGCGCAGGTGCGCCACCGGCTGACCGATCTGGGCACCGCCGCGGCGCCGACCGTCACCGTGGCCACCCGGCCCGCCCCGGTCGTGCCCCCGTTCAGCCCGCCCGCCGCCGGGGGAGGCGGGGAGCCGGCACCGCTGGTCGGCACCCGCGCGCGGCGGTGGATCGCGGTGGTCGCCGCGGCCGCGATCGGCGCCGCGGTGGCCGTGGCCGCCGTGTTCATCCTGGGCGGGGGCGGCGACGACCCGGGCGCGGACGACCCGACCGGCACCCCGGTCGCCTCGCCCGCGCCGGTGCCGCCCGACATCAGCACGGTCGTCGACGCCGACACCGACGACCGCTTCGGCGCCGGCACCGCCCGCTTCGTGACCCCCAGCGGCAACATCGCCTGCGCGATGTCGCCCGAGGAGGTCCGCTGCGACGTCGCCGAGCGCGGCTGGGACCTGCCGCCCAGGCCCGACGACTGCACCGAGGACTACGGCGCCGGTGCGGTCGTCGCCGGCGACGGGCCGGGCGAGCTGTCGTGCGCGGCGGGCACGGTGGCCGAGCGGGGCCTGGAGGTCCTCGACTACGGCAGCGCCGTGCGCCGCGCCGGCGTGCTCTGCGCGAGCCGGGAGAACGGCGTGCGCTGCGAGGACGAGCTCACCCGCCACGGGTTCCAGGTCGCCCGGGCCACCTACGAGCTCTTCTGAGCCCGCCGGACCGGCCTCACGAGCCGGACCGGCCGCCGGCGGCACGCAGCTTGCGGAAGTCCCAGCTGGTGATCTTCTCCGGCACCAGCTTCAGCCAGGCGTGGCGCCCGTCGTGCACCATCGGCCCGCGCATGTAGCGCTCGCCGAAGGCCCGCTCGGGGCCGTCCAGCTCGGGCACGGGCTCACCGGTGCGCGGCACCTCCCCGATGACCTCGACCTTGCCGCGCAGCTCCACGCCGCGCAGCTCGTCGTAGTCGTGGCCGGCGTCGACCACCGCGGCGACGCGCGGGTCGGCCATCAGGTCGACCCAGCGCTGGCTGCGCGACAGCGAGGTCAGCCACAGCGCCCCGCCGTGCCAGACGTACCAGAGCGGGGTGTTGTGCGGGCCGTTCGTGCCGACGGTGGCGACCCGGCAGGTGCGCTGCTCGGCGAGGAAGGCGTCGACCTCGTCGGCGGTCATGGCGATGGCGCGGGCGCGTCGTTGCTGCATCACCCCCCGAACGCTAGCCCAACCGGTCAGCGGTGACCGGGTCATCGGCTGTGCGTGCCCCCCGTTGCGGGTCGAACGCGAGCTGGGCGCCCAGCGCCCGGGTCGCCAGGCCCGCGGGGACCAGGCGCATCGCGGCGTCGCGCACCCGGGCGCGGGGTCCGCGCAGGGTGAGCATCCGGTGGGCCCGGCGCGCCCGGCGCTGCACCTGCGCCGTGCGCGGGCCGCGGCGGGCGTCGTAGCGGCGCAGGGCGGCCTCGATCCCGTCGATCCCGCCGTCGGTGCCGCGTAGCTCGGCGGCGAGCACCACCGCGTCCTCGAACGCCTGGCAGGCGCCCTGGCCCAGGTCCGGGGTCATGGCGTGGGCGGCGTCGCCCAGCAGCGCGACCCGCCCGTCGACCAGCCGCGGCAGGGGCCGCGCGAGCTGAGCGGTCTCCACCACGTGCACGGCGTCGGCCGGGGTGGCCCCGACCAGCGCGGCGACGGCCGGGTGCCAGTCGGCCCGGCGCTCCAGCAGCCAGCGCCTGCGCTGCTCGGGGTCCTCCGGCGCCCGCACACGCCAGGTGGAGTACCAGTAGACCGCCCCACCGGCCATGGCCATGCAGCCGAAGCGCTCGCCCGTGCGGTGGTCGAGCAGCTCGCCGGCCGGAGCGACGAGCCCCTCGGGCAGTCCGGGCGCGATGGCGCGGGCGGCGGTCTCCCCGGATCCGACCAGCCCGGGGTGGGCGGGGAAGAGCTCGGCGCGCAGCCGGCTGCGGGCGCCGTCGGCGACGACCACGACGTCGGCGTCCTCGCGGACATCGGCCAGCGCGCGCACCGGGCTGGCGGTGCGCACGGTCCCGGCCGGCAGGGCGTCGGCCAGCAGCCCGTGCAGCCACCGGCGCGCCACCACGACCGCGGGCGCCCCCGTCCGCGCGCGCAGCGCGGCCTGGTCGGTGACCAGCAACGGGCGCCCGCGCCGATCGAGCATGCCGCCGCCGGCGCCCCAGCCGGGGTCGCGCTCGCGCACGGCGGCGCCCAGGCCCAGGGCGTCGAGCGCCAGCACGCCGTTGGGCATGATGCCGATGGCGGTGCCGTTCTCCCGCAGCTCGGCGGCCCGTTCGCGCACGACGACCTCGTGCCCGTCCCGGTGCAGCGCCACCGCGGCGGCCAACCCGCCCAGGCCCGCTCCGACCACGATCACCCGCATGACGACCCCTCCTCTACAGTTGTAGAGACCTTATCCCATCCGGCTCTACAGGAGTAGAGGATTGACCGATCGTCGGACCGAGATCCTCGACGGCGCCCTGCGGGTGCTCGCCGAGCAGGGCATGCGCGGGCTCACCCACCGGGCCGTCGACGGCGCCGCCGGGCTGGCCCAGGGCAGCACGTCCTACTACTTCCGCAGCCGCTCGGCCCTGGTCGCCGGGTGCGTCGATCGGCTGCTCGAGCTCGACCTGCTGATCGAGGCCGCCCCGCCCGCGCCCACCGACCCCGACGAGCTGGTGGAGGCGGTGGTGGGCGTCGGGATCTCGATGGTCACCACCCAGCGCCACCGCACCCTGGCCCGCTACGAGCTGAGCCTGGCCGCGGTCCGCGATCCGCAGTTGCGGGTGGCGTTGACGCGCGGCGGCGACGCCATCCGGGCCGTCGTGGCGCAGGCCGTGGGCGGCGCGGGGGTCGCCGATGCGCGCACCGCCGCCGACGAACTCGCCGCGACGCTGGACGGGATGGTGTTCACCGCGCTGGTGCGCGGCCCGCACGAGCCCGCCGAGTTGGCCGCGTGGCTGCGCCCGGCGCTCGCGCACGTGCTGGGCGCCCACCTGGGGAGGTGAGCGCCCCCGGTCAGAAGTGCTTGACCAGCAGGTCCATCCACTGCTCCCAGCCCTCGCGCAGCTTCGCGTAGTCCGAGGACTCGACCTGCGGGCCGGCCCAGGCGTTGGTGATGCTGACCTCGGTGCGGCCCGGGTCGAGCTCGCGGAAGGTCACCGTGACCGTCTCGTCGCTGATCCGGTCGGCCGGGGTCTGCGAGTGGTGGGTGAAGGTGAACGCCACCCGCTCGCCCGGCTCCAGCGCCAGGTACTCACCGGTGAAGCCGTTGACGGTGCCGTCCTCCTCGTGGATCTCCAGCTGGTAGCGCCCGCCGACGCGGACGTCGGCGTCGACGACCGTGGCGAACCACCGGCGCATCCGCTCGGGCTCGGTCCAGGCCGCGTAGAGCTCGGCGGGCGAGGCGGCGAGGGTGCGGGTGACGGTGATCGAGTGCGGCACGGTCGGCGACAACTGCTCCGGGGACTGCTCGGTCATCGGGTCTGCCTCTCGGTGTCGGTGTCGGTGTCTGTGCTGGTGTCTGTGCTGGTGCCGGGTTCCGGTGCGGCCACGTAGGCCTGCAGGGCGTCGAGCCGGGCCTCCCAGAACCGCTCGAAGAACCGCAGGTGCTCGGTGGCCGCCGCGAGCGGCGCCGGCTCCAGCCGGCACACGTGCCGGCGGCCGTGCACGGTGCGCCGGACCAGCCCGGCGCGTTCGAGCACGCGTACGTGCTTGGACGCGGCGGCCAGCGAGATCGGGTGCGGCGCGGCGAGCTCGCCGACGGTGCGCTCGCTCCCGGCCAGCGCCCGCAGCATCTGCCGGCGCGTCGGGTCGGCCATGGCGTGGAACACGGCGTCGAGTTGCTCAACCACGAGGTTGAACTTTAGGGGCGTCCACCACAACCGTCAACCGACCGGTTGAGCTTTAGTGTCAGCGCTGGTCGTAGGCCTCGACGATGCGCACCTGCATCGGGAACCGCACCGGGGTCGACCCGAACAGCCGCCTGCCCGCCGTCCGCGCCGCCTCCCGCACCGCGGCGGCCGCCTCCTGCGCCGCGTCCACCGGGGCTTCCAGCACCACCTCGTCGTGCTGGAAGAACACCGGGCGCGCCGGTGAGCCCGCGGCCCGCAACCGCCCGCGCAGCTCGGCCAGCAGCACCAGCGCCCACTCGGCCGCGGTGGCCTGCACGACGAAGTTGCGGGTGAACCGGCCCCGCGCGCGGGCCCGGTCGGGCTGCTCGTGCCCCGGGCGGGCCGGGGGGCAGGTGCGCCCCAGCAGCGAGCGCACCAACCGGCCCTCCTCGCCCTCGCGGGCGGCGCCGTCGACGAAGGCCATGGCGGCGGGGAAGCGCCGGCGCAGCACCCCGAGCAGCTGGCCGGCCGACCCGCCGCTTCCCCCGTACATCGCCGAGAGCAGCGCGAGCTTGGCCTTGGCCCGGTCGTGGTCGAACTCGGTGGCCGCCAGCGCGGTGTAGAGGTCGTCCTCGCCCGGGGCCAGGGCGTGGTCACCGGACAGCGCGGCCAGCACCCGCGGCTCCAGCTGGGCGGCGTCGGCGACGACCAGCCGCCGGCCCGGCTCGGCGCGCACCGCGCCGCGCAGGGCCCGCGGGATCTGCAGCGCGCCACCGCCGCGGGTGGCCCACCGCCCCGACACCACCCCGCCCACCACGTACTCGGGGCGGAACCGCCCGTCGCGCACCCAGGTGCGCAGCCAGCTCCAGCCGTGCGCGGAGTGCAGGCGGGCCAGCTCCTTGTAGGCCAGCAGCGGCTCCACCGCCGGGTGCTCGACGCGGCGCAGCTCCCAGGAGCGGGTGGTCTCCAGCTCGTGACCGGCGCGGGCGAAGGCGCGCAGCACCTCGGCCGGGGAGTCGGGGTTGACCGCCCGCCCGCCGAAGGCCGCGCTCACCGCATCGGCCAGCGCGGCGAGCTTCGGTGGGCGCCCGCCGAGCGCCGGGCGGGGCCCGAGCAGCTCGGTGAGCAGCGCGTCGTGCACGTCGGGGCGCCAGGGCAGCCCGACCGCGGTCATCTCCTCGGCCACCAGCGCCGCCGCCGACTCCGCCGCGGCCAGCAGCCGCATCCCCGCCGGACCCTCGGCGAGCGCGCTCTGCTGGGCGGCGTGCACGGCGACCAGGTCGGCCAGCTCGTCGGGCGGGGGCGCCGGGTCGAACAGGGCCAGGCGGTCGTCGGGGTCGGTGGCCCGCGGGTCGGGCTCGGGTTCGCGGCCCTGCAGGCGCGCGGTCGCCGCGGCCAGCCCGTGCGGCTGGCCGAACCGGCCCGCCGCGGCGACCAGCAGCCCCTCGACCAGCTCGACGTCGTGGGCACGGGCCACCTCGACCCCGGCGCGCAGCAGCGCGCGGTAGCTGCGCTGGCGGGCGAACACCCACCGGGGAGCGTGCTCGCGCTCCAGCGCGGCGATGTCCGCCGGCCCGGCCAGCCGCTCGGGCGGGGCCAGCGGGGCGCCGCGCTCGTCGAGGCGCTGCACGCGCACGGGCCCGTCGTCGGGGCCCGGGTCGAGCGCGATGCGCACCCGGGCCTCAGCGGCGGCGCAGCAGGCCGGCCAGCAGGCCGCGCTGGGGCACGCCGCGGATCTCCTCCGGGCCGGCGCCGACCTCGCCGAGCACGTCGTTGGCCGCCTGGACCCCGGTCACCGCAGCGCGCTCCATCAGCCCGGACAGCACCGGCGTGCGGACGTAGTCGCCCGCGACGCGGATGCCCCGGGCCTGCCCGCTGACGGTGGGCGGGGTGTGCGCGCCGCCGGGCGGGAAGGCGGGCGCGGTGGCCTCCATGCGCTGCTGCAGGTGCACGACGGCGGCGTCGGCGGTCTCCGGCCACAGGCCGGCCAGCTCGGCGCGCATCCGCGAGGTGGCCGTGTCGACGTCGGGCGCGGCGCAGGAGTAGGAGTGCAGCTCGACGACCGATCCCCCGGTGCGCGCGGCCCACTCCGCGCTGGGGCGCTCCAGCCGGGAGTAGACGGTGACCGAGTCGAGGGTGGGCTCGCGGCTGACCGCGCAGAACGTCGGGCGCTCGGCGGCGACGTCGCGGTCGAGCCAGAGCCGGGTGACCGCGAACGGCGGGGCCACCGCCACGGCCTCGGCGGCGCCGGCCAGCAGCGGGGCGACGGCGGGGACCTCCGGGGACGCCGCCAGCAGCCGGCGCAGGGCGCCCGGGTCGACCGCCAGCACCAGGTGCGCGGTGTCCAGTGCGGTGCCGTCGGCGAGCTCGACGCGCCAGCGGTGCGCCGGCGCCGGGGCGATCGCGGCGACCGGGGCCTCGGTGCGCACCTGCGCCGAGTGCTTGCCCAGGTAGGCGGCCAGCGGCTGCCAGATGCAGGTGAGGTGGTCGGTGTCGGGGGCGTCGAACCCGATGCCGGCCGGGTTGCCCAGGAAGTAGTAGTGGAACATCGCGATCAGCTCGGCCGCCGACATCCCGGCCGGGTTGCAGAAGAACGAGCGGGCGAACGCCTCGAACAGCATCGCGTTGGCGCGGTCGGACATGCCCAGCCCGGACAGGAAGTCCGCGGCGGGCACGGCGTCGAACGCCGCGGTGGTGGCCTCGCGGTCGTAGGCCAGCAGCTCGGCGGCCAGCGCCCGGTCGGAGCCGGTCAGATCGCGCAGGCCGAGGCTGGGCGAGCGGGCGAACAGGGCCAGCAGGTTCAGCGGGGGCGCGGCGGGCAGGCCGGTGAGGTCCTCGGGCGGCCACTGCCGCGAGATGACCGGGTAGCCGCCGACCGGGCGCAGGAAGCCCAGCTCGGGGTCGATGCGGCGCAGCACGGCGCGCCAGGTCTCGTAGTGGCGGAAGAAGGCGTGGAAACCGTGCTCGACGACCTGCTCGGTGCCGTCGGGCAGGGTGTGCGGCCAGGCCCCGAGCCGTCCGCCCAGCGTCGGCGCCCCCTCCAGCAGGGTGACCGACACGCCGCGCTCGGCGAGCACGACCGCGGCGCTGACGCCGGCGATGCCACCGCCCACGACGACGGCCTCGGTGCCCTCCGGGGCGGTGCGGGGGAGTCGGGGGTCGGCGGGCACCAGCACGCGCGGTCGCATGCGCAGCGGTGCCGCCCGGGAGGTCCACTCGCGGCTCACCCGCCGACCCTACGGGCCGCCCCCGACAGCCGCGCGCCGCCGGCCGCCGCGCCCGGCTGAACCGGTACGGCCGTCCGACCGGGCAGGGTGCGGGAATAGGGCACGGTGCGGCGCGGGTTGCGACGGTGCGTGACCATCCAACTGGGCAAGTACGGATTGTGGCGGGGTTGGCCGGGGCTCGACGCGCAGATCGCGGCCGAGGTCGAGGCGCTCGGCTACGGCGCCATCTGGATCGGCGGCTCCCCCCGGGGCGACCTGAAGATCGCCGAGTCGCTGCTGGCGGCGACCGAGCGGATCGTGGTCGCCACCAGCATCGTCAACATGTGGTCGACGCCGGCGTCCGAGGTGGGCCCGTCCTACCGCCGCCTCGCCGAGGCCTACCCCGACCGGTTCCTGCTGGGCGTGGGCATCGGCCACCCCGAGGCGGTCAAGGAGTACCGCAAGCCCTACGCGACGATGGTCGAGTACCTCGACGCGCTGGACGCGGAGAAGGTGCCCCGGCACGGGCGGGCGCTGGCCGCGCTGGGCCCGCGGGCGCTGCGGCTGTCCGCCGACCGCACCTGGGGCACGTTGCCCTACCTGACCACGCCCGAGCACACCCGCCAGGCCCGCGAGGCGCTCGGCCCGGGCCCGCTCGTCGCGCCGGAGCAGAAGGTCGTGGTCGACACCGACGCGCAGCGCGCCCGCTCGATCGGGCGCCCGGTCGTCGCGACGCCCTACCTGAAGCTGCGCAACTACACGTCCAACCTGCTGCGGCTGGGCTGGACCGAGGACGACATCGCCGACGACGGCAGCGACGCCCTGATCGACGCCCTGGTCGCGCACGGCGACGCGGCCACCGTGGCCGGCCGGCTCGCCGCGCACCTCGACGCGGGCGCCGACCACGTGGCCGTGCAGGTGCTCACCGCCGACAACGCCTCCCCGCTGCCGGCGCTGCGCGAGCTGTCCGCGGCCCTCCACCTGCGCTGACCGCCCCCCACCCCCGTCGGGAACGACGTCGTGGGATCGACTCCGGCGTCGGTGATCCCGTGGCGTCGTTCTCGACGGGTCAGCGGGGGTGCACCTGGGGTGCGGTGACGCCGCAGTGCAGGCAGCGTTCCAGCGCGACCCGCTCGGCGGCGGGCACGGCGGTGCCGGCGGTGTCAGCGGTATCGGTGGTCTCGGTGTCGGCGGTCTCGGTGGCCGGGGCCTCGTCGGGGGCGGAGCGGACGATCGCGAACGCCAGCACCGCGGCGGCGGTCAGCAGCCCGACGCCGATGAGCGTGGCGGTGCGGAACCCGGCGTCGAACGCGGCCGGGTCGGTGTAGTCGGCGCCGGAGATCCCGGCCAGCCCGGGCACCACCGCCACGGCCAGCAGGCCGGCCGCGCGGGCGATGGCGTTGTTCACCCCCGAGGCGGCGCCGGCGTAGCGGTCGGGGGCGGCGCCCAGCACGCTCGCGGTGAGCGGGGCGACGGTGAGCGCGAGCCCGGCGCCGAAGACCAGCACGGCGGGCAGCACGTCCAGCACCCACGAGGCGTCGGCGTCCACGCGCAGCATCAGCAGCAGCCCGCCCGCGGCCACCAGCGGGCCGAGGGTGAGCGGCAGCCGGGGCCCGATCCGCCCGGCCAGCGCCCCCGCCCGGGCGGAGAACACCAGCATCACCGCGGTGACCGGCAGCAGCGCGGTGCCCGCGGCCAGCGGGCTGAACCCGGCCACCACCTGCAGTTGCAGCACCAGCAGCAGGAACACCGTGCCCAGCGCCGCGTAGATGAGCAGGGTGACCACGTTGGCGGCGGTGAAGGTGGGGTTGGCGAACAGCGTCGGGGGCACCAGCGGGTGCGGCGAGCGCCGCTCCACGACCACGAACGCCGCCAGCGCCGCCACCCCGACCACCAGCGCGACGACCGCAGCGGTGGTGGCGCTGCCCTCGCCGAGCCCGGTGAGCCCGTAGGTCAGCCCGCCCAGGCCGAGTACCGCCAGCACGGTGCCGGCGAGGTCGAGGCCGGGCGCGGAGGCGGTGTCGCGGCTCTCCGGGACGTGGCGCAGCGCGACGACCACGATCAGCGCGGCGATCGGCAGGTTGACCAGGAACACCAGCCGCCAGTTGATCTCGACCAGCCAGCCGCCCAGGAACGGCCCGACGGCGCCGGCGATGCCGCCCAGCCCGGACCAGGCCCCGACCGCGGCGGCCCGGTCGCGGCCGTGGAAGGACGCCGCGATCAGCGCGAGGCTGCCCGGGGTCAGCAGCGCCCCACCGACGCCCTGCAGCGCCCGCGCGGCGATGAGCACCTCGATGTTCGGCGCGATCCCGCACAGCAGCGAGGCGAGCGCGAACCACACCACGCCGATCAGGAACACCCGCCGCCGCCCGAAGTGGTCGCCCAGCGAGCCGCCCAGCAGGATCAGCGCGGCCAGGGTGAGCGTGTAGGCGTTCACCGTCCACTGCAGGTCGGCGAACCCAGCGCCCAGTTCGGTGCCGATGCGCTCCAGCGCGACGTTGACGACGGTGCCGTCGATCATCGCCAGGCCGGAGCCGAGCACCGTGGTGGCCAGCACCCAGCGCCCCGCCGCCGTCCCCATCCGCAGTCCGGCCGCCTCGACCACCGCGCCCCCAGCCCCGTGTCGCCGGCCGGCGGGCCCCGACCCGGCCCGGCGAGCATAGGTCAACTCGACGACCGGGTCGCTGGCATAGCCTCGCCGCGAACGGGGTGCGAACAGGCGCGAGGGAGCAGCAGTGATCAACTCGTCGGTGACCGGGCGGGTCGGGGTGATCGAGGTGGAGCGGCCCGAGCGGCGCAACGCCCTCGACGCCGAGCACTGCGCCGGCCTGGGCGCGGCCGTCGCGGCGGTCCTCGACGGCGGCGCCGCGGCGATCGTGGTGACCGGGGCCGGCTCGGCGTTCTGCGCGGGCGCCGACCTCGACCAGTTGCACGACGACGGCTTCCGCGACGCGCTGAACACCGCGCTGCGCACGATCGCCGACGCGCCGGTGCCGACCGTCGCCGCGGTCAACGGCCCGGCCATCGGCGCCGGCACCCAGCTGGCGGTGGCCTGCGACCTGCGGGTCGCCGATCCGCGTGCGGTCTTCGCGGTGCCCACGGCGCGGCTGGGCCTGGCGGTGGACCCGTGGACGGTGCGCAGGCTGGCCCAGCTGGCCGGCGGCGGGACCGCCCGCGCGCTGCTGCTGGCCTGCGACCGCGTCGACGCGGCGCTCGCGCACGCCCGCGGCCTGGTCGACCGGATCGGCTCGACGGCCGACGCGCTGGCGCTGGCCGAGGAGCTGGCCGGGCTGGCCCCGCTCACCCTGCGCTACAACAAGCTGGCGCTCGACGGCGTCGGCGGCGCGGGCGAGGATCCCGCCGTGCTCGCCGCGTACCTGGCCTGCTGGTCGAGCGCCGACGGGCTGGAGGGCCCGCGCGCCGCGGCCGAGCGCCGCCCACCGGTGTTCACCGGCCGCTGACCGGGCAGCGACCGGCTGTGCCCGGCCGGGCCGCGGTGCCGGACCGGTCCGCCGCGCCTGCTACACCGCCGGACCGGCCGCTGACCGAGCGTCGCGAGGAACCTTCTACTTCATGTAGAAGTGGGTGTATCGTGGGAGGCGTGCCTACCCTGGGTGAGCTGGAACGCGCGGTGATGGAGATCCTCTGGTCGGCCGGTGCACCGGTGACGGCCAGAGACGTGCAGGACGCGCTGGGCACCCGCGACCTCGCGACGACTACGGTGCTGACCGTGCTGGGTCGTCTCGAACGCAAGGGCCTGGTCACCCGGGCTCGGGTGGGCAGGGCGCACCACTACAGCGCGGTGTCCAGCCGCGAGGACCACGTCGCCGAGCTGATGATGGACGCGCTGGACGCCGCCCCCGACCGGGGCGCCGCCCTGGCCCGCTTCTTCGGCTCGATGCCCGCCTCGGAGCGGGCCACCCTGCGCGACCTGCTCGGCCGTCCCGAGGCGCCCGAACACCGGGCCGACACGTAGTGCCCCCCGCCGGACGTCCGCCACGCATCTCGGCGGCCCAGCTATATACCCACCGAACGTCCGGCGGGGGGCACTAGTGCAGCCCGCGGCGCTCGCTCTGCTCCTGTTCGGCGTGGCACTCGCCGAGCCGGTCAGTCGGGCGCTGGCGGCCGCGCACTGGCCCAGCCGCGACCCGGTGGGTGGGCTGCTGGTGTGGCAGGCGGTCGGCCTGGCCGGTGGGCTCGCGCTGCTCGGCGCGGGCGTCGTCTACGGGTTGGCCCCGCTGGGGCCCTCACTGCCCGCGGCACTGGGCGCGGTGGCCGAGGCGGCCGCGGGCGGGCGGACGCTTCCCCCGATCGGGCTCGACCACGTCATCGCGCTGGTCGTGGCGGGGGTGCTGGCCGTGCGGCTGTTCGGCGTGCTGGGCGCGGTCACGGTGCGCACGCTGCTGGCCCGCCGCCGCCACCGCGACCTGCTCGACCTGCTGGGCACGCCGTGGCCCGCGGTGCCCGGCGCGCGCGTGCTCGACCACCCGCTGCCGGTGGCCTACTGCCTGCCGGGGCTGCGCTCGCGGCTGGTGCTCTCGGCGGGGGTGCTGGACACCCTCGACCCGCAGCGCGTGCGCGCGGTGCTGGCCCACGAGCAGGCCCACCTGCGCGAGCGCCACGACCTGGTGGTGCTGCCGTTCGTCGCCTGGGGCGCGACCGCGCCGTTCGTGCGCGGCATGGTCTGCGCGCAGCTGGCGGTGGCGGCGCTGATCGAGATGCGCGCCGACGACGTGGCCGCCGCCCGCACCTGCGCCGCCGAGCTCACCGGCGCGCTGCGCAGCATGGGCGACGCCGCCCCGGCGGCGGCGCTGAGCTCGTTCACCACCGCGCTGGACCACCGGCTCGTGCGGATCACCGCGCCGCCCGCGCCGCTGCCCGTGGCGGTGCGGGCGGGCGTGCGGCTGCTGGCCGTGACGATCGTCGGGCTGCCGACGGCCCTGCTGCTCCTGCCCTGAACCCCGCCGGACCCGGCGGGTCCGTCAGGCGGGTTCGGCGGCGGGGGTCGCCGCGGGCGCCACCCGGTCGGGCCCGCCCAGCAGCAGCGCCCCGAACCCGGCCGCGGGCAGCACCACCAGCAGGCAGAACGCCAGCGGGATCCCGATGACCGCGGCGAGCCCGCCGACCAGGGCCGCGCCGATGCTGGCCCCGGTGAGGAACACCAGCGTCGCGATGCCCAGGGCCACCCCGCGCTCACCGGGGTCGACCGCCGAGCCGACCGCGGAGAGCATCGCGGGCTGGCCGATGCCGAACGCGACGCCCACCAGCAGCACCGACGTGGCCAGCAGCACCGGCGAGGACAGCGCCGCGCCCAGCGCCGCCACCAGCAGGGCCGTCGCGGCGATCGGGCAGGCGATCGCGATCGACCACCGCGCGCCCACCCGCGCCAGCGAGCGGCGCGCCAGCGCGGGCGAGATGAACCCGATCACCGCGGCCGGCACCATCAGCAGCCCGGTCTGCAGCGGCGTCCAGCCCCAGGAGGCGGCGGCGAGCGGCACCCCGAGCAGCAGGGCGAACCAGCAGGTCGGCACGGCCGCGGCGGCGAAGGCGCTGCGCAGCACGGTCGGGTTGGTCATGATGGCCCGGGGCAGGAAGCCGTGCGGGTGCCGGCGCACCCGCCCGGCCAGCAACGGCGCCCCGGCCAGCAGCAGCGCCGCACCGATGCCGGCCACGAGCGCTCCGGTGGAGGGCGACTGCAGCAGCAGCACGAGCCCGGCCGCGGCGACCGTGACGAGCGCGGCGCCCGTCCAGTCCATCCGCTCGCGGCTGCCCCCGCTGGGTGCCACCTTGGCCATCACCGGCAGCGCGAGCAGGCCCAGCGCGGGGATGGCGACGGTCAGCCGCCAGCCGCCCACCGCCTCGACGGCCCCGCCGATGGTCGGGCCGAGCGAGCCGAGGGTGGCGGCGAACCCGGCGACGCGCCCGAGCGCGGCCCCGCGTTCGGCGCCCTCCAGCCGGGCGGTGATCAGTGCGGTGGCCAGCACCGGCACGGCGGCCGCGCCGAGCCCCTGCAGCACGCGGGCCCCGACCAGCACCGCGAAGTTCGGCGCCAGCGCCGCGCCGATCGCGCCCACCGACATCGCCACCAGCCCGAAGCACAGCGGCGCGCGGATGCCGACCATGTCGGCGAGCCGGCCGTGCACGGGGGTGGCCACCGCCAGGGCCACGGTCATCGCGCTGATCATCCAGACCGCGCCCGACGCGCTGACGCCGAACTCGGCGGCCACCTCGGGAAGGGTCACCGTGACCGCGGAACTGGCCATGCCGGTGAAGCCGAACAACAGGCCGAGCAGGACCGCGAGACGGCCGGGGGTCAACACGCACCGGACCAACGCCGCGGCGGCCCGGTCTTGTTCCCGGAACGGGTGCGGCCGGCACCCCCGCGTGCCGGCCGCACGTTCCGACCGGCGGCTACCGGGCCTTGGTCCAGAAGACGTAGTCGGCGCCGTAGGACACGGCCCGGGTCTCGCCCGCGGTGCACGGGCGGGTCGGCGCGGCTCCGCCACTGGTGCGGATGCGGCTGATGTGGGTGACCGGGCTCAGCTCCCCGGCCGGGCCCTCGTGGGCGGTCACCTCGAGCAGCAGCCACGGGATGGTGCCGGGCTGGGGCACCGCGTGGTCGGTGAGGTTCCTGCCGACGATCGTCGAGCCGTCCTTCTCCGACGCCCAGCGCGGACCGGCGAAGTGGTGGATCCGGTCGCGGGACAGGTAGCGGCGCAGCCGGGCCTCCGGTGTGGAGGCCGGACCCCAGACCAGGGTGCCGTCCGCGGCGGTGTTGCAGGTGTAGGTCTGGGTGCCCGAGGTGACCTTGTAGACCGAGGTGATCCGGTACCCCGGTCCCGGGTTCGGGATCCTTGCCGGACCGCCGGCCACCCCCGCGGCCCGCAGCTCCGCGGCCCCGGTGTCGGGCGGGGCGGGTGCGGCCGAGGCGGCGGTCGTGGTGACCGCCGCGACGCCGAGAGCGACCGCGGCGGCGACCCCCGCGCCGGCCAGTCGCAGGCGCCGGCGCACCCGCGCCCCTCGGACGTGGGTGTCGTCCGCTTCGTTCGTGTCGTTCGCCGTGGTGCCTGGCACGTCGGGAAACCCCCTGCTTCCGTCGGCCCGCCGCCGACCCGTGTCGGCGGGGCGGTGGCGGGGCGGCCCCTCCACCGCCCCGCCACCGCATGGGACGGCCGGTCACAGCATGCGTTCACCGCGGCGACGCAGGGTGGCGACTTCGCGTCAGGTTGGGGGCGTCTGGTTGGGGGCGTCTGGTTGGGGTCAGTCGGCCAGCAGTTCGCGCATGAGCCGGTCGGGTGCGGCGAGGAAGGCGCGGGTCAGGCGCACCGGCTCGGCCTCGTCGTAGCCGGTGGGGCTGAGCGCGCCGTCCTCGTCGATCTGCAGGATCAGCGCGCCGGGCAGGGCCAGCAGGATCGGCGAGTGGGTCGCGACGACGAACTGGCAGCGCTGCTCACGCAGGTCGTGGATGCGGCGCAGCAGAGCGAGGCATCCCCGCACCGACAGCGCGGCCTCCGGCTCGTCGAGCAGGTAGAGCCCGTCGGGCCAGAACCGGTTGAGCGCCAGGTCGAGGAACGATTCGCCGTGCGAACGCTCGTGCAGCGGACCGCCGTAGCCGCTCACGCCGAGCCGCTCGACCTGCGTGGCCACGTTGTAGAACGACTCGGCGCGCAGGAAGAAGTCGGCGCGCGGGCGCTTGCGCCAGCGCGCCACCAGGTGCTCGGCCAGCGCGGAGCGCTCGGTGCGGGTGCTGAACCGGAAGTTGCGCGAGCCGCCCTCCAGGTTCATCCCGAACACCACGGCCAGGGCTTCGAGCAGCGTCGACTTGCCCGAGCCGTTGTCGCCGACCAGGAACGTCACCCCGGGGTCGAGGCCGATGCCGCCGCGGGCGAACACCTCGCGCACCACGGGCAGGGTGAAGGGGTGCTCCTCGGCCGACGGTGGCGGCTGCGTGCGCACCCACGTCACGAAGCCGCCACCGCTCGCCATGCGTCCCGACCGTAGCCGGGCGGGGTCGGGTCCCGTCAGGGGGCGAGCACGACCTTGCCGGTGGTGGCGCGGGACTCCAGCGCGGCGTGCGCGCCGGCCGCGTCGGCCAGCGCGAAGGGCGGGTGCACCAGCGGCACCAGGTCGCCGCGCCCGGCCGCGGCCAGCGACTCGGTCTCCAGCGCGCGCAGCCCACCGGGCATGGCCAGCATCCGCGGTCCGGTCACCCAGGTGACCTGCAGGCTCTTGGCCGCGACGTCCTGTCCGGTGAGCGGGGTGACCGTGCCGGAGGACCACCCGAACATCACCATCCGGGACGCGACCCCCAGCAGGTCCAGCGCCGCGTGCCCCACCTCGCCGCCCACGCCGTCGAGCAGCAGGGTCGGTGCGGTGCCCCCGAGCGCCGCGCGCACCCGCTCGGGCCAGTCCGGGTCGCGATAGTCCTCGGCGACGTCGGCGCCGAGGTCGCGGACGCGGGCCGTCTTCTCCGGCCCGCCGGCCAGCCCGACGACCGTCGCCCCGGCGTTGCGCGCGGCCTGCACGAACAGCACGCCCATCCCGCCGGCGGCCGCCGGCACCAGCACCACGTCGTCGGGGGTGATGGCGGCGATCCGCAGGATGCCCACCGCGGTGCGCCCGGACCCGATCATCGCCACCGCCTCGGCGGGCGAGAGCCGGTCGGGGACGGCGTGCAGCGAGGTGACCTCGGCCACGGCCGCCTGGGCGTACCCCCCGCTGGCCATGCCCAGGTGCGCCACGACCCGCCGGCCCCGCCAGCCCTCGTCCACGTCGGGCCCGGTCGCCTCGACGGTGCCCGCGACCTCCCGGCCCGGGGTCATCGGCAGCGCGGGCGGGGGGAACGGCCCGCCGCGCTGGCCGCGGCGCAGGGCGGTGTCGAGCAGGTGCACCCCGGCCGCGGCCACCCGGATCCGCACCCGACCAGGCCCGGGCTCCGGGTCGGGCACCTCCTCGAGGCCCAGTACCTCCGGTCCGCCGAACTCGTGCTGCCGGATCGCCTTCATCGCCACCGCTCCATCCGCGTCCTCCGCCGGTCGCTTCCGCCGCGAACGCTAGGAGTTGAACCCGGCTTCAGGTCAAGGCCGTCGCGGGCACCGGCCGGGCGGGGCCGTCGGGCGCCGGACGGGCGCGCGGGTGGCCCGACCCGCGTAGCGTGGTCGGGTGCCCAGTGATCTTCCCCGTGCCCGTCACAGCGCGGACCTGCCCCGCACCCTCGGCGAGCTCCGCGCCGGCGGCCACCGGCTGCGCGGGGTCAAGGACGAGATCCGCGACAACCTCATCGCCGCCCTGCGCTCGGGTGCCGACCCGTGGCCGGGCATCGTGGGCTTCGAGTCCACGGTGCTGCCCCAGCTCGAACGCGCGCTGATCGCCGGCCACGACGTCGTGCTGCTCGGCGAGCGCGGCCAGGGCAAGACCCGGCTGCTGCGCTCCATCGTCACCCTGCTCGACGAGTGGACCCCGGTCATCGAGGGCTCCGAGATCGGCGAGCACCCCTACGAACCGATCACCCCCGCCTCGCGACGGCGCGCGGCCGAGCTCGGCGACGCGCTGCCGGTGGCCTGGCGCCACCGCGACGAGCGCTACACCGAGAAGCTGGCCACGCCCGACACCGCGGTGGCCGACCTGATCGGCGACGTCGACCCGGTCAAGGTGGCCGAGGGCCGCTCGCTGGGCGACCCGGAGACCATCCACTACGGCCTGGTGCCGCGCGCGCACCGCGGGATCGTCACCATCAACGAGCTGCCCGACCTGGCCGAGCGGATCCAGGTCTCGCTGCTGAACGTGATGGAGGAGCGCGACATCCAGGTCCGCGGCTACACGCTGCGCCTGCCCCTGGACATCCTGCTGGTGGCCAGCGCCAACCCGGAGGACTACACCAACCGCGGGCGGATCATCACCCCGCTCAAGGACCGTTTCGGCGCCGAGGTCCGCACGCACTACCCGCTGGAGCTCGCCGACGAGATCGCCCTGGTCGAGCAGGAGGCCTCGCTGGTCGCCGAGGTGCCGCGCCACCTCGTCGAGGTGCTCGCCCGGTTCACCCGCTCGCTGCGCGACTCCAGCGCGGTCGACCAGGCCTCCGGGGTGTCGGCGCGGTTCGCGGTGGCCGCCGCGGAGACCGTGGCCGCCGCAGCGCTGCGCCGGGCCGCGATCACCGGTGAGACCCGCGCCTACGCCCGCCCGGTCGACCTGGACTCGGTGCCCGCGGTGCTGCGCGGCAAGCTGGAGTTCGCCTCCGGCGAGGAGGGCCGCGAGACCGAGCACCTGGTGCACCTGCTGCGCCGGGCCACGGCCGACACCGCGCGCTTCCGGCTGCGCGGCATCGACCTGAACACGCTGGCCGAGGCGGTGTCGGGCAACCCGGTCCGCACCGGGGAGCGGGTCCCGGCCCGCGAGGTGGTGGCCGCGCTGCCGGGCACGCCGGTGCTCACCGAGGTCGCGTCGCGGCTGGACGCGGCCGGCACCGAGGACCCGGGGCCGATGGCCAGCGCCGCGGAGCTGGCGCTGGAGCTGCTGTACCTGACCCGCCGGCTGACCAAGGACGAGACCGACGACGACTCGGTGAGCTACCGCTGAGCGCCGGGTCGGGGTCCGGGCGGCGCAGCGCCAGCCAGACCCCGACCGCGCACAGCGCGATGCCCGGCGCGGCCAGCGGGCCGGGCACCTCGCCGAACATGGCGAACGTCCAGGCCATCGTAGTGGGCGGGGTCAGGTAGAGCAGCGCGCTGACCCGCAGCGGCCCGTTGCGCCGCAGCACCAGCAGGTAGGTGCCGTAGCCGCCGAACGACGACAGCACCACGGTCCACGCCACCGCCACCCAGAAGCTCGGCTCCGGCGGGGGCGCGAGCCGCCCGCCCAGGGCCGCGGACGCGACGAAGGCGATCGCGCCGACGCCGGTCTGCAGCGCCATCGAGGCCAGCGGGCTCTCCGGCGGGCGCAGCCTGCGCTCGACCAGCGTGCCCGCCGACAGCGTCAGCATGCCGCCCACGGGCAGCAGGAACGCCCACCACGGCGCCGTGCCGGGCCCGAGGTCACCGGCCACCACCAGTGCCACCCCGGCCAGCCCGCCCAGCAGCCCGGCCCGCTGGCGCGCGGTGGTGCGCTCGCCCAGCACCGGCGCCGAGGCGATCGCGACCACGAGCGGTTGCAGGGCGGCGATCAGCGCGACCGTGCCGGCGGGGACCCCCATGCCCACGCCGGTGACCACGCCGCCGAGGTAGAACACCTGGATCAGCAGCCCGAGCAGCACCTGCCGCCGGGTCGCGCCGCGGGGCAGCGCGACCCGGCGCCCGAGCACGACCAGCCACAGCACGCCGGCCGCGACGAGGTAGCGCCAGGCCAGCAGCGTGTCCGGCGCGGCGTGCGCGGTGCCCAGCTCGGCACCGACGAAGCCGGAGCTCCACAGCACCACGAACGCCGCGGCCAGGATCGTGTTCGAGCGCATGGACCCGAGGTAACCACACCGGTCGGTATACTCGCAGTGGAGTCGGGTGTATTCGCCGGAGGAGGCCCTGTGACCAGCACGGACGCGATCGCCGTCGAGACCGAGGAGGCCGAGGAAGCGCTGACGCCGGCGGGTGAGCGGCTGCTGCGGGCCGCGAGCACGCTGTTCTACCGGCGCGGCATCCGCGCGGTCGGGGTCGACCTGATCGCCGAGACCGCCGGCACCACCAAGAAGACCCTCTACGACCGGTTCGGCTCCAAGGACGAACTGGTCGCCCGCTACCTGCGCCGCCGCGCCCGGGTGTGGCGGGCGTACCTGCGCACCCGCATGGCCGACGTGCCACCCGGCCCGGCCCGGCCCGCGGCGGTGTTCGACGTCCTCGGCGCCTGGCTGGGCGAGCAGGACCGCGGCTGCGCGTTCGTCAACGCCCACGCCGAGGTCGGCGGCACCGACCACCCCGCGGTGGCCGAGATCCACGCCGAGAAGCGGTGGATGCGCGACTACCTGGTCGACCTGGTCGCCGAGAGCGGCGCCGTCGACGCCGCGGACGCCGAGCGGGTGGGCGTCGAACTGCACCTGCTCTACGAGGGCGCGACCGTGCTGACCACGGCCGCCGGGGTGGCCGACGCCGCCGCCCGGGCCCGCGCGGCGGCGTTGCGGGTGCTGGGGGTCTGACGCCCGCGCCCGGGCCCGATCCGCCCCGCTCTGCTTCCGATCTGCTTCCGCTGTGCGCGGAACTGCGGATCCGCCGCGCGAGTGCTGCGGCGAGACTGCTTACCGTGCCCCGTCCCGCTCGGCGCCCCCCGCTGTCCGCGCTCGCCGCCGCCCTGACCCGGGCGGCCGGTCTGCGCGGGTGGTCGGCCGCCGACCGCGCGGTGCTCCGCGCGCCCGGAGCGCGCGATGAGGGCGCGGCGTCGCCGCGACCGGT
>NZ_JAHDTH010000155.1 GCF_018531445.1 Pseudonocardia lacus
TATCCACCGCAGCCCTTGTGTTGATCTTCTTCCTTCGTCAGAAGCATGATCAACCAGGGGCTGCTCCCATGATCACCCGGGGTCACCTGAGCGCAGCGCCGGGACCCACGAGGTTAAAGATCAAGCTTAGCTTGAACTTTAACCCCTGCGCTGCTGGCGGGCGGTGATGCTGCGGTCGCGTTTGACCGTTTTCCGACGTCGTGACTGGGTGCGGGCCGGTGGTTGCGGGAGCCCAGCGGGCGGCCTGGGCCGGGTCCGGTGGGTTTGGGTGCGTGGGCGGGCTGGGCGGTTCTCGGGCGGATGTTCCGAAAGCCGCGCCGGACCCGGGCTGGTGTGAGCCGGCCGGGAGGGGCGGGTCGTTCCCAGGGCCGGCGGAGGTCCGCGGCGAGGGGGCGGGCCAGGCGTAGTTGGGTGTGCGCGGCGATCACCAGCCAGGTCCAGCGGTCGGCGGCTACAGGGGTGCGGGCTTCGGGGTGGTCCAGCCGAGGGTCTGCTTGAGCAGGCGGAAGGTGTGTTCGATGTCGAACCGGCGCAGGAACACCTGCCAGAACCGGTCGACGTCAGCGGCAGCGGTGGTGGTGGTTGAGGTCCAGAGCCAGACCGGCTTCGGGTCGCGGTCACCGGGTAGGTGATCGACCTGCAACCGGATCAGAGTGCCCCTCGATGATGGGCAGCTGCGTCGTGGTCGATCCAGCAGCCGCGGCGGGTCAGCCGCGGGCGTCGAGGGCTTCGCGGATGTAGCGGAACGCGGTGGTCGTGCCGATCCCGAACCCGGTAGCGAGGTCGGTGTAGGTCTCGCCTTTCGTAGGTGCGCGATCACCAGCAGGGCCTGGCGGCCGACGGTGAGCCGTCGCCAGCGGGTGCCCAGCTGGTTGCGGCTGTGCCGCAGCGCGGTGGCCAGCCGGTTGAGGGCGTGGTTGGACACGGACAACCCCGCAGGGCAGGAAGGCACCGAAGCTCCTGGTGGGCAGCGAGTTGATCTCAGCAATCACTCGTCTACCAGGGGCTTCACTCATGTCTACAGGTGCCCAGGTGACACGGGTACGGCGCCTCAGCAGGTTGGAAAGAGCTCACTAGCTCGGGAGTTGGAACACGACCTGTCCCGGTACCTGCGCCTGCGGTTGGGCGACGACCGCTGGGTCAGCGACGATCGCGATTACTGCGGTCGTCGCCCCGCCCCCTCCGTTGCGCGGGTCCGGACAGGTCACGCTACTGCGCTCGGTGACGGGCTTCATGTCGCCCGCGCAGATCGCGCCCAGGTACTGGGTGTTCTCGGCCTTGACGAACACGGCGACCAGCTGCCCCTCGGGCACCGCCAGCGTGGCGCCCCACGGGAAGGGGGGCAACGTCGGCACCTCCGTCGTCGTGGCCGCGGGGGAACCGGTGCCGGCACCGCCTAGTGCGTCCACGGAGCCCTGCAGCGCTGCCAGCCTGCCGGCGATGTCGGCGTTCCCGTTGACCCGTCCCCAGAGCAGCCCACCGGCGAGGAAGGCGAGCGCGGCTAGCACGACGGCACCAGCCACGAGCCGCCGGATCCTGCCCCGGGCCAGCACGTGACGAGCCTGCTTCAGGCGCTGCACGACGCCTGCAGCGTGCGGGGGATCATCCGACTGGGCGAATCGCTCGACGACCGCTTGGGTCACCGCAGTCGGCACCTCCGCGGACCGAGCCGCGGCGGCGCCTCGGATGCTCTCCGTAAGCCGGCGTGCGAGCAGGGGGTACTGGGTGCTGCTGATCAGCGCCGCAGCGTCCCTCCCCGCCTGAGCCGGGTAGTCCACGGCATCGGCAGCGTGGGGCCCAAAGGTGGCGTCGATGAGGCTGGCGTAGCACTCGTCGCGGAAGCGACCGTCGATGTTGTCGGCGAGCCTCTCCCACCCGCCCAGCGCTTCGATCTGAGCGCGAACCCGCCCTCGGGACGAGCCGTCCCGAGCCGAACGCCCGACCTCGGCCAGCAGCACGAAGAACTTGTCACTGGTCCTGGCGCCGACGAGGTGCTGGACCGCCTTCTCCACCGGAGAGTCCGACGGCCAGCCCGTGCCCGGCTGGCGTCCGCCGATCGTCGCAGGACCGTCCGTCGGCACTCGGCCACCACCGCCCACCGGCGCATGCATCCCGGTCGGGCCGCCCGCGGTCGAGGTGAGGGGACGGTTGGTGGCGGCGCCCGGCGGCACGACGGCACCCGGCACGATCTGCTCGGTCGGACGGTTGTGGAAGTCACGCACCTCGCCTCCCCGCACGGCGTGCCGGTGCTGACGCGCCCGCGGATCGACCGGTCGCGGACCACCGGCAAATCGGTGGGCGACCAGGCGCCGCGCGTAGTCCTCGTCCGGAGCTGCCTCGCCCGATCCGAGCGCGAGAGTGAGGTCGACCTGCACCCGATGCACCGACGCTCCGGCGGAGAGCTGCTGCTCCGGAAGGAAGACGACCTCGGGGAGCCCGGTCACCCCGTTGTCGTGGCGGACCTCCCACGTCGAGAACGTCCACAGAGGAGTCCCACCGCGGCGCCGCAGTGCCGCTTCCCCCGCCTCCCGGATAGCCCAGACCAGCACCACCGCGTCCGTTCGGTGGCCCCACACGCTCACCGGTCGATCCGGTTCGGCCAGCATCCGCGCCAGCACCGCCGCCGCCTCCTGCTGAACGACGATGCCGGCGTCGGCTTCGAACCTCGCCCGCTCGTCGGCCGACGGCAACTCCGCGATCGGGACCCTCGCCAGTGGGCCGTCGCTCAGCGGCTGCGCGCTCCAGCCCGCCCACGACCGCATGTCGATCGCCAGGTCGGGCGTGAACAGTGCAGCCGGGCCAACCACGGCTCGGGAATCGTTGCGCCCAGCGGTCGGGCCGCTGGAGTACCGCCACATGACTGCGGCGTGCTCCTCGAGGACCAGGTACGACAGCGAGTCGTTCGGGATGCTGCCGTCCTGGGCGGGTTGCAACCGCAAGCGGTTCTTCAGGCTCGCCAGCCACCACTTCTCCTGCTCGGGCCGCGGGAACGAGCTCGCGCCCACACTCAACCCTTCAGCGGTGTAGTCGTACCGGAAGTAGATCTGGTCGAGGACGGCGTCGTGCTCGTTCGTGGTCACGGGGCTCCGACCTTCTCAGCTTCGGGACCGGTGAGCACACCGGTCATGGCGAGAATCGCGATCAGTGGTTGCAGGACGCGAGCGGGACGGATCCCGCCCGCGAACCGGGAGGACGCACCCGCGGAGCTCGCGTCGCGCCCACTGGCCGAGACGAAGTGCAGGGTGCATCGGGGAAACTCGGGGAACGGGTTCAGCGCGGCAGTCGTCCCCGAGTGGTGCAGGTAGGCGAAGACGTCCCGGCTCTCGGCGCGCATGTCCGTCGCGCTGAGGTGCGACTGCTCCTTGCGCAACCAGCGATCGGCAGGTGGCACGTACCGCAGCCGGTCGGACTTGGTCAGCGCGATCGCGGCGGCGACCGGCGCACCTCCGCGGGCCGCCACGATGCGCTCCACCGCGAGGTCGAAGGCTTCGTTCTCCCCGAACCCGCCGCGAGTGGGACGGTCCTCCGGCGCATGGACGAAGATCACTGCGTTGACGGCCAGCAGGAACCGTGCGGCCTTCCCGTGCACATCGTGGCGCACCAGGTCCTCGCCCGCGACGTCGAAGAAGGTGATCGGCCGAGGGCCACCCGGCCCTCGCAGGATCACGGCGTCCATGGCGTCGACGACCTCCGAGCCCGTGCCGGGCAGCGCCTCACCGCGTTCCAGGCGCTCGATGAAGCCTCTCCGGAAAGCCTGGTGCCGGCGGAAGTCCAGAGCCGCGTGGCGCAGCCCGAAAGGCTGCAGACCGCCCCGGTACACCTCCCTCAGCATCGCGGTCAGCAGGTGGGTCTTGCCGGACAGCGACATCCCGACGAGTCCGATGACCAGCGGATCCTCGTAGTCCGCGTAGGTGGCGGGCAGGTAGTGCTCAGGGGTGTCCGCCGAAGGGTTCGGGCAGCGCCGGTAGCCGCGGCGGCGCGCGTCGGCCTGCTTGACCGGCTCCCACGAGCCGATGCCGGCGGACTCGTACCGGCTCGTCGTCTCGTCGAACAGGAAGACGGTGCCGTCCTCGAACCAGTCGAACTCGTCGGCGCAGGTCGGGCAGCGCACCGCCCGCACGAACCGGCGCTGGGTGCTCTCCACCGGGGGTGGCTCCGGGTTCAGCGCAGGCGACCAACCGGCCAACCTGCCTTCGGCTGCATCAGAATCAGATCCGGCCGGCGCCGCACCGAGCAACCAGTCGAGCAGAGCCTCGGCGCGCGCCGCCACCTTGGGACCGACCCGGTCCTGCCGTGCGAACGGCGACAGGTCCACCACGCGCCTGCCACCGTCGGAGTCCGGCTTGGCGGGCAGGAACACGACCTCGAAGGCCAGCGCCCCCACCGGATCGGTGTCGCTCAACTCGTAGGTCGAGAACGACCACTGCCGCATCGCCCGGCGCTCTCGCTCGCGACGCCCCGCCTCTCGCAGGGCCCAGATGATCGCCACCCGGTCATCGTCCGAGCACCCCACGATCGTCAGCGGCGAGGTCCACCTCCCGAGCAACGCGGACAGGACCGTGACGAGGGAGGAGCGCGCCGCCCTCGCCCGTTCGCGCAGGCCCTTCACGGCCGCCTCGACGTGGCTCTGCAGGACCGACTCGGCGACCGGTGCGTCAGGCGCACCGTCCCACCCGGGCCACGAAGCGAGGCCCAGCGCCAGCTCGGTGTTCAGCAGGCGGCCCCGGGCCACCAGCGCCACGGCCGGCCGGTCCGCGACGCGGCGCAGGAGCGCCGACCCGCCGGTGCGCAGTTGGACGAAGGTCAGCGACCGCTGCGGCCGGGGCAGTCCCGGCGCCTGCGGGTACGGCGCGCGGTCGCGCAGCGCGGCGAGCCAGAAGCCCTCCTCCGCCTTGCTGTCGAGGGAGCTGGCCAGGACCGACGAACCCGTCGGCTGCCCGGTGTCGATCACGATCCGGTGCACGACGTCTCCCGACGCGCCCGCGGTCACCATCGCCCCATCCGCTCGGCCTCGGGGACGCGGAGGAAACCGGTCATGGAGAGCAGGGAGATCAGCGGGTCGAGCACCCGCAGGGGCCGGATGCCGCGTGGGAAGACGCCGGAGGACCGGCCGCGTTCGGCGTGGACCGCGTCCCCACCGCTGGCTGATACGAAGTGCAGGGAACACCGGGAGAAGGACTCGTACGGCGCGAGCGAGGCGATCGCCCCGCTGCGGTACAGGTACGCGTAGACGTCTCGACTTTCCGCGCGGACGTCCCGCCAGGCGAAGTTGGGCTCCGCCCGGCGCAACCAACGGTCGGCCGGTGGCACGTAGCGCAGACGATCGGCCTTGGTGAGGGCGATGGAGACGGGGATGTCGGAGAGCATTGGGCGGTTGAGGATCCGCTCGATGGACAGCTCGAACGTGGGGTTCTCCCCTGATCCCGCGTCGTTGCGCACCTCCTCGGCACCGTGGACGAATATCGCGGCGTTGACCGAGAGCACGAACCGGCCGGCGCGGCTGCGCACGTCGTAGTTCTTCAGGTCCTCGCCGTTGACGTCGAAGAACATCAATGGGCGGACCTGTCCTCCGGCTCTCAGCAGCAGGATGTCGGCGGCGTCGACGACGTCGGACCCGGTGCCGGGCAGTTCGACACCACGTTCGAAGGGGCCGATGAACGTCTGCTTGAACGAGTTGTGACGCACGAAGTCCAGGGGGCGTACCTGGACGCCGTAGGGCAGCAGACCGCCGCGGTGCGCCTCCCGGATCATCGCGGTCAGCAGGTGCGTCTTCCCGGAGCTGGTCAGGCCGACCAGACCGATCGCCAGCGGATCGGCGTAGTCGCCCCACGTCGCCGGCAGGTAGTGCTCCGGCATGTCCGCCGACGGGTTGGGGCACCGCCGGTAACCCCTGCGCAGCAGGTCCGCCCGCTTCACCGGTTCCAGGCCGTTAACGTCGACCTCGTCGTAGGCGGTGCGGGTCTCGTCGTAGACCGACACGGTGCCCTGGTCGATCCACGGAAACTGGTCTGCACAGGTGGGGCAGCGCACGGCGCGGGGTCCGGCGAATGCGGTGCTCACTGCGTCACCAGGAAGAAGACGACGAGGACCACCGTCAGGACCACGACGCTCGCGATCGCGTACCGCAGCACGGGAGAACGCTCCCCGATCATGGGGCTCGGTACCGTCCGGGGATCGGCGGACGTCGCGGCGTCGCGGTGGTTCGAATGATCCGATCCCGCCACGGCGGTGGCGATGCTCGGCGCGCCCGGTTCGACGTCCCCCCGTTTGCGCGCACTCGCGATCTCGAAGGCCTGCCGGCCCGGCTTCAGCTGCTCGTCCGGGTCCACGTCCGGGATCATGGAGCTCGTGGCTCGGATCCGGAGCAGCATCTGCTCCGCGGTCGGGCGCTGCTCGGCCGTTTCCGCGAACAGCCCTGCGAGCTCAGCCCGCATCCGCTCGGGACCCGGGTCGGGGAACCCGTCACCGAGGAAGGGCCCCAACCGCAGCTGCCGGAACACCATGCCGACGCCCCACATGTCGTCGCCGGGGTGCTGCACACCGGTCCCCGCAGCCTGCTCCGGTGCTCGTCGTGGGAACGTCCCCTCGCGCCGGCGCAGCTCCCGCGTCCTGCCTGCCGACTCGAAGTCCACGAGTTGCACCGTGATGCCGTCCCAGCGCAGGCTGTCCATGCTCATCGCCCCGTGCACGACGTTGACGTACGCGGTGTGCTGCAGCGCGCGCAGGACCCCTATCTGAAACCGTCGGCGCTGGTCGTCGTCGAAGCTGGGGTAGGCGTCTTCGGCCGGCTGGCCCCGGTACTCCCGCAACAGCACGAACGGCTCCTCGACGTCGACGTTGTACCCGACGACCTCCGACAACTCGCGCGGGTAGTGCAGCCCGAACCGCTGCGCCAGTCGCGTCAGGGCCCGGACCTCCCGGTCGAGCACGTCGTAGAAGCCGCTGTTGCGCTCGCCGAGGTCACGCGGCACGTGCTTGCACACCAGGTGGCGACCACGGTCGTCGACGACGCGGCGCAGGGGTAGCGCCGCACCGGGTGATGGGACGATCTCGCCGAACTGGAAGTCCGCCGAGTGCAAGCGCCCGTGCGCGTCCCGGTAGGTCAGGGTCTCCGGCTGGTCGGTCACGGCTGACCTCCGGTGTGCGCCCATTCGACGGCGTCCAGCCGCATCGGCAGGAGCCGGACGGCCCCGATCAGCTCATGGCCGGCGCTCCAGACGAGGCCGGAGTCGGCCAGCAGCGCCGACCGCCCGCCCTGCAACTCGAGCACACGCCGCACCTGCTGCGGTGCGAAGCGGACGGTCACGGGCGCGGTGCCCGAGCTGAGGAAGTCGAGCTGCTCATCCGTGCAGAGCTGGATCATGACGTCGTCGGCGCCCGCGGCCAGCGCGGCCTGGGCCGTCGGCGATTCCGACCAGATGCGCAGGACCAACCGGTCTCGCGGACCTGAGTCGAGCGAGGTACCGCCCCGGGGGGTGATGAGCCCTTCGTCCCGGACGTGCCGGGCGTAGTCGACGAGTAGCCGATCGAGCGCCTGCTCATGGATTCCACCAGGCGGGCGTCGACCGGATCCGGCGGCGATCCACACTTGCGCGAGCGAGCGGAACGCGATGTCGGCCAAATCGGCTCGGACGACGTCGAGCAGCTCTGGTGGTACGGCCCGGGCCAGGCCGACCGGCTCCGTCGCCCCGGGCACCGGTCGCTCGGGCACGAACAGGCGGTCGCCGTCGCGGCGCAGCGCCTTGCCGATCTCCTCCAGACCCGCGGCGGCGACCTCGAGCGAAAGCTGCACCGCGCGCCGGCGCTCGACGAGCTGCCACTCCCGCCGGATCACCTCGTCCGCGGCGGACGAGAGCTGGGCGACGGTCGAGCGCAGCTCGGTCGCGGTGAGCGCCCGGGACCACCTCCGGGCCGCCGAGCGCCAGCAGAGGATCGGGGTGACCACCAGGACGAGCACGCTCACCACGACGACCACCTGCAGGGTGAGCGGGTTGGGCCGCAGCGGCGCGGGCACGACCAGGGCGAGCACGATGCCCGACCCGGCCCCGAGCAAGCCGGGCAGCCCGTGCAGCGCCGTCGCCCCGGCAGCAGCCCGGAAACCGTGTTCGGTCTGCTCGTCGGGGCGCCGCGCGAGCAGCAACCAGCTCGCGCCGGCCCAGCCGAGCGCCACCACGAGCGCCCCGATCCGCCCCACCGTTCCCGGACCGAGCGCGAACGCGACCGCAGCGCAGGTCAGAAACGCGAGGACGATGGTCCACAGCGACAGCGGGAACCGGCGGAACGGCGGCATCGGCAGGCTCAGCGGAGGCGTGGCCCTCATGCGCTCCAGAACGGCGGTGCATCCCTGGGGCCCGGCCTGGTTGGCCGCCTCCCGCAGCTCCGCGGCCAGGCCCGGCAACGAGGCTCCACCCTGCAGGCGCTGCGCCACGAGGTCATGGAGGCCTGCCGTGGCCTCGGCGTGGCGCGCCTCGAGCGGAGCGGGCACGCCCAGCTCCACGACCTTGTCCGGGGGTGGGTCCTTGACGAGCAGGTGCCCGTCCATCCGGTCGAGCAGCCTGACCAGACCGAGCCGGTAGTTCTCCGCCGCTCGGCCCGCCAGCATGACATCGGTGCCGAGGTCCTGTGTGGGCCGCCGGCGCCCGATCACCGCCGACCACGTGCCGAGGGCGCGGGCGAGCTTGTCGACGTGGTCGAGAGCCCGACTGCTGCCCTCCGCCGCCACGCCGAGGCGCGAGCACTCGAGGATCGGCGCCGGCACCACGTCCGCCGCACCACCCGCCAGTGCGACGGTCGTCAGAGCGTCGTCCCCCGGCGGTCGCCGGGAGTACGGCGCTGTCAGCAGGTCGACAGCTGCGGAGCGGGCCTCGGCCAGCTCGCCCGCGGACACTCCGCCCCTCACCACACGCACCCCGGGGCTCGCGATCGCACCGTGGACGTCGCCGGACGCGGCGCGGACGCGGTCGAAGACCTCGGGCACGAGCAGCGCCTCGACGAGCCAGCCGAGGCTCTCGGGCCGGTCGGGCTCGACCGGCACGACCCGCTGCGCGCCCCTCGCCCATTCGACCCCGTGCACGTCGCCCACCCACAGCACGGTGGCGTGGCCGAGGACGTGCGGCAGTGATAGGACGGCGGATCCGGTCGAGACCGGTGGGTCCTCCCCGACCACGAGGCAGATGACCCCGCTGACCCGCTTTGCCCTGACCAGCGCCTCATAGGTGCTCGTGTGCGCGACCAGGGACTCGGCCCGGTCCAGGACGAGAACCCCACCCGCGACGTCGGGCGGCCGGTCGCCGGTCCGCAGGTCGACCTTCGTGACCCGGGTGGTGCCATCGCCCACGGGCGTCACGAGCCCGACCCGGTGATGTCGAGCTGCTCCAGCAGGTCGCGCAGCGACTTGCGGCTGCCCGTCAGCGGCTTGTCCAGCGCACCGGGCAGCAGCTCCACCCAGAACTCGCGGAAGAGGGTGAGCTGCGGGTCGTCGGCGAGCACCCGGGTCTCCGCCGCCTTTGCGACCTTCTCCCGCTCCTCCTCGGCTAGGCCGACGATCGTCCGGAAGACCGGGCCGGGCGGCCGGGGTGAGTTGGGGTCCGTCGGCTGCATGCCCATCAACCGGCTGGCCAACGCCCGCCGGGTGTGCCGATCGTCGATGAGGATCCAGGACTCGTACGCCTGGAGCAGCGTGGCCCACGACGACATGTCCCCGAGCGAGCTGAGCTCGAGGGCCATCTGCACGGCGTCCTTCGAGACGCCGATCTCCACGTGGACGTCGGACGGCGAGGCGCTGTCCTGGCGGTTCGGGCTGTCGACCACCAGTTTCCCGGCCCATGCCGCGCACAGCATGCGGTGGAGCACCTCGCGGCGGTCCTCGACGTTCATGAGCAGGTAGTTCGTGTCCTGGCTCAGCCGACGGCGCCAGGGCAACGAGTCGAGCGCCTGGGGCCGCCGTTGTGCCTGCGACCAGGTCTGCACGACGTGGCGCAGTTCCGGGACCTCGGTGACGCCCATCGCCGAGCGGTTCAGCACCACGACGATCGAGTCGGACTCGCCGCGGACCGCCCGCCACTCCGGCTCACCTTCGAGGTCCCTCGGCAACGCGACGTCGCGGCTCAGCATCCGCTCGAGGTCGGAGTCCCGCTGGGCGGCGGGGTAGGTGAAGAGCGCACGCAACCCTCCGGTCCCCCCCGGTGTGAACCCGCCCGGAACGAGCTCGGCGAGCTTCTGCCGGAAGCGGTCGATGTCGGACTCCGTGACGTTCTTCTCCCGCCGACCGGACGCGTTGGTCAGTAGGTCGCGCATGCGCGGGATCAGCGCGGGTCGCCCACTGTCGGACGCCGGTCGCAGGCGCCTGGTCACCGCTTCCTTGATGGCCTGGCGGACGACCGCGATGGCGGCGTCGGGTCCGTCCTGCAGGCCTGCCTCGTAGGCGTTCTGCCACCCCGCCCGACCGCCCTCGGCCAGCAGGACGTTCAAGACGTGCCCTTCATGCGGGTTGGGCAGGCCGATCTGCTGGTTGTAGTCGAGCTTGAGCCGGTCCAGGACCGTGCGGTAGAAGCCGCTCAGCCCGCCGTCCTCGGGCGGGAGCAGGTAGGACACCCCGACCCGGGGCTTGTACAGGTCCTTCGAACGCTCGTCGAACTGCTGCGGCTCTGCCCTCGAGAACGCTTCGAACGCGTCGTTGATGCCTCGCAGCTGCTCCGTGAACAGCTCCCAGACCTGCTTCCACTGTCGTTGGCAGTTGTTCCAGGCCGTGTTGTACTGCTGGCGCGTCCGCCAGCCGTACCAGATGTCCTGCTGGCGCATCGCGTTCTGCACGGCCTCGTCGCTCATCCGCAACCGCGTCGTGAGCCGCTTCTGCACCCCCTGCGGCGGCGGGGGCTGCGCGATGATGAACTGGGGTGCCGGCGCGTCCGGGGGCACCCGCCACGACTCGAGGAACGCGGCGAACCCGCCGCGGTCGATGGGGTTGGACATGTCCGGGTGCCCGAGCGCCACCCGGCGCGCCCGGAAGAGGTCGACCTCACCGAGCACGACCGAGAACGCGTCGCGCGGATCGAACTGGAGCGCCTGCTTCGCGACGGCCTCGTTCAGCCGGGGCTGGCCCACGGCGATGTTGTCCGACATCGCCCGGGCACGGGTCGCGAGTGCTTCCATGACCGCGTTGAAGCCGACGGGGTTGCCCTCGGCCGGCAGGCCCGCCGGCGCGGCCGAGAGCATCATGTCCAGCTTGGACCGACTGATGAACTGGCGGATGTGATCGCGGTTGCTCTCCAGCGCTCCCGGCACCTCCTGCAGCGCCGCCACCGCTCGGGCCAGCAGCCGCGAACTGATGATGTCGGTGATCTCGAGCAGCGGCGTGGTCAATGCGGCCACGGCGCTCGTGGTCACGCTGCGGCGACCGATCCCGGCCTCGGCGACCGTGTGCCGGTCCACCGCGGAGTTGATGAACGTGTCGGCGAACGACTGGTGCTGCGTGTCGTCCTCGTCCTGGTTGGTCGGGCTCCCGCCGATCAGGGAGACCATCAGCGACACCATCGAGCGGTTCAGGTCGTCGCGTTTCACGCCGCCGACCGGGCGGCCGAAGAGGAAGGCGGTCTGGATGGTGCTGGCGTTGATACCGATCTGGCCCAGCTTCGGGTAGTGGACCGAGACCGCGCCATCGAAGCTGCGCCGGCCGACCTTCTTGTCCGCCGCCTGAGCGTTCTGGTCGTCGACGAGCCGGAAAAGGTCGATGAGGGACGAGCCCGCGTTGAGCTCGGCGGGACGCCCCCCGCCCTGCCCCGCGTCGAACGACGACGGCATCAGCACCAGCGGGTAGATCTCCGCCTGCTTGCTGCCCCGCTGCATGATGTTGGCGATCAGGTGCAGGTAGTCGTAGAAGATGCCGCTGCCCGTGCCGCCGGCCACCGAGAACACCACGAAGACGATCGGATCGGTCTGCGGCGCCCGGTTGCCCCCGCTGATCACCTGCAGCGCGCCACCCGACTCGTTGATGTCGCCCAGCGCCTGCTCCAGTGCGCGAGTGGCGGTCTGCGGGTCACGACGCAGCGTCTCGAAGAGCACCGCCCGGCCGACGGTGGGCAGCTGGCCGGCTCCCCGGACCAGGGGGCCGACCCGCGGGTCGGACTCCTTCGACGGCAGCCAGCCGATCTCGTAGTCGTCCAGGTGCAGGCGCAGGTTCTGCGCGACGTCCGCGGAGTTGGACATCCGCGGCGGCACCAGATCCGCGATCATGCGCATCGTCTTCTGCGCGGCCGCGTCGTGCTCGCGACCGGGGACGACCTCGCGCCGCACCTTCGTCAGCTCCGAGGCGCTGAGGTCGGCGTAGACGAACTGCAAGCACCTCGGCAGCTCGAACGGCTGCCCCTTCAGCTTGTCGACGAGCCACGTGCCGTCGGGACCGCAGAGCTCCTCGCGCAGGCGCTTCTCGAGCTCGGCTCCGACCCGGCACCCGGTTCCGCCGAGCCCGACGAACAGCATCGGCTGGTAGATCTCCATCGCGGCATGGCCTTTCCTGAGCGGATCGTCAGAACGGGTTGTTGGGGTCGTAGCCGTCGTTCGGCCGGGGGGCGGATGCGCCGGGGGGCCGACCGTCGAACGGATCGGCGTAGGAGCTGTCGAACTCGCCGGTCGGCGCCGGCCGGGCGACGGGCCCGCCCGTCGCCGGATCGGCGAACTGGTCGGGATCTCCGTAGCCGGGGTTGGGCAGGACCGCGGTGTTCGCGGGCGACGCGCCGAACGATCCGGGCGCGCTGCTCTCGTCGAGGAACGGGTTCCCGCTCGGCACCGATCCCACGGAAGGTCCGTTCCGCTGGTCGATGATGACGACCGAGAGCCCGCCACCGATGTCGCGCTGCTCCCCCGGACCGACGATCGGGTCCCGCGGGTCGCCCGGCCGGGTCAGCGAGATCCCGGCTCTGGTCCGCGTGACGACCCAGGCGTCGGTCTCACCAGAACCGGCGTTCTGCAGCGCGGTCCCGTGGAAGTCCTCGCGCAGCGCGAACCGGAACGAGTCCGAGCGCGGGTCGCGCGGGAGCAGCGGGGGCCCCTGGGCGAACCCCCCCTCGTGCAGCTGAGCCGCCAGGCCCCCTACCGCTCTCGCGCGCCGACGTCGGCCCAGGAACAGCAGCAGCGCGCACCCGCCGAGGCCGAGCAGCACGGCCAGTGCGGTCCACAACCACCAGAGGCTCTCCAGGACCGTGGGCGCGGGCCGCACCTCGATGGCGAACAGCCGCTCCGCCACGACCTGCCCACTGGCCTGGTCGAGGAGCCGCAGGGTCGCCTGCGCGGGGCCGGCCGGGTGGTCGACGGCGATACCGAGCCGGAAGGGCGTGAGGATCTGCGGACCCGGCGAGGCATCGACGGCGGCGACGTCCACGGTCACGCCGGGCGACGCGTCGTCCATCCGAAGGAGGAGCCGCGCCGGAGCGCTCCCCGAGTTTGTCACCGCGATCTGGCCGTTCACCGCCTCTCCGGCGACCACCTCGGTTCCGGGCGGCGTTAGGGTGATCTGCCCGGACAGTGTCGGCACACCCTGCACGACACGGGTGTTCGCGACCCTCGTGTCGCCGCCGATCCCGACCCCCGAGACCCGACCGGTGAAGACGAGTGCTCCACTCGCCTCCGGGGGGACGGTGATCGTCCCTCGGAACACGCCGTTGCCCGCTGGCTCGAGCGTCACCGGGGGCGGGGTGGCGAACCCCTCCCCGGACAGGTCCGCCACGAAGGTCAGCGGTACGAGGTCGGCCGGGTCGGTGATCGTCTGGCTACGGGCCTGGACCGACATCTCGACGCCCACCTCCTGACCCGCTCCGGGCTGCGGTGGGTCCAGCGCGATCGAGGCGTTGACCGCCGCCTGGTAGGCGACCGTGGCGTCGACGCGCTGCGCGGGCGACCCGGGGCCGGAGCTCACGACGATCGTCCACGTGCCGGGCTGCGGCTCCAGGACGTGCAGGGACTCGGTGCTCTCCTGCTGGCCGATGAAGTCGAACTGCGCACCGTCAGGCCCGGTCCCGCCCGTCACCTGCTGTCCGCTGGGGCCTTGGTAGGCGACCGTGAACGACGTGTCGCGCTTGAATACCAGGATCGAGGCATCGCTGGCGATGGGCGGGATCGTTACCGTGAGGACGAGCTGGCCACCGCCCTGGGGGGTGTCACCGCCGTCGTCGTCGCCGAACTTGACGCAGGTGGCCGATTGGAAGGCCCGCTTCACGGCCGCCAGCAGGTCCGCCGGACCTGCGACGACCTGAGCCGAGGGGTTCGGCTCCTGCGGCGAGCAGCTCGCGCCGGTGGTGTAGGCATCGAGCGCACCGGACGGGACGTCGCCGTAACCCAGCGGCCACACCTGCGCGTTGATCCGTTCGAGTTCGGCCTTCACGGCCGGCACCTGGCCCTGGGCCGTGCGCTGACGCTCGTCCGGAGTGGCGTTCTTGCCGAACGACGGGCTGCGGCCGACGTCGAGCCGCCCGTCGGTGAGCAGGAAGACGATCTTCGGGTCGGACGTGCCGTCGTCGAGGAGGGACTTCGCCTGTCGTAGCGCGTTGACCTGGTCGGTGTCGTTGCCCTCGACCTCCGTGCGCGGGTGGATCTGGTCCACGCAGCCGGCCACCCGGTCACGGCTCTGCTGTCCGTCGAAGGGGATCTGCGCGCAGTAGGTGGTGACGGCCTGCTGCCCCGCCTGCCCGTTGTCGCTGCCGAACCCGACGATCGACACCCGGGACCCCGGCGCGAGGACCGTCTGGGCGATCGCATTGGCGGCATCCCGCTCCGCGGCGACGTCTCTCAACTGAAGGCTGCCCGACTCGTCGGCGAGCACGACCACGGCGACCGGTTTGAGGGTCGCGGGATCCGCGGCCGGCGCGGCCACCGCGGCGCGCTCTCCCAGGGAGATCGACATCACCGCCGCGACCGCCGCGACGGCGATGACACGTGGACGAGCGCGACCCGCCTGTCTCTTCATGACGATCACACCGACCTCTTCCCCATTCGGCACTGTTCTCCAGTCGTTGAGCGGTGTCGTCGACCCGGCGGCCGGCGTCACGAATGACCGCCGTCGTCCGGGAGGCTGATCCGGTCGGATTCGTCGCGAGGTTCGTGCCGAAGCGTCACGTGGATCTCCGGTCGCGGTGACCGGTACACGGCGTTCGTTGCCGGCGAGCGTGTGGACTCCTCGTCGCCGCCGGCCCTCGGTCTCACGGACAGACCGTCGCGGCTACGCCACACGACCCAGAACCGACCCTCAGCGACTGATCGGAAGGGCATCAGCGCTCGCTTCACGATAAACAACGCGGTCGCGCGGCGCAGCGCGTCATCATCATCCGGATCGTAGACGACGTAGAAGCAGAAGATTCGACTCCACTTTCGCCGTGGGGCGAGGGTGCTCTTCCCGGAGCGGTTCTGGACGATCACCGAAAGGCCTTGGAGCCGCAACGGCAACCTCGTCCTCAGCGCGTACACGCAAAACGCGAGCACGAGCAGTAGAACTAGCACAGCGAGCCACGGAGCCCACTTCTCCAGCGTCCCGGGCGGCTCCTCGACCAGAATGTTCAGTTGCTTCTCGACGAGCGCCCTGTCATCACCGTCGAGCACCCGGACCTGGACCGCGTACCAGCCTTCGGGACTGTCCGAGGGAACCTGCACCTCGAACTGCACGGTGTCGTCATCCGGCTCGACCCAGTTCTCTTCCAGCTCGACCTTCAGGCCGCCAGTCGCATCCTTGAGCCGAACCCGCAGCTGCTTGTCCAGATCCGACAGGTTGACCGTGTCCACCGACCCGGACAGCGCCTCGCCGGGCGCAACGGGAACCGGGGCGACCACGATCGCCCCACGCAGCACCGCCGGCTCGGGCAACACCGAGACGGTGCGCTCGATCTCGTTCGGCGCGACGCCGATTCCGGACACGCTCCCGGTGACGACGAGTTCTCCGACCGCTTCTGCCGGAACCTCGAGTCGTCCGCGGTAGATCCCACTGGCGTCGACGGCGAGCGCGACGGCAGATCGGACCGCCGGCTGTTCGCCGGCGAGTTCGACGGCGAGCGAGAGGTGTTCGAGGTCCGACGTATCGGTCAGGATCTGGTCGCCGACGAGCACGGACATCGACACGTCGACCGAATCGCCCGCCGCGAGTTGCTGCTGCTCGACGGTCAGCCGGCTGTTGAAGGCGGCCTGGTACGCCACGTTTACCACGACGTCGTGCGCACCCGCTCCGGTCGGCGACCGTATGACGACGGTCCACCGCCCGCCCCGCGGCCGGTCGATGTGCAGGACCTCCGTCGGGTCGCTCTGGCCGGACAGGTTGTAACGCAGGCCGTTGTCGTCGCCGGTGAGGTCGACGGAGTCGCCGTTCGGCCCGAGGTAGGAGACCACCAGGTCCGCGGGGCCCTTGCGGACGACGACCGCGACATCGGTGGCGATGTCCGGCACCTCGACCGGGATCTCGACCGGCCCAACGCCGTCCACGGTGCCGGCAACGGCGTCGTTGAAGCGCACGCACGTGGCCGCTTCGAAGGCGTCCCGGACGACCTCGACGAGTCGCGGGAGGTCCGCGCCCACCACTCGCGCGACGGGATCCCCGGTCGACGAGCACCCCCTCCCGGTCGCTAGCTCGGCGAGGTCGTCGTCCGAGACCTCGCCGAATCCCAGGGGCCACACCTGGACACCCAGCTCATCGAGGCTCCGCAGGGTCTCCGTCATACCGGCCCGGGCGACCTCGGTGCGCTGATCGGGGGTGCTCAGCGAGCCGTAGATCGGGCTGTCCGGAACGTCGAGTCGACCGTCGGTCAGGACGAAGACCAGCTTCGGTGCGTCCGGGAGGACGCCGAGCAGGTCGCGGGCGGTGCCGAGGGCGATCAGGTGGTCCGTGTCCGCTCCCTCCGCCGGAGCGCGCCGGTGGATCTTCCGTACGCAGTCGGAGAGCTCCTCGCGGCCGACCTGGTTGATGAGCTCGATCCGTGTGCAGTAGGCCTGCGCCGCGGTCTGCCCCGGCTCGTTCTGGCTGCCGAAGCCGACGACGGAGACCACCGAGCGCGGTGGGAGGACGCTGGCGATGATGGTCCGCGCGGCGTCCTGGACGACCGCGACGGCGGTGTCGTCGAGGCTCTTCGACTCGTCGGCGAGCACGACGACTTCCAGCGGTTCGAGCACCGGTGAGCCGGCGCTCGAACCTGCCCCGGTGGCCACGAACGGATGCTCCGACACGGCCCCTGGAGCGGTGGCGCTCGAGGATCCGAGGACGCCGACGACGAGCAGGACCCGCAGCAGCAGGAGGAGGACTCGATCCTGTGTGGTCATGGAATCACCGCGGGAGGAGGTGTCCGCCGAGGAGGAACGCACCGGTCATCGCCAGGAGCCCCACCATGACGAGGAGCACGACGAGCGCTCTCCAGCGGGTCGGGACCGGTGCCCGGAACGGCGCACGCGAATTCGTGGTGCGCTCGACCAGCGCCTGCGACAGCGGAAGGGACACCCTGCCGAGACGCTCCGCCGCCTCGATGACGGCCACGGCGAAGGTGTCCGAGTGGCTCTTCCCCACCATCTCCGCGGCCATCTCCTCGGCGTGGGCGTCGACCAGGAGGTCGGAGCCGCCAGGCCCGAACACGGCGTCCCTGACCCGCGCCACGAGCTCTTGCCGCACGCGGTTCTCGAGGGTGTGGACCGTCTCCTCCAGCCCTTGCGCTCCGAGCACCAGCCGCACGCCGGGACGGTGGTCACCCCGGGTGAACCCCTCCAGCCGGTCGAGCGACGCCAGCACCTCACGGGTCGTCCGCGCACTGCGCAGGCTCCTCGCCGCGTCCTCGGCCGAGCTCGCGCGAGAGTGCACTGGGGAGGTCTCCCCGAAGAGCACCTGCCGGACCAGGTCCCGGGCGTCCGCCAAGCGGGTAGGCTGGTAGTCCTGCGCGACCGGGTCGACGCGCAGCCGTCCGTCATCAGGCCCCTGCGCGTCGACGGGCACGAAGGCGATCTCCAACTTCGGACGCGGCTCCGCAGCCCCCCGACCGAATCCTTCGGGTTCGAAGGTCGAGAAGGACCACACGCGGTCCCCGCCGAGCTGCCGACGGCCGGCCTCCTGCAGTGTCCACAGCACCGTCGTCGGACGCAGGTGCGTCCGCCGGACGATCGCCAGGTCGCGCTGCGGATGCTCCAGCATCACCGCCAGGATCCGGCTCAGGTACCCGGCATGGTCCTGGGCAGCGTCCAGGAACCTGGTGCCGGACTCGGCCCGAGCGATCTCGTCCGGTGGGACACGACGCATCTTTCCGTTCGGGAGGAGCGGCTCCAGCCAGTGTTGCGAGTCCCGCAGGCTCATCGCGGCCGCCGGGGACAGCAGACCGGACGAACCGAGTACCACCCGCGCTTCCTCGTGCGCAGGCGTCCGCCTGATAAGCGCGGCCGTGCCGTCGTCGAAGACGAAGTAGGAGAAGCACTCGGACGGGGGTTCGGGCTTCGTCGCGGTCGGCATCGCGACCAGCGGACGCAATCGCCTGGTCCACGAGTCCAGTGCGGCCTCGTCTGCGAGCGAGTCGCTCTTGATCTCAGGTGACCGATGGCGAACGCAGGTGAAACGCATCTGATCAAGGGACTCGCCGTCGAGTCCCTCGGAAGGCTCGAGACCACCGTCCGCCACGTCTTCACTCACCTTCTCTCGTGCCGCCGGTTCGTACGGGCAATCTCGTACGCCAGCCTGGCGTGTTACACGGCGTGGCTCTTCCGTGACTGGTCCTGTAACGTTCCGCCGCGCCGCTTCGACCATGGAGAGCGACAGGCGGATCCAACAACGCCTGCGCAGGATCTGCGCGGTCGGCGCTGCACCGAGGGAGAATCGTGTCCGAGGGTACGAACGCGCATCCCATCGATGCGGATCGCTTCCGGCAGCACCTTTTGCAAGCGCGCAACCAACTCCAGTCCATGGACAGCCTGGACGCACCTCGGGGTAGCATCAGGAAACGCTCGGCAGCAGAGACCGGGGCTCGTGCCGACCTCGCGCAGCTCCTGGGCTTCCTGAAGCAGCTACTGGATCCGCTTCCGGGGACGAAGACCCTGCACCAGGACTGCTACCCCTTCATCGGCCAGGACTTCCTGACCGAACTGAGCGACGCGGTCAAGGCAGCCGACGAGTTCACGCATGATCTCCCCGGGAAGGACGAAGGAGATCGTGATGAACAGTACGACGCGATCGCGGAGCGCATGCGGCGCCACGTCCTTCAGGCGCTCCAGGTGTTCGACCTCGGAGTGGGTGCGGCAGCCGAGTCACTGGACGTCGCCGAGTTCCGCCAGGTCGCCGACGGCATCACGGCGGATATCAAGAAGCGGTACAATGTCCGTGATTTGGAGCGGGCGCGAGCACAAGGCCTCAAAGAAGCCCGCGAGCAGGGGTTGAAAGACCTCGGGCACTACTTCGACGAAGTCGCACGGGGTGAGCGTCGTTTCGCCGAGGCGCTCCGGGCGCTCGCCGCCGCGTCTTTGGTGTCTATCTTCGCGTTGAGCGTGTCGCAGTTCAGACCCGAGCTCGACCTCAGTCTGGGGCAGCAGCTGTCGCACCTGGCGGTCGCGTTGCCGCTCGCCGCGCTCGCGGGGTATCTCGGCCGCCAGAGCGGACACCACCGAGCTGCAGCACTCGACGCGAAGCAGACGGCGGTGCGCCTGCGGACTCTGCCCCTGTTCGCGAAGAACCTGGGCGGGACGGCCGGCGAGGAGTTCTGGGTCGAGGTCGGTAGGGGCGTCTTCACCAAGCCCGAGCAGCTCGACGAGCAGAAGATCGTCGGCGTCTTCAGTGAGATGACCGACCTCATGGCCAAGCTCGGTCAGGCGTCGGCCAACCTCGTCAGCTCCGCATCCGGGCAGAAGCCCGACGAGACCAGTGCGTCACCTCAGATCTAGCCTCGACTGCTCCCGGCTGTGACGTTCGGCTTGGTGAGCTTGGCCCCTGGAACCGGACACCTCACCTAGTACTACAGCCGTAGATCGTGATCTTGTTCTTGTCGGCGCTGGTAGTGGCATCGGCGGGCGCGGAACTGGTGGCGGCGGCGCCAGAGGCTCCAGCGCAGGACGCTGGTCAGCGAGCGGGCCGG
>NZ_JAHDTH010000156.1 GCF_018531445.1 Pseudonocardia lacus
CCTCCAGCGCTGCGCGACCGGCCGCCAGATCGGCGCCGACGGCGGCGGCGACCAGGCCGAGGCGGGCCAGCGCGTCGGCGGCGCGGCCGGCCCGGTCGACATCGGCGCCGGTGAGGGTGCCGTCGCGGCGGCGCGACTCGGTGATGACCACGGTGGACATCGCCACCCAGTTGGTGCGCCGCTGCCCGCGGAACAGCGCCGCGGCCCGCTCCGCCTCCGCGCGCGCGGCCGCGGCGTCGCCCATCAGCAGCGCGATCTCGGCGAGCTTCAGCCGGGCCTCGGCCGCCATCAGCGGCACGTCGTGCTCGGACAGCTCCTCGACGGCGCGGGCGGCCAGCTCCCTGGCCTCCGGGAGGGCCCGCAGCACGGCCAGCACCTCGGCCGACTCGGCGTAGGCCTCCCCCAGCGGCAGCCCGACCGCGGCCAGCGCCTCCACCGCCGAGTCCAGCTGGCGCAGGCCCTCCGCCAGCCGGCCGCACTGGGTGAGCACCAGGCCGCGGTTCTGCGCGACGAGCGCCGCGAGCGCCGGCCCCACCTCGGCGGCCAGCTCGCCGGCCAGCTCGATGTTCGCCAGCGCGTCGGGCACGCGGCCCATGACCGCCGAGCCCAGCGCGAGGTTGTTGGCCGCCCGTGCGCGCACGTCGACGGCCGCCGCCGGGTGCGCCAGCACCGCGCGGTACACCGCGTGCGCCGCCTCCAGCCGGCCGATCTGGCTGAGCAGCACCCCCCGCTTGAGCTCCAGCTCCGGCGTGGCGGCGTCGGCCAGCAGCGGCCCGGCCCGGTCGACGTCGTTGAGCGCGACGCGCGTGCGCCCCAGCTCCAGGTTGACCGCGGCCCGGCTCACCAGCACCTCGCCGAGCCGCTCGTCGAGCCCGTTGCGCCGGGCCAGCCCGGCGGCCTCGTCGAGCAGGTCGAGCGCCCGCGCGTTGCGCAGCTGCAGCCGCTCGAACCACGCCTGCGCGCGCAGCGCCACGACCAGCGCCTCGGTGTGCCCGGCATGCCGGGCGGCGTCGGCGAGGTCGCGCGCGGCGGGCCCGAGCGAGGCCGGGTCGCCGACCATCTCGTCGTGCACGGAAACGGCCCGCACCAGCAGATCCCCGCTCGACTCTTGAACGCCGGCGCCGACCATGACGGAATACTGTCAAGCCGGGAGTCGGCGCGTCGATAAGGAGGGCCTGTGCCCGCGGACAACGCATTTGCCGAGGACGACTACCCCGATCCCCGCACCGACGAGCAGCGCGCCGCCGAGCGCCGCCAGGTCGACCGACAGGTGGCCAGCCTCAAGCGGATGGCGCGCGACAGCTACTACCAGCGGCTGGCCTTCGCCAAGCTGGACGGCAGGCGGCGCAGCCACGCCGAGCGCGTCCAGTTGCAGGCGGTGCGGCGCGCCCGCCGGCCCGACGTCCTCGTCGCCGAGGGCTCGGTGGTCACCTGGGACGCGCACGGCTGCCGCCGCCGCGACGTCCGGGTCGACCCGGAGGCGCCGGCGTCCGCGCTGGCGACGGTCAAGGGCATGCGCGCGAGCGGGCTGGGCGCCGCGGTCAACCACGTGATCCCGCTGGCCGGCTACATCAAGGGCGCGGGCGGGCCGGAGCCGTCGGCGGGCGCCCGCCCGTTCGGCGCGGCCACCGCCCCGGCCCCGGACGCCGCGCTCGTCGCCGTCCTGGACACCGGGATCAGCGCCGAGACCCGCACCGACGGCTACCTCGCCATGGACGTGGACGCCGGCGACCTCGACGCGCTCGACGAGTTCCCGCCCGACGGCCTGCTCGACGCCGGCGCGGGGCACGGCTCGTTCGTGGCCGGGATCGTCCAGCAGGTCGCCCCGGGCGCGCGCGTCCTCGTGCACAAGGTCATGGACAGCGACGGCATCACCACCGACACCGCGCTGGCCGACGGGTTGCGCCGGGCCGCAGCGGCCGGCGCGCGGATCGTCAACATGTCGCTGGGCACCGAGACCGTCGACGACAAGGCGCCGCCCGCGCTGCGCGTCGCGGTCGGCGAGCTGCGCGAGCAGGGCGTGCTGGTCGTCTGCGCCGCCGGCAACAGCGCCGACCGCGAGCCCGTCTGGCCGGCCGCGCTGACGAAGGAGTTCGACAACGTCGTCGCCGTCGCCGCGCTCGACCCGGCGGGCGATCCGGCCTCCTGGTCGAGCCGCGGCGACTGGGTCACCTGCTCCACCATCGGCGAAGGCGTGGTCTCGACCTACGTCGAGGGCACCGAGGACGGCCTGCTCATCGACGACCCCGACCCCGACACCTACGGCCCCGACTCCTGGGCCTGCTGGACGGGCACCTCGTTCGCCGCGCCGCAGATCACCGGCGCGCTGGTGCGGCTGATGAGCGAGGACCCGGCGCTGGACACGCCGGCCAAGGCACTGAACGCGCTGCGGCAGCGCGGCAGCACCCTGGACGAGGGCTACGGCTGGAGCGTGCGGATCCTGCCCGGCACCTGAGCCCGCTGATGGGCCGTCACAGCGGCACCCAGGCCGTCTCGGTGACGTCCTCGCCGCGGCGGATGCGCAGGCTGGAGCGCAGCTTCCCGGCCGGCAGGTCGAGCACGAACCGGCCCAGCTCGTCGGCCCGGCCGACGACCGCGTCGGCGGCGGTGCGCAGCTCCAGGTCGGCCCGGCCGGGCGGGGTGAGCTGGCCGATCAGCCTGCGGGCGCCCGGTACGTCGTCGACCTCCACCTCGACGGTCAGCCCGCCGGCCTCGAAGGTGAGGATCCGCGGCTGGCCGGCGGCCCGCACCCCCAGCTCCGGCGGGGCGACCAGGGAGTCGTAATCGAGCTCGGCCAGCTCGGCGTCGACAGTGCGCCAGGTGAACAGGCCCGCAGCGGCCTCGAGGACCTCCGGAGGCGGGGTCGACACCCGCTCCAGCACGCCGGCCAGCGCGGCGAGCAGCGCGTCGTCGTCGAGCTCGCCCAGCTCACCAAGCTCGTCGCGGTCGTCGGGGGTGGTCGGGTCGTCCAGGCCGTCGGGGCCCCCGGATGTGCTGTCGTCGACCACCTCAGACCGCCACGGGGCCGTTGCCGTCGTCGACCAGCAGCCTGCGCAGCCGTTCGAGGCAACGCGCCCGGGTGGGCCCGATGCTGCCGACCGGGACGCCCATGGTCTCGGCCACCTCCGCGTACGGCGGCCGCAGCACGATCACCAGGTGCAGCAGCATGCGGCAGCGCTCGGGGAGCTTGCTGAACGCGCGCCAGAGCCCGCGGTCGCGGTCGCGGTCCAGCACGGCCTCCTCCGGTGACGGGCCGGGCGCCGGCTCGCGGGCGAACACGTGCTCGTCGTCGGTGGGCAGCTCGCGCCCGCGCAGGCGCAGCATCCGCAGCGACTCGCGGCGCGCCGTCGTCGCCAGCCAGCCGCCGAGGCGCTCCGGCTCGCGGATGCGGTCGAGGTTCTCCAGCAGCCGCAGCCACGTGGTCTGCAGGACCTCCGCGGTGTCGGCCGGACCCAGCCGGTGGCCGCTGCCCACCGTCCAGACCAGACCGCTGAAGCTGCGCACGATGGCGTCCCACGCGTCCTTGTCGCCCGCCGCGGCCCGGCGCACCGCGCCGGCCACCTCATCCGGTTCCACCCACACCGCCCACGATCGTCCTGGCCGCGGTGCTCGCGGCCGCTCGACGGTAGCCCAGCGGGCGTTGCTCATGTCGGACCTCTCCTCGCTCCGTCGAAGATGAGCGGCGAGTACGGCCCTGGATACCGCGCGGTAGGAGAAAATCCGACGCGTTCGACCACGCTGCGTGACCCCGCTGGGATGGTCGGCGGTTAATTCCAGATCACGCGGGTTCCGCCTGACCTGCACGACCTCACAATGAGGCGCATGCGCATCGCCCTCGCCCAGACCGACGCGGTGCTCGGTGACATCGACGCCAACGTCGAGCGCGCCGAGCAGATGATCGACGAAGCCACCGCGCGGGGCGCGGAGATGGTGGTGTTCCCCGAGCTGTCGCTGTCCGGGTTCTCGGTCGGCGAGCTCGACGACGACGTCTCGATGGAGCTGGACGACAAGCGCCTCCTGCGGCTGGCCGAGCGCACCGACGCCGGGCTGCTCGTCGGCTTCCCCGAGGCGCAGACCCACGGGCTGCACACCTACAACAGCGCGGCCTACTTCGCCGACCGCCGGCTGACCCACGTGCACCGCAAGCTCTACCTGCCCAACTACTCGATCTTCGAGGAGCGCAAGCACTTCCTGCCCGGCCAGACCTCGCGCGCCTACCCCGTCGGCGGCGCCGGCCGGCACCGGGCGGCCACCCTGATCTGCAACGACGCCTGGCAGCCGCAGCTGGCGTTCCTGTCCGTGCAGGACGGCGCGCACATCCTGCTGGTGCCCGCGGCGAGCGGGCAGTCCACGTTCCCCGAGCACTACAACGCGCGCGAGTACTGGGAGGGCATCACCCGGTTCTACGGGCGCATGTACCAGCTGTTCGTGGTGTTCGTGAACCGCGTGGGCACCGAGGGGCAGCTGCGCTTCTGGGGCGGATCGCACGTGATCGACCCGTGGGGCGAGATGGTCGGCGAGTGCGCGGAGTTCGCCGAGGACCTCCTGGTCGTCGACATCGACCTGTCCGAGGTGCGCAGGCGCCGGCGGGGCATCCCGCTGGTCCGCGAGGCCCGGCTCGGCATGCTGCGCCGCGAGATCGACCGCCTCCTCGACGTGGGCGGCGACCTCTGACCCCGACCCCTCCCGTCGAGAACGAAGTTGTCGTTATTTTGGACCGGTCCAATCGACGACAACGTCGTTCTCGACGGTGCCCCGGGCCGCCGGTTACGCCGTGGCGAACGGCTCCAGGGTGGCCAGCGGGCGGATGCCGGCGAACCGCTCCGCCCACAGCTCGTAGTACATGACCTCCTCCTCGCTGCGCAGCGGCCAGCAGTCGGGCGGCACCTGCGGGACGTCGTCGAGGTCGGCCCGGTCGACCCGCTCCGCGGCCAGCGCGGCCAGCACCGTCCCGGCGCCGGAGCCGTCGCCGAACTGCTCCTTGCCGCGCCAGAGCAGGTCCTCCGGCAGCCAGCCCAGGAACGCCTCGCGCAGGATCGCCTTCTCCGGCCGCCCACCGGTGCGCTGCTTCCACTCCGGTGGCAGCCGCAGCGCGGTGCGCACCAGCGCCGAGTCCAGGAACGGCTCGCGGGCCTCCAGGCCGTAGTACATCGTCGTGCGGTCGCAGCGCTGCAGGTTGAGCCCGTGCAGCTGCTCCAGGCTGCGGACCAGCTCGCCGTGCAGGGCGTCCGGGTCGGCGAACTCGGCGGTGTGCTGGTGGGTGTAGCCGGCGAACAGCTCGTCGGCGCCCTCGCCGGTCAGCACGACCTTGACCTTGCGGGACGCCTCCCTGGCCAGCAGCAGGTTGGGCACCGAGCTGCGCACCAGCCGCGGGTCGAAGTGCTCGATCACCGTGACGGCCTCGTCCAGGGCCTCCTCGAGGTCGCCCGCGGTGACCACGACCTCGTGGTGGTCGCTGCCGATGTGCGCGGCCACCTTGCGGGCCGCGGCCAGGTCGGCGCTCTCCGGCGTGCCGACCGCGAACGTCGGCAGCACCTCGCCCCTGGCCGCGGTCTCCCGGGCCGCGATCGCGGCGACGATGGCCGAGTCGAGCCCGCCGGACAGGAACACCCCGACCCCGACGTCGCTCATCATCCGCCTGCGCACCGCGGCGATCACCGCGTCGCGGACCTCGTCGAGCACGACGTTGTCCCACACCTCGGTCTGCCCGCGGCGGGCCGGGCGGACCTCCACCGGGACGGCGTCGGCGTAGCGGACGACGCCGGCCGCGGGCGTCCACAGGCAGCCGGGCGGGAACGCCTCGACGCGCGGGCGGTCGGCCTCGTCGAAGGCGCGCAGCTCGCTGGCGAACAGCGTGACGCCGTCGGTCTCCGGGCCGTCGGGGATCCAGTACAGCGGCTTGACGCCCACCGGGTCGCGCGCGACCAGGCCGCCGCCCTCGGCGTCGACCATGGCGATGGCGAACATCCCGTTCAGCTTCGCCACCGCGGCCGGGCCCTCCAGCATGACCATGTGCAGCGCGGCCTCGGTGTCCGACCTGGTCTGCAGCATGCCGTCGGGCAGGCCCGCGGTCAGCCGCTCGTGGTTGTAGATCTCACCGTTGCCGACGATCCAGGTCGTCTCGGCGGCGTCGGTGAGCGGCTGGTGCCCGCCCATCACGTCGATGATCGACAGTCGCTGGTGGCCCAGCCACGCCGAGGGCAGCGCCAGCACGCCCTTGTCGTCGGGGCCGCGGTGGCGGACCCGGTCGAGCATGCGCTCGCACTTCGCGCCGTCGATCCGGCCGAACGCGGCGACGATCCCGCACATCCTGGCTGCCCCCTCGGGCCGATTGCTCGGACCCCCATTGTCCGGGAGGAACCGGACACCGACCGAGACATGAATCACGCACGTCCCGGTCGGACGGTCAGCGGCCGAGGATCTCGGTGACCGAGCCGGGCTGGTCGGGCACGGCGCCGGGGCCCAGGACGTCCTCGGCGACGGCCGGTTCCACCCGGTGCGGCCGCAGCGCGCCGCTGCGGATCTCCTCGGCGTAGTGGCAGGCCACCCGGTGCCCGGGGACGGTGCCCTCGACGACCCGCAGCTGCGGGCGCTCGGTGTCGCAGCGCTCCGGCTGGCGCCACGGGCAGCGGGTGTGGAACCGGCAGCCGGGCGGCGGCGCGGCGGGCGAGGGCAGGTCGCCGGTCAGCAGGATGCGCTCACGGCGGTCCTCCAGCTCCGGGTCCGGCACCGGGATCGCCGACAGCAGCGCCCGGGTGTAGGGGTGCAGCGGCTCGTCGTAGAGCGCCTGCGACGGCGCCTCCTCGACGAGCCCACCCAGGTACATGACGCCGACCCGGTCGCTCACGTGCCGGACGACGGCCAGGTCGTGGGCGATGACGAGGTAGGTCAGCCCGAGCTCGGCCTGCAGCCGTTCCAGCAGGTTGAGCACCTGGGCCTGGACCGACACGTCCAGCGCCGACACCGGCTCGTCGGCGACGATCAGGTCGGGCTCGACGCACAGCGCCCTGGCGATGCCGATGCGCTGGCGCTGGCCGCCGGAGAACTCGTGCGGGTAGCGGCGCAGGGCCGCGGCCGGCAGGCCCACCGCGTCGACCAGCTCGCGCAGCCGCTTGCCGTCGGCCGCGGCGCCGCGCGTCAGCCCGTGCGCCTTCATGCCCTCGGTCAGCAGCGACTGCACCGACTGGCGCGGGTCGAGGCTGGACATCGGGTCCTGGAAGACCATCTGGAAGCGGCGGCGCATCGTGCGCAGCTCCTCGCCCTTGAGCGGGGCGATGTCGCGGCCGTCGAAGAACACCTGGCCCGCGGTCGGCTTCTCCAGCCGCAGGATCGCCCGGCCAAGGGTCGACTTGCCGCAGCCGGACTCGCCGACCAGGCCGTAGGTCTCGCCCCGGCCGATCCGCAGCGACACGCCGTCGACGGCGAAGACGTGGCCGATGGTGCGGTCCAGGACGAGCCCGCGCCGGATCGGGAAGTGCACCGCCACGTCGCGGACGTCCAGCAGCGGCTCCGCCGGCGGCTCGCCCGAGGACCCGGAGGTGCGGTCGACCCCGCGGTCGACCCCGCGGTCGACCCCGCGGTCAACACTGTGGTCGTGCACGTGCTCGGGGCCGCGCTCGCGCGCGATCCCCTCCTCGTGCGCGCCACCGGCCGCCCGGCCGTCAGCGCTGTCGGCGCCGTTCATGCCCCCACCCTCACTCCGCGCTCGCCGGGACCGGGTTGTGGCAGCGCAGCAGCCGCCCGCCGGTGGTCTCCCCGGCCGGCGTGACCTCCAGGCAGCGCTCCACCGAGCGGTGGCAGCGCGGCGCGAACGCGCAGGCGTGCGTCCACGGAACGTTGTCCACCACCGAGCCCGGGATGGCCTCCAGCGCCTCCCCGGCCGGCGCGTCCAGCCGGGGGATCGAGCGCAGCAGGCCGTGCGTGTACGGGTGGCGCGGGGTGCCGAACAGCCGGTGCCGCTGCGCGCGCTCGACGATCCGCCCGGCGTAGAGGACGTTGACCGTCTCGCAGAGCCCGGCGACGACGCCGAGGTCGTGCGTGATCATGATCAGCGCGGCGCCGGTCTCGGCGACCATCTCCTTGAGCAGCTCGAGGATCTGGGCCTGGATGGTGACGTCGAGCGCGGTGGTCGGCTCGTCGGCGATCAGCAGCCGGGGCGCGCAGGCCAGCGCGATCGCGATCATCACGCGCTGCCGCATGCCCCCGGAGAGCTGGTGCGGGTAGGCGGTGATGCGCCGGCGCGGGTCCGGGATGCCGACCCGGTCGAGCAGCTCGACGGCCGCCTCGCGGGCCTTCTCCTTGTCCATCCCGCGGTGCCGGCGCAGCACCTCGGTGATCTGCAGCCCGATCGGGATGACCGGGTTCAGCGAGGACAGCGGGTCCTGGAAGACCATCGACAGGTCGCGGCCCCGGCGCTCGCGCATGCGCGCGTCGGACAGCGTCAGCAGTTCCTCGCCGTCGAGCTTGACCGAGCCGGTGATGTGCACGCCCCGCTGGGGCAGCAGCCGCATGATGGCCATCGAGGTGACCGACTTGCCGCAGCCGGACTCGCCGACCAGCCCGACGACCTGGCCGGCGGCCACGTCGAAGCTGACCCCGTCCACCGCCACGGTCTCCGGCTCACCGCGCCGGCGGAAGGCCACCCGCAGGTCGCGCACCTGCAGCAGCGGTGCGCCCTTCGATCCGGTCATCGGCGTCCCTTGGGGTCGAGCGCCTCGCGCAGCGATTCGCCGAGCAGCGTGAAGCCCAGCGCCACCGCGATGATCGCGAAGGCCGGGAGGAACGCGAGCGCGGGGCGCACGTCGAGGTAGGTCTGGGCCTGGGCCAGCATCAGCCCCCACTCGGCGCGCCCCGGGTCGGCGTCGCCGAGGCCGAGGAAGCTCAGCGCGGCCGCGTCCAGGATGGCGGTGGCCAGGGTGAGCGTGGCCTGCACGATCACCGGGCCGATCGCGTTGGGCAGCATGTGCCGCAGCACCACGGCGGGCCGCTTGACGCCCAGCGCGGTGGCCGCGACCACGTGGTCGCTGTTGCGCTGGGCCAGCATCGAGCCGCGCAGCAGCCGGGCGAAGATCGGCACCCCGACGATCGCCACCGCGATGATCACGGTGGTCTGCGACGGGCTGGCCGCGAGCGCCGCCACCGAGATGGCCAGCAGCAGGCTGGGGATGGCCAGCAGCACGTCGGTGATGCGCATCAGCAGCGTGTCGACCCAGCCGCCGAACGCGCCGGCCACCGTGCCGATGACGATCCCGACGGCCAGCCCGATCAGCGTGGCCAGCACGCCGACCAGCAGCGTCTGCTGGGAGGCCAGGATCATCCGGGACAGGAAGTCGCGGCCGAGCTGGTCGCTGCCCAGCGGGAAGCCGGCCGTCGGGCCGGGGATGTTGCCCGGGCGCAGGTCCTGCTGCAGCTGCGGGAACGTCTCGGCCGGCCCGTGCGGGGCCAGCAGCGGGGCAAAGGCGGCGACCAGCACGAACAGCCCGATGATCACCCCGCCGGTGAGGGCCACCGGGTCGCGGCGCAGCCTGCGCAGCGCCTCGGAGGTCAGGCTGCGCCCGCCGGCGAGGTCGTCGATCCGGTCCTTGCGGCGCTGCGCCCAGGTGGTCGTCATGTCAGCCGCACCCTCGGATCGATGATCGCGTACGAGAGGTCGACCAGCAGGTTGACCAGCACGTACACCAGGGCGCCCAGGAGCAGCAGGGCCTGCAGCCGCGGGTAGTCCTTCAGCGTGATCGCGTCGGCGAGCAGGGTGCCGATGCCGCCCCAGACGAACACCTTCTCGGTGAGCACCGCGCCGGCCAGCAGCAGCCCGACCTGCAGGCCGATGGTCGTCGAGACCGGCAGCAGCGCGTTGCGCAGCACGTGCCGGCCGCGCACCGTGCCCGGCGCCAGGCCCTTGGAGTTCGCGGTGCGCACGAAGTCCGAGCCCATCACGTCGAGCACCGAGGCGCGGGTGATCCGCACGATCACCGCGAGCGGGATCGTGGCCAGCGTGACCGCCGGCAGCACCAGGTGCAGGAGCGCGTCCCAGCTGGCGTCCCACTCGCGGGTCAGCAGCCCGTCGAGCACGGCCAGCCCGGTGACGTCGGTGGCGTCGATGCCGACGGCCTGCCGCCCGGACGGCGGGAACCAGCGCAGCTGCACCGCGAAGAACGCCTTGAGCAGGTAGCCCAGGAAGAACACCGGGACGGCGACGCCGACCAGGGTGCCCATGATGGTGCTGACGTCGAGCGGCCCGCCGCGCCGGCTGGCCGCGAGGTAGCCCAGCGGGATCCCCAGCAGCACCGCGATCAGCAGCGCCGCCAGGGACAGCTCGACCGTCGCCGGCAGCGCCCGGCCGATCTCGGCGAGCACCGGCTGACCGGTGATCGTCGAGGCGCCGAAGTCGCCGCTGAGTATCCGGCCCAGGAACTGGCCGTACTGGATGAAGATGGGCTGGTCCAGGCCGAGCTGGCGGTTGAGCGCGGCGATCGCCTCGGGCGTCGCGCGGTCGCCGAGGAACGCCGACGCCGGCCCCCCGGGCAGCGCCCTCAACCAGGCGAACACCAGCAGCGACAGCAACAGCAGCGTGGGGATCACCTGCAGCAGCCGTCTCAGGACGAAGCGCAGCACGGTCCCCCCTCCGGCAAAGCCGTCTCCGCCCCGGCGTGCGCGCACGCCGCGGCAGCCCCCGATTCCACAACGATCTCCGGTTTCCGAGCGAGAAGGGTGGCACCGCCGTCACCGGCGGTGCCACCCGGGGTGCCCGACTCGGTCAGCCGCTCTTGGTGACCGGGGCGAACCGCTCGTCGGTCAGCGGCGAGGGAACCAGGCCGCTGACGTTGTCCCGGACCACGATCGCCGGCGGCGAGTGGCTGAGCGGGACGGCCGGCAGGTACTTCTGCATCAGGTCGCGGTTGACCTGCTCGAAGGCCGCGGTGCGGGCGGCCGGGTCGACCGTCGCGTCGGCCGCGCCGACCTCGGCGAACACGTTCGGGTCCGGGATGCCGAAGTCCGGCTTGGCGGTGCCGAAGAACGTGCCGACGAAGTTGCCGGGGTCGTTGTAGTCGCCGGTCCACCCCAGCAGGTGCATGTCGTGCACGCCGTTCGCGGTCACCGAGTCCAGGTAGCCGCCGTTCCACGGCTGCGGCACCGGGTTGACGGTGATGCCGACCTGGCGCAGGTTCTCCGCGATCGCGGTGAAGATGTTGGTCGGGTTCGGCATGTACGGCCGGGTGACCTCGGTCGGGTAGTAGAAGTTGATCGTCAGGTTCGACGCCCCGGCCTCGGCGAGCAGCGCCCGCGCCCGGTCCTGGTCGAACGGGATCGGCTGCAGGTCGGCGGCGTAACCGTCGACCTCCGACGGCATGAACTGGGTCGCGACCTGGGCGCCCTCGGGCAGCTGGTTGCGCACCATCGACTCGCGGTCGATCGCGTGCGCGATCGCCTGGCGGACCCGCAGGTCCTGCAGCGCCGGGTTGTTCTTCTGGTTGATGCCCAGGTACAGGATGTTGAACGCGGGCCGCACCAGGACCTGGTAGCCCTCGTTCTTCAGCGTCTCCCAGTCGGCCGGCGACGGGAAGTCGTAGCCGTCGATGGTGCCGGCCTGCAGCTCCTGCTTGCGGGCGTTCTCGTCCGGGATGACCCGGAAGATCAGCCGGTCGCTCTGCGGCGGGTCGCCCCAGTAGTCGGGGTTGCGGACCAGCGTGATGACGTTCGCGGTCCGGTCGTAGCTCTCGAACTTGTACGGCCCGGTGCCCGTCGGGTGGTCGGTCGCGTAGGCGCCGTAGGTGAACGCCTCACCGCTCTGCTGGACGTTGTCGGCCTCGTACTGCTGCAGCGCGGCCGGGCTGGAGATGGAGAACGAGGTCAGCCCGAACGCGCCGGGGAACGCGCCCTTGGCCTTGTTCAGCTTGATCACCGCGGTGGTGGGGTCCGGCGCGGTGCAGCTGTTGTAGACCGGCGGCAGGCCCGAGTCGGTCTGGTTGTTCGTGAAGCCCTCGAAGACGCTGCCGTAGTAGTAGGCCTGCGTCTGCGCCGCCGCGTTGGGCAGGTTGACCCAGCGGTTGAAGTTGAAGCAGACGGCCTCGGCGTTGAAGTCGGTCCCGTCGTGGAACTTGACGCCCTCGCGGAGCGTGAACGTCCACTCGGTGAAGTCGGCGTTCGGCGTCCACTCCGTGGCCAGACCGGGCTCGAGGTCGGCGGTGCCCGGCTTGTACATCACCAGCGTGTCGTACATCTGGCGGACCGGCCGGAACGTCTCGCCGTCCTGGGCGAAGATCGGGTCGAAGTTGTCCGGCGCGCCGGGCGCGCCGAAGACGAACGTGCCACCGGATTCACCGGCGCCACCTGCTTCACCCTCGTCGCCCCCGCGTTCGGATGACGCGCAGGCGGCCAGGGTCACGGCGAGCGCTGCTGCGGCGGTCACCGCGAACAGGCGTCGGGCAGATCTCATGATGCGGGCACCTCTTGGTCGGGAGACCGTCAAGGTATTAGGCGCGCATACCGATCGGTAGTTCCCTGAGTCACGGTTCCGCTACGGACCCCGCGGCCGGCCGCCGACCGGCACACGCCGGCGTCCCCCGAACGGAGCGCCTCGTGGTTACTCGGCGTCGAAGTCGCCGTGCCGGACGCCGTCCAGGAAGGTGGCCCACTGCTGGCCACGGAAGGCGATCGACACACTGCGCAGCGGGTCCTTGCTGTCGCGGACGATGACAGCATCATCCGAAGGTGAGTGCCCGACCTCGACGCAGCCGCCGGCGGAGCAGAAGGAGCTGATCTTGAACTCGATCACGGGGGGAGCCTCTCGGGTACTACGTCGATACTGGTCGGGGTGGGCACTGACGCCACTCAGCGCAACGCGCACGTCCGTTCGCGTGCACTTCCGGTGCGGGAAGATACCGTCCTCCACTTCGGACTGCTGCACGTACCCCTGCACGGACATCCGCGCGCGCACGCATTTATCCCCCGTTGGGGTGGAGATCCATAACAACAGTCGGTAGTCAGTCGGTCAGCGGTCACAACCCGTGGCCGAACGGCCGGCGGACCGCGCCGACACGCGCCCCGAACGGGGGCTCCGCCGGGCCGCGCGGCCACCGCCCGGCACCGCGCTACCCCGATCGGCGGATTCCCCGACGCAACCCCGTCAGGCGCGCTTCTCGCGCCCGCGGGTGGCGTAGTCCTGCTGGTAACGGGTGATCACCTCGCGGGTCGCCTCCGGCGACAGCGCCCGGTCGACGACGTCGTCGAAGATGGCGTTGTAGCGGTCGACGTCGGAGCGGTTCTCCAGGTAGCTCTCCCCCGCGTGCCCCTCGACGTAGACGACATCGGCGGTGCCGACGGGGAACTCCAGCAGCACGAACGAGCCGATGTGCGCCCGGTGGAAGCCGGCGTCGAAGGGCAGCACCCGGACCGTGACGTTGGGCAACAGGCTGCGCTCGCGGATCACCCCGAGCTGGTCGGCCATCAGCTCGGGGCTGCCGACCACCCGGCGCAGCACCGCCTCGTCGAGCACGACCTCCAGGCGCAGCGGCTTCTCGGCGTCGAACAGCGCGCGCTGGCGCTTGCCGCGCAGCTCGACCAACCGCTCCACCTCGGCCGCGCTGTGGTTGGTCAGCAGCGAGCCCATCAGCTCCCGGATGTACTCCGGCGTCTGCAGCAGGCCGTTCAGCATCGCGATGTCGAACGAGCGCAGCGCCGCGGCCTCGGTCTCCAGCGCGGGGTAGCGGCTGGGCGAGTCCATGACGAACCGCTCGGGCGTGACGCCCTCGGTCAGCGACTCCCACCAGCCGTGCTCGCGGCCGTCGCGCACGAGCCGCAGGAGCGCGTCGCGCTCCTCGTCGGAGGTGACGCCGTAGATGCGCATCAGCTCGCGCACATCGGGCAGCTTGGGGATGCCCTTGCCCGTCTCCAGGCGGGAGATCTTGGAGGTCGAGCACGTCATCTGCTCGGCGACCTCGTCGAGGGTGAGGCCCGCCGCGGTCCGCAGGCGGCGCAGCTCGGCCCCCAGCCTGCGCCGGGAGCCGATCGGACTCTGTGGTGCTGCCATGATCCCCCGCTCGGTCCCCGTGTCGTCCCGCGACCGCCCCGTCCATCCATCATTGCGACGGTCGGGTGGTTGTGCCGGCCGGAGGCGCCATGCAATTGCACAAGGCACTGTCCTGCGGCAATCTACACATCAGCCGTCCCGCGGTGGAAGCACCACCTCCGGATGCGCTGGCACCCCCACCGGGAGGAGGCCACCGTGACCACCGCACCGATCCTCGCACCGATCAACGCGGCGCGGCCCGTGCCCGATCCCACCCCCCGCGCCCGGCGGCGCCCCGCGAACCGGGGCCCCCGCCACCCGTCGCGCTGCCGCCCACGACAGCAGCGCACCTCCGCCGTCCGGCGACCCGCCGGTACGACCCGCAACCGGGAAAGGGGCACGACCATGCAGTCGATCGGGAAGGACTCCGCCCACTCCGCGCGGCCGGGACGGTGGTCACCATGATCACCGCGATCGTCGCCGGCATCCTCGTCATCGCCGTCGTGGCCATCGTCGTCGGCATCATCGACGCTGCCCAGGCGCCGATGCGGCGCCAGGTCGCCGCCGAGCGCCGGGAGAAGTGGGAGGAGCGGGTCCGCGAGCTGCACGGCGGCGTCGAGGCCCCGGAACCCGACTGGGACGACGACTGACCCCGGCGCGCTCCCGGGGAGTGACCGCGCCGCCCCACCGGACCCGCGCAGTCCGCCGGTTTGCCCCCGCACCCGCCGGCGGGCTGCGCCACCCGGGGCGCGGCAGCGGAGTCCACACCGTCTTCGCAGAGTCCCCGTAGTCCTCGCAGGTGCTGTGCACTCTGCGCCGACCACACCGCCCCTGCGAAGACACCTCTGTGGTGACCGGACTAGATCGACCGCCGACCCGACAGCGCCCGGCCGAGCGTCAGCTCGTCGGCGAACTCCAGGTCGCCGCCCATCGGCAGCCCGCTGGCCGGCCGGGTGACCGACAGGCCCGGGAAGTCGCGCAGCAGCCGCACCAGGTAGGTCGCGGTGGCCTCGCCCTCGGTGTTCGGGTCGGTGGCGATGATGACCTCGGAGATCTCGGTCTCGTCCGCGGCCGGGCCGGTGCCACCCAGGCGGGCCAGCAGCTCGCGGATGCGCAGACCGTCCGGGCCGACCCCGGCCAGCGGGTCGAGAGCCCCGCCCAGCACGTGGTAGCGGCCCTTGAACTCGCGGGTGCGCTCCACCGCCAGTACGTCCTTGGGCTCCTCGACGACGCACACCAGCGTCGGGTCGCGGCGGGCGTCGGAGCAGTAGCGGCAGCGCTGCCGCTCCGCCACGTTGCCGCACACCTCGCAGAACTGCACGCCCTGCTTGACCCGCTGCAGCACGTCCTGCAGCCGGGACACGTCGACCGGGTCGGCGGCCAGCAGGTGGAACGCGATCCGCTGGGCGCTCTTCGGCCCCACCCCCGGCAGCCGGCCCAGCTCGTCGATCAGGTCCTGGACCGGTCCCTCGAACACCGCCTACCCCGCGGCCCGGCTAGCCGAGGCCGGGCAGGCCGAGGTCGCCGCCCAGCCCACCGGCCAGCGGGCCCATCTTCTCGGCCTGCAGCTCGGCGGCCGCGCGGGACGCGTCCTGCAGGGCCCCGACCAGCAGGTCCTGCAGGGTCTCCACGTCGTCGGGATCGACCACCTTCGGGTCGATGCGCACGGCGCGGACCTCCTGCGCGGCCGTCATCGTCACCTGGACGAGGCCGTTGCCGGCCTGGCCGACGACCTCGGCGGAGGCCAGCTCGGCCTGCGCGGCCATCAGCTGCTCCTGCATCTTCTGCGCCTGCTGCAGGATCATCTGCATGTCGGGCTGACCCGGTTGCACCAGCGGTCTCCTCGCAACGTCGTGCTGTGTCGATGAAACGCCGATCCGACCGGAAGTTGCGCTACAGCACAAACGTAGTGCGGCTGTCCGGCTGGTCGGATCGGGCTCCTTCCGGTCTCCTCGGCGCCCACGCGGGCGGTGGCGCCGGCTCACCGCCAGGGTAGCCGTGACACCCTGGACGCCGTGTCCAGCGCCCGTCCCGCCCGCGCGGCCGCCGGCTGGGTGCTCTGCGCGATCTCACTGACCGCCTGCGCCGCCGCGCCCCCCGCGGCCCCTCCCGCGCCGCCACCGGCGGTGTCACCGGCCGCCGCGGTCGTCGCTCCCGCGCCCCGCCAGCCGGTCGTCGTCCTGGACGCGGGCCACAACGGCGCCAACGCCGAGCACCCCGCCGAGATCGGCCGGCAGGTGCCCGACGGCCGCGGCGGCACCAAGGACTGCAACACCACCGGCACCGCGACCGACGCCGGCTACCCCGAGCACGCCTTCACGTTCGACGTCGTCGCCCGCGCGACCGAGCGCCTCACCGCCGCGGGCGTGCGGGTCGTCCTGGTGCGCACCGACGACGCCGGCGTCGGACCGTGCGTGGACGAGCGCGGCCGCGCGGGCGAGGCCGCCGGCGCCGACGTGGTCGTCTCGGTCCACGCCGACGGCTCCGCCCCCGCCGACAGCGGCTTCCACATCGCCCTCCCGGACCCACCGCTGAACCCCGCCCAGGGCGCCCCGTCGCGGGAGCTGGGCGCGGCTCTGCGCGACGCGCTGCGCGCCGGCGGCTTCCCCGACTCCGACTACCTGGGCCACGAGGGCCTCGCCCCGCGCTCCGACCTGGCCGGGCTCAACCACGCCACGCGCCCGGTGGCGCTCGTCGAGTGCGCCAACATGCGCAACCCCGACGAAGCCGCCCTGGTCTCCTCCCCCGAGGGCCGCCAGCGCTACGCCGACGCCATCGCCGCCGGCGTCCTCACCTACCTCGCCGCCCCCTGACCCCGGTTTCCGTCGAGAACGAAGTTGTCGTGATCAACAGGGCCGGTTGGTGACGACCACGTCGTTGTCGGCGGAGGTCGGGCGCCGCGGGGACGGACGCGGCGCCCGCGAAGCGGATGCGTGGTGAGTGCCGCAGGCGCGAACCCGGGGCGCGCGTAGCGCGCCCACACCCCCCGCGAGGAGGCCTGTCACGTCGGCCCGCGGGGCCGAGCCCGCCTCGGCTCGCGGCGCTGCGCGCCGGCGCGCCGGCGCGCTTGCAGCACCGGGAGTGTGCTCGCAGCCCGCCGGCGCGCTGCGACGTCCCTGCCAGCGCTGCGACGTTCCCCACCAGCCCTGCGAGACCGTGCCGGCCCTGCAAGGACACCCTCGCTGCGGCCGACCGAGCAAGCGCGGCTCTCGGCCCACCAAACGCTGCGACGACACGCCAGCCCTGCGACGACCCCTCCCGCACCGCGGCCGGCCGCACGAACGCGGCTCTCGTCCAACCCCGCCGCACGAAAGCGGCTCTCGTCCGAGCCGCCCGTGATCGCCGCGCGCGTCCGGTCAGGTGCGGGCGAGGGAGCGGTCGACGAAGCGGTAGGTCACCTCGACGACCACCGCCGCCACCGCCGCGACCACCAGCGCCGGCAGCATGACCGCGCCGTGGCTCGGGTCGAGCTGCCAGAACTGCTGGCCGAACACCCACGGCAGGAACAGCGCATAGCTGAACGCGGCCACCGAGGCGGCGACCATCAGCGCCTTCCACCACGCGAACGGCCGGGCCACCACGACGAGCACCCACGTCGCCACCAGGTACAGCACGACGACCGCGGCGGTGCTCTGCTGGATCGGCGAGGCCGTCGGGTCGGCGCGGGCGATCAGGTACGTGGTGATCGTGGCGATGCCGATGACCACGCCGGACGGGATCGCCAGCCGCAGCACCCGGCGCACGAACCCGCGCCGCGCGCGCTCCGTGTTGGGGGCCAGCGCGAGGAAGAAGGCCGGGATGCCGATCGTCAGCGAGCCGATGAGCGTCAGGTGGCGGGGCAGGAACGGGAACGGCACCCCGATCGCCCCGATCGCGATGGCCAGCAGCACCGAGTAGACGGTCTTGGTGAGGAACAGGTTGGAGACCCGCTCGATGTTGCCGATCACGCGGCGGCCCTCGGCCACGACGTGCGGCAGCGTGGCGAACGAGTTGTCCAGCAGCACGATCTGGGCCACGGCGCGGGTGGCCGGGCTGCCCGAGCCCATCGCCACGCCGATGTCGGCGTCCTTGAGGGCGAGCACGTCGTTGACGCCGTCGCCGGTCATCGCCACGGTGTGCCCGCCGGACTGCAGGGCGCCGACCATGTCGCGCTTCTGGGCCGGGGTGACCCGGCCGAACACGGTGCCGGCGTCGAGCTCGGCGGCCAGCGCGTCGCGCTCGGCGGACAGCCCCCGGGCGTCGATCGGGGTGGCGGCGCCGGGCAGGTCGAGGGAGGCGGCGACGGCGCCGACGGACAGCGCGTTGTCGCCGGAGATGACCTTGACCGTGACGTCCTGCTCGGCGAAGTACGCCAGCGTGTCCTTGGCCTCCGGGCGCACCCGCTGCTGCAGCACGACCAGGCCGGCCGGCTCCACGACGACGGGAGCGTCGGCGTCCACGGTGGTCGCGGAGCGGCCCAGCAGCAGCACGCGCAGGCCGGTGGCGCCGATCCGCTCGGCCTCGGCGCGCTCGGGGCTGTCCTCGCCCAGCAGCACGTCGCAGGCGCCCAGCACCCAGTGCCGGGACCCCTCGAAGCTGGCCCCGCTCCATTTGCGCGCCGACGAGAAGGCGACGGTCTCGGTGATCGTCCAGCCCGGTGACGCGCAGTCCTCGGCGATGGCCGCCAGGCTCGCGTTGGGCCGCGGGTCGGCCGAGGCCAGCGCGCCGAGCGCGGCGCGCAGGTCGGCCTCGGTGTGCTCGCCGAACGGGCGCACCTCCGACAGCCGCATGCCGTTCTCGGTGAGGGTGCCGGTCTTGTCCGCGCACACGACGTCGACCCGGGCCAGGCCCTCGATCGCCGGCAGCTCCTGCACCAGGCAGTTGCGCTTGCCGAGCCGGATGACGCCGACCGCGAAGGCGATGCTGGTCAGCAGGACCAGGCCCTCGGGCACCATCGGGACCAGCGCCGCGACCATGCCGCGCAGCGCGTCGTCGACCTCGGTGCCGGCCGTGCGGAACTGGCTCCAGATGATCAGCGCGGCCGCCGGGACCAGCAGGTAGGTGATGATCTGCAGGATCCGGTTGATGCCGGCCCGCAGCTCGGAGTCGACCAGGGTGAACCGGCTGGCCTCCTCCGCGAGCTGCGCGGCGTAGGCCTCCCGGCCGACCTTGGTGGCCTGCTGCGCCCCGGTGCCCACGGTGACGAAGCTGCCCGACAGCAGCGGGTCGCCCGGCTGCTTGTGGACCGGGTCGGACTCGCCGGTCAGCAGCGACTCGTCCACCTCGAGCCCGGCCGCGGCCAGCACCACCCCGTCGACCACGATCTTGTCGCCGGGGCCCAGCTCGATGACGTCGTCGAGCACGACCTGGTTGGGCGAGACCTCGACGGACGCGCCGTCGCGGCGGACCACCGGCCGGGCCTCGCCGATGATCGCCAGCCGCTCCAGCGTGCGCTTGGCGCGCAGCTCCTGCACGATCCCGATCAGCGTGTTGATCACGATGACGAAGCCGAACAGGCCGTCCTGGATCGGGCCGATCACCAGGATGATCGCGAACAGCACGCCCACGATCGCGTTGAAGCGGGTGAAGACGTTCGCCCGGACGATCTCGCCGACGCTGCGGCTGGCCTTGGCCGGCACGTCGTTGGTGCGGCCGGCGGCGACCCGGGCGGCGACCTGGTCGGCGGTGAGGCCGACCAGCACGTCGGTCCGCTCCTCAGTGGTGGACACGATCGACGAGCTTACGCACGCCGCTGATCGAGGGCCCGCGCCCCGAGCTGGGCGCTGAGCAGCTCGATCGCCGCCTCCTCCGGGTCGCGGCGGGGCGCGGTGCTCTTCGGGTCGGCGGCGACCTCGGCGATCATCGCCTCCTCGTCGTCCTCCGGGGGCGCGTCCTCGTCGGGCGGCTCCGGGGGCAGCGGGACACCGTCATCCGCCGAGGTGGAGCGGCGCACGGGCGGCGGGCGGGTGGGCCGGC
>NZ_JAHDTH010000157.1 GCF_018531445.1 Pseudonocardia lacus
CGCCGGCCGGCGCCCGGGCGACGGCGGCGTGAGCCGCCCCGCGGGCGAGCCGCCCGTACCGGGGCAGGCCACCACCGCCATGCAGGGCCGCGGCGCCGACGCGGTGTCGGCCACCACGATGCTGCCGGCCCAGAAGCTGCCGGTCGAGCCGACCGAGGACCGCTCGGCGGGGATCACCCGGTTCCTGTCCCCGGTCTTCGCGCTGGTCGCGGTCGCGCTGCTGCCGGTCGCCGCGGCCACCACCGACCTCTACGCCCTCGACGGGTGGGGCCTGGCCCGGGTACTGGGTCCGGCCGCGTGGGGTGCCATCCTGTGCGCCGTCGCGGCGTGCGTGTCCGAGCTGTGGGCGCGCCGGCCGCGGATCCCGATGCTGGCCACCGCCACCGGCGTGCTCATCCTGTGCACCAACGGGCTGCCCTCGGTCATCGAGCCCGCCGCCCGGTTCGGCACCGCGTGGACGACCGTCGGCTTCGTCGACGCGATCGCCGCCGAGAACGGGGTGTCCCCGGTCGGGCTGGACGCCCGGTTCTACTGGCCGGCGTTCTTCGCCCAGTGGGCGTGGTTCCGCGAGGCGGGCGGCGCCGACAACCTCGACACCGTGCTGCGGTGGTTCCCCCCGGTCGTGGTGACGATCACCGCGATCGGCATCTACGCGATGGGGCGCTCCATGCTGGGCGGCACCCGCGCGCCCTGGGTCGCGGCGTGGCTGTTCGTCGGGCTGAACTGGATCGAGCAGGACTACTTCTCCCCGCAGGCCCAGGCGGTCGTGCTGCTGCTGACGGTGCTGACCTTCGCGCTCGGCCCGCTGGCCACCCGCCGCATCGACGCCGCCGGCGTGCCCGGCTGGCCGGCGCCGCACCCCGGGGCGCCGCGACTACCGCTGACCCGCCGATGGCTGGTGGCGGCCATGACGCCGCCGAACCGGCCCGCGCTGCCGCCGCGCCAGCTGCTGTTCATCTACTTCTGCATGATCCTCTGCGTCATCGCGGTGGTCGTCGAGCACCAGCTCACCCCGATCGCCCTGATCGGCCAGCTGACGCTGCTGGCCGTGGTCGGGCGCTTCCGCGGGCGCGCCGTGCTGGTCGTCGGGATCATGGCCGTGGCGCTGTGGATCTTCGTCAACAACCGCGACTTCTGGACCGCCCAGCTGGGCATCCTGATCGGCAGCGGCGACACCGGGGCGGCGCTGCAGGCCGGCGTGGCCGACCGGCTCGCCGGCGACGCCGGGCAGGTCTTCGTCAAGCAGTTGCGCATCGTGCTCGCCGGCTTCACCTACCTCCTCGGCGCGGTCGGCATGCTCGTCTACTGGCGGCGCCGGCGCGACCTGGTGCCCTTCGGGCTGGCCGTGGTGCCCATGGCGCTGGCCGCCCAGGGCTACGGCAGCGAGGGCTTCCTGCGGATCGTGCTCTACGGGCTGCCCATCCTGGTCATCCTCGGCACCGACGCGCTGCGCTGGCTGGCCCGCCGATGGCGCCCCAGCGAGTTCCTGCTGGCCGCGGCCATGATCGTCATGTTCGGCACGCTCGTGCTGGTGCGCGGGGGCAACGAGTCCTACCAGGCCACCTTCCCCGAGGAGGTGGCGATGTACCGGCAGGTCGTCGCCGAGACCCCACCGGATCTGGAGATCGTGTCGTTCAACCAGGCCGGCCCCACCGGCCTGGAGGGGATCACGATCTACGGTCGCGGCGACAACATCGAGGGCTGCGGCCAGCTCGCCGACGACCCGCTGGTCTGCGCCGACAAGCAGGACGCCGACGTGCTGGTCAACTACACCTCGGGCGAGAAGTACGGCGTGTACCTGGAGAACCGCCCGCCGGGCTGGTCGCTCGAGATCGTCCAGCAGCTCGTGTCCTCCGGCCGCTACGTGCTGACCTACCAGGACGGCTACAACGTGGTGCTGAAGAAGGCCATCCCCGCCGACGACGGCGACGACCAGCAGGGTGGCGACCAGGGCGGTGGCGACCAGGGCGGCGACCAGGGTGCCGACCAGCAGGGCGGCCAGGGCGCCGGTGCCGGCCAGCCGGCCGGCGCCGGGGCCGGCGGGCAGCCCGCCGGCGGGCCGGCGGGGGGCTGAGCATGACCATCGACCCGTCGCTGGACAAGTGGGTGTGGATCGCCGCCGCGGCCTTCCTGGCCCTGCTCGGCGTCCGCGCCTACCTCGTGGAGACCGGCCGCCGCCAGCTGGGCGGCACGCCGACGAAGGTCAAGGCCCTGACCGTCGCCTCCGGCGTCGCGCTCTCGGCGCTCGTCGTGCTGTTCATGATGCAGGCCGGCACGCTGCTGGTGCAGTCGCTGATCACCGGGAGCGACCCGATCGCCCTGCTCGGCGGCACCGACAACCAGCTCCCCAACGGCCAGGGCGGCCAGGCCCCGCACGACGGTCAGGCCCCGGCGGCCGGTCAACCGGCCGCGCCGGCCCCCGGTGGAGCCGCCCCGGCGGCTCCGGGCGGAGGCTGATACCACACCCGAGCCGACCGGCCGACCGACACCGCTGTCACACCGACATCGCTGTCGCGTCGAGGCCGCACGAACTCACAACCCGCTCCCCGACGTGCGCCTCGCGGTGCGCGTTGCTCTAGGAGGTACCTCCCGTGTCGAACTCGACGTACGACTTCGTCATCGTCGGCGGCGGTGCCGCAGGGTGCGCGCTGGCCAACCGGCTCAGCGCGGACCCGGGCAACCAGGTCCTGCTGCTCGAGGCCGGAATGCCCGACTACCCGTGGGACGTGCTCACGCACATGCCCGCCGCGATGGGCATCGCCATCTCCACGGACTCGCACAACTGGAAGTACGTATCCGAGCCCGAACCCCACATGAAGAACCGCCAGATGCCGCACCCGCGCGGCAAGCTGCTGGGCGGCTCCGGCTCGATCAACGCCATGAACTTCATGCGCGGCCACCCCTCCAACTTCGAGAAGTGGGCCGAGCACACCGGAACCAAGGACTGGGACAACGCCCACGTCCTGCCCTACTTCAAGCGGGTGGAGACCTCGCTGTCCTTCGGTGACAGCGAGTTCCGCGGCAACCACGGCCCGCACGTGCTCACCCGCGCCGCGCTGGACAACCCGCTGTTCGACGTGTTCTTCAGCGCCGCCCAGCAGGGCGGCTACAAGCTGACCACCGACTTCAACGGCGCCCGCCAGGAGGGCTTCTCGGCCTTCGAGCGGTTCATCGTCAACGGCAAGCGCCGCTCGTCCTCGCAGGCCTACCTGCGCCCGGTGCAGGGCCGCAAGAACCTGACCGTGCGCACCCACGCCTACGCCACGAAGATCGTGTTCGCCGGCACGCGCGCGACCGGCGTCGTCTACCGCGGCAAGAACGGCACCGAGTACCACGTCTCCGGCGGCGAGATCGTGCTGTGCGGCGGCTCGTTCAACAGCCCGCAGCTGCTGCAGCTGTCCGGGGTGGGCAACGCCGACGAGCTCAAGGACGTCGGCATCACCCCGATCCACCACCTGCCCGGGGTCGGCGAGAACCTGGAGGACCACCTCGCGGTCCAGGTGCAGCACGCCAGCACCCAGCCGATCTCGATGATCGCCATGAAGAACAAGCTGAACTGGCCGGGCATGGGCCTGAAGTGGCTGGCCGGCAAGGGCGAGGCCACCAGCAACATGTTCGAGGCGGCCGGCTTCGTGCGCTCCAACGAGGACCGCGAGTGGCCCGACGTCATCCTGGTGTTCGCGGCCATGGCGATGGCCTTCGACCCGGACAAGCAGGTCGAGGGGCACGGCTACCAGCTGCACGTCGGCACGATGTCGGCCACCTCGCGCGGCTTCGTCAAGATCGCCTCGGCGGACCCGATGGTGCACCCGCGCATCCGGATGAACTACCTGTCCACCCAGCGCGACCGCGACGACTGGGTCAAGGCGCTGCGGCTGGGCCGCGAGCTGCTCGAGCAGCCCGCCTTCAAGGAGATCGACGGCGGCGAGGTCGTGCCCGGCCCGCACGTGCAGACCGACGAGGAGCTGCTGGACTGGGTGGCCAGCAAGGCCCAGACCGGCCTGCACCCCAGCGGCACCTGCCGGATGGGCCACGGCGAGAACGAGGTCGTCGACCCCGGCACCCTGCGGGTGCACGGCCTGGACGGGCTGCGCGTCGTGGACGCCTCGGTGTTCCCGACGACGACCAACGCCCAGATCTACGCGCCGGTGATGATGGTGGCCGAGAAGGGCGCCGACATCATCCTGGGCAACACGCCGCTGGCGCCGGAGTACCCGGAGTACGACACCACGACCGCGGTGCGCAGGCCCCGCCCGCGGCCGACCGCCCGCAGCGGCAACCCGGCCTAGCCCGGTACCGCCGCGCCGCGCCTCGCCCGGGGGAGGGCGGCGCGGCGGGGGTCGCAGCATCACGAGAGGGGGCACTATGGCGATCGCACGGAACGGACCCATCTGGGTGGGTCAGGTGGAGCGGCGCGACGAGTACGCCGACGTGACCGTGGACGAGCGCTTCGTCGCGGCGCGGCTGCTGGTCACCGCAGGCGGCACGCCGGTCGGGCTGGCCACCGTCGAGCTCACCGGGGGCGCGGCCACCGCCGACGAGGTCCGCGCGGCTGTCGAGGCGCAGGTGGGGCGCGACCGGGAGGTGCTGGTACCGCCGACCTCCGACGAGCCGATCACCGTGGTGATCGCCACCCGCAACCGCGCCGAGAGCGTGCGCCGCTGCGTGCGGGCCGTGCTGGCCGGTGACCACCCCGACGTGACCGTCATCGTGATCGACAACGATCCCGACGACGACAGCACCGAGCGCGTCGTCGCCGAGTTCGGCGAGGCCGGCACCGGCGGGCACGGCCGCGCCGAGGTGCGCTACGTCCGCGAGCGCCGCCGGGGCGCTTCGGTGGGCCGCAACCGCGGCCTGCAGGAGGCCCGCACCCGGATCGTCGCGTTCACCGACGACGACACCGAACCCGACGTGCACTGGGCCAGCCGGATCGCCGGCGCGTTCGCGTCGGACTCCGACCTGGCGTGCCTGTCCGGCCCGGTCGTCGCCGCCCGCCTCGACACCGAGCAGGAGCAGGCCTCGGAGTTCGGCCTGGTCTGGAACAAGGGCTTCCAGGGCAGGCGGTTCCGGCTGTCCGAGCCCCCGCCCGGTTCGGCGATCTTCCCGTTCTCCCCGGGGCTGTACGGCATCGGCGCCAACTTCGCGGTGCGCGCCGATGCCGCCCGGAAGGTCGGCGGCATGGACGAGGCGCTCGGCCCGGGTTCGCCCGCGCTGGGCGGCGAGGACGGCGAGTTCATGGTGCGCCTGGTGCTGGCCCGCCACGCCGTGGCCTACGTGCCCGGCGTGCTGGTCTGGCACCACCACCGCTCCTCGCCCGACGAGCTGCGCAAGCAGGTCCGCGGCTACGCGATGGGCCTGGGCGCGTTCCTGACCAAGATCGCGCTGGACCGGCGGGCGGGCTTCATGGCACTGCAACGCCTGCCGGCCGCGGTCAACCAGCTGCGCCACATCAACGAGCGCGAGTCCGACGCGGGCGTCGGCGAGTCGGCCGGTGCCGCGAGCACCAGCGCGGAGCGGTTGCGCTGGATGCTCAGCGGCGGCACGGCCTACGTCCGGGGCAGGCGGGCGGCCCGCCAGGCCGGCGGGCGCGTCCCGCCGCTGGTGCGGCGGGGAGCGCCATGACCGGACCGAAGACACCCGCAACAGCGACACCCGCGCTGACGACACCCGCATCGACGACACACAGCCTGCGCGTAGCCGCGCCGACCGACCCCTGCGAGGCCCAGCGATGAGCGGCGACCCGACCGTCCCGATCCGGAGCGAGCCGACCCGGAGCGAGCAGACCGGCACCCTCCCGGCCTACACCCAGGAGACCGGCACCCTGCCGGCCTACACCGAGCAGGGCGGTGAGGCGGCCGGGCACGGCGAGGTGACCGCGCCGATCCCGGCCAACGCCCCGGTGAACCGCCGCCGCACGGTCGTGCTGACCGCGATCGTGGTCGTGATCGCCCTGATCGGGGCCCTGGTCTACGTGCTGGTCCGACCGGGTGGCCCGTTCGGTGGCCCGGCGCCGCTGGAGGGCGAGGACACCAGCGCCGGCGAGCTGCTGAACTGGGGCGAGCCCGCCCACGTCGAGCTGTTCGACGGCCCGCTGGGCCCGCAGTGGCAGCTCTACGACGGCGAGGGCCACGTCGGCAACGGCATCCGCACCCCCGACGCGATCACCACCGAGGACGGGATCCTGCGGATCACCGGCGACTCCGAGGGCACCACCGGGGGCATGGCCTGGGACGTCGGCCAGATGTACGGCCGCTGGGAGGGCCGGGTGCGCGCGCCGGTCAGCGACGAGACCTACAACGCGCTGCTGCTGCTGTGGCCCGACGCCGAGGACTGGCCCGAGGGCGGCGAGTACGACTTCATGGAGATGACCGACCCCTCCCGGCAGCGCACGAAGATCTTCCTGCACTACACCGAGGACGATCTGAAGAAGGAGGGCGAGGTCGCGATCGACGGCACCGAGTGGCACAACTGGGCCTTCGAGTGGACGCCCGAGCGGCTCGTCGCCTACGTCGACGGCAAGGAGTGGTTCCGCGACGAGGACCGCGAGGTCCAGGCCCCGGGCCCGATGCACCTGGCCATCCAGCTGGACTGGTTCCCCGAGCAGGAGGACCCGTTCGACACCGAGGACGGCGTGCAGGAGTCGACCATGGAGGTCGACTGGGTCAAGCAGTACGCGTACCAGGAGTAGGCGGACAAGCGCCACGCTCCACGCCAGCGGACAGGTCCGGCCCGCCGCAGTGCATCCTGTCACTGTGGCGGGCCGCTCTCGCTGCGGAGAGTGACTGCACTACCGTCGATCCGGTTGGTCGCCTTGATCCTTATCAAGAAGGAGAGCCCTTTTGTCTGATTTGAGGCATCTCCCCCCGGTGACGCCGCCCCCACCCCCGCGGCGCACCCCGGGCCGCGCGATGATCCTCATCGCCGGGCTCCTCGCGCTGGCCCTGGCGTCCACGCTCGTCTTCGTGCTGGTCCGCCCCACGGGCGGCGACGGCGGCGGGGGAGGGGCCGACACCGCGGCCGCCCCGCCGAGCCCGGCGCCCGCCGAGCCCGAGCCGCTCGACGGCGACGAGACCAGCGCCGCCTCGCTGCTCGACTGGGGTGAGCCCGTCTACACCGAGACCTTCGACGGCGACCTCGGCGACGAGTGGCAGCTCTACGACGGCGTCGGCCACGGCGAGAACGGCATCCGCTCCCCGGAGGCCATCTCCGTCGAGGACGGCCTGCTCACCATCACCGGCGACGAGAAGGGCACCACCGGCGGCATGGCCCTGGACGTCGGCCAGATGTACGGCCGCTGGGAGGGCCGCGTGCAGGCCCCGCCCACCGACGAGACCTACAACGCGCTGCTTCTGCTGTGGCCCGACGCCGAGGACTGGCCCGAGGGCGGCGAGGTCGACTTCATGGAGATGACCGACCCCACCCGCCAGAAGACCAAGTTCTTCCTGCACTACAGCGAGGACGACCTCAAGATCGAGGGCGAGGTCCTGGCCGACGCGACCGAGTGGCACAACTGGGCCGTCGAGTGGACCCCGGAGCACATCGTCGCCTACCTCGACGGGCGCGAGTGGTTCCGCACCGAGCAGACCGACGCCCTGCCGCCGCGGCCGATGCACCTGACCATCCAGCTCGACTGGTTCCCCGAGCAGGGTGACGAGGACCCGACCAACGACGTCGAGAACTCCAAGATGCACGTCGACTGGGTGCGGCAGTACGAGTACACGCCGTAGGGCCCCGCGAGAGCCACACAGCGGCGGTCGGAACGCGACGAGGCCCCCGGACCGATGGTCCCGGGGGCCTCGTCGTCGTGGGGTCTCAGGCCGTGGTGCTGGCGCCGGTGGGCGTGCCCTGGGGGGCGGGCGCGGCGGCGCGGTTGGTCGGCGTGACGACCCGGTGCGCCCCGGTGGCCCCGGTGCGCGCCGTGGTCAGCTCGCCCAGGTCCGGGTCGAACCAGTGCGGGACCGGGGCGCGCATGCCCGGCTCGGTGCGCTCCGGGCTGTTGAAGTAGTCGACCTTCTCCCGGCCGGTCGGGCGCTTGATCGCCCGCCCGCCGAACCAGGCGCTGATCGCGGCCATCGTCTTGGCCGCCTCGAACTTGGTCGGGGCGACCGTGCGCTCCAGCGTCTTGTAGTACCAGTTGATCTGCTGGTCCACGGCCGAGTCGAGGCTGTAGTGGCGACGCACCAGGCCGAGGGCGAAGTCGCCGTTGCGCTTGCGCATCGGGGCGTCGTCGAGCAGCTGGCCCAGCTGGGCCACCAGGCGCTCCTCGCCGCTGCCCCCGCCGCCGATGCCGAAGAAGCCGTGCCAGCGGAACTCGCGCGCCGACTCCATGTCCAGGATCTTGAAGAAGCCCCGCTCGCCCTGCACGATGCAGGGCTTGCCGAAGGCCATCGAGCGCAGCAGCGACCCGCCCATGCCCACGATGACGTCGGCCGCGGCGTATGCGGGGCGGGGGTCGAGGATCTCCCCGGTCAGCAGCACGGCCTCGCGGCCGAGCGCGGCGTTGGTGCGGTCGGCGAGCGCGCGCAGGTCGGGCATCGCGGGGCCGTCGCCGACCAGGACCAGCCGCATCCGGTGGTGCGGGGCGAGCCGGCCGGTGGCCCGGATGGCGGTCTCCAGGCCCTCCTGCTTGAGCGCCCTGGCGAACCGGCTGACGATGACCACGGCCAGCTCGTCGGGGGCGATGCCCAGCCGGGAGCGGAACTCCGCGGCGCCGGGGAAGCCGGGGTACTGGTTGACGGTGTCGGTCGGGATCTCCAGCACGCCCACCGGGCCCTGCCGGCTGGGCAGGCGCTCGCGGACCTCCGAGGCGATCAGCGGGCTGCACACCTGCAGCGGCACCGACGGCGGCATGAAGTCCGGCACGGACATGCTGTTGATCGTCATCGTCATCGGCACGCAGTCGCGCAGGTGCGCGCCGGCGTAGGTGAGGATCGACGGGGTCAGCTCGTAGCTGTGCACGAGCTCGGGGCGCAGCTCGCGGGTCAGGTCGAGCAGCCGCTTGTAGCCGGGCAGGGCCTGGCCCACGGCCTGGCCGGGCCGGTCGTTCTCCAGCGGGACGAACGGCACGCCGTCGTCGACGAGCAGGTCGGCCAGCGGGCCCGGTGGACCGGCCACGGTGACGTCGTGGCCGCGCTTGTGCACCCCGATCGCCAGGTCGACCGCGCAGCGCTGGCTGCCGCCCACGCTCAGGTGGTGGATCACGACGAGCACCCGCAAGCGACGGCCGTTGTCGATCCTGCTGACCTGCCCCCGGTTTGAGGTCACGTCCTGGCCCTTCCTGCTCGAGACGGTTGTGCGGCGATGCGGACCGTAGCCTCCGGGTCCGGCTCGGAGCCATCCTCCGGGCCGCCCCCCTCCGGGGGAGCCGGCTTCTTCGGGGCCCGCAGCAGCGTGACACCGTGCGCCCGCATGAAGCGCGCCAGGGGGATCACCACGGCGATCGCGACGACGGCCTCGGCGATCAGGTAGCCCCAGCCCGCGCCGGCGATGCCCATCCTGGGCAGCAGCACCGCGGTCAGCCCGATGATCAGCACGGCCAGCAGCAGCTGCAGCGCCACGACCCGGCCCATCTGGTTGAGCACGCGCGAGGTGTTGATGTACATCGTCGAGATGATGTTGAACGGGATGGCGAGCAGCAGCAGCCGCATCGCGGTCGTGCCCTCGGTGGCGTAGGCCTCGCCCAGGAACGACAGCAGCCACGGCGTCATCAGGTAGAGCACCGGGACGCCCAGGCCGCCGACCAGGAAGCTGAGCCGCCAGGTGCGGCTCATCAGCGGTCCGATCTGGCGGGCGTCGTGCGAGGCCTCGACCATGTAGGAGGAGCTGATGTTCCAGATCAGCACGCCCAGCCCGGACTCGGCGATCAGCAGCGGCAGCGCGTAGTAGGCGTTGGCCTCCGCGCCGAGCTGGGTCAGGATCAGCAGCGGGACGACCAGCGGGATGACGAAGGTCACCGCGCCGGTGGCGTACTCGCCGACGAAGATCTTGCCCAGCTCCCGGCGGGCGGGCATCGGCGCGGCGCCCTCCGGCGCCGGTCCGCGCCGGGGCAGCACCCGCGCCAGCAGCAGCGGGTTGATGATCAGCACGGTGGCCGCGCAGGGGACCACCCAGGCCAGCACGATGGCGTTGTCGAAGGCCGCCGCGGCGAACCAGAACAGCAGGGCGAGCTTGGCCACCGCGAACAGCAGCTGCTCGAGCGGGATCCAGGTGGTGACCCGGATGCCGGTGAGCACCCAGTCCTGCAGCGCGAACAGGCAGAAGATGATCACGATCAGCGGGAACACGACCTGCTCGGCCGCCGAGGAGAACAGCTCCTCGCTGTCGAAGAACAGCAGGAACCCGCCGGTGAGCACGAGGCTGATCGCCACGGCCACGCCGTAGCCGGCCATCACGACCGAGCGGGAGCGCTCGCCCGCGCCGGGCAGCACCCGGCTGAACAGCAGCCCGATGTTGGAGCCGGCCAGCTGGCTGAGCATGGTCGCGGTGGTGATGACCGCCGAGGCGCGGCCGACGTCGGCGGCGGGCAGCCGGTTGGTGGCGATGGCCCAGAAGCCGAGCCCGACCACCGCCGTGATCGCGGTGGAGGCCATCAGCGCGATGGCGTTGATCTCCAGTCCGGGGCCGAACCTGCGGCGCTTCTCCGGCACCGCCTCGGCGGGCGTCTCGCCGGTGGGGTCCCGCTCGTCCATCAACAAAGTGTCTGCTCGCTCCCGTTTCGCGAACTATGTCCGGGTTCGCACCGTTTGCCCGAATCGCCGTCAGCCGTTGGGGCCACGGCCGCGGATGCTACTGAGCAGGGCGTCGAACCTTTCATGCCGCCCGCCCGGACCCGCGGTTCCGCGGGCAGACGTCGGCGTGTCAACAGGGAGGACGTCCGGACCCGGTGGAACGTTGCGCCGGGTTGCGAAGTCGTGATGGAGGTTACCGAGAGGAACGCCGTAATAACGCCGGAATGCGCGAATCACCCGAACCGGGCTGTGATCGTGACGGGCCGGTGAAGGGACGGGTCCCGCGCCGGTTATGGTCGGTCGGCCGGTGGGATGTTTCCGTCTCGTGAGCAGCGACGCTCATTGAGCGACACCCCTGAGTGACGCTGAGGAGTGACGCTGTAGTGAGTCCAGAACGTCCGCGCGTGGGGCTGGCGGTGGTCGGTGCCGGCTACTGGGGTCCGAACCTCGCCCGCAACGCCCAGAAGACGCCGGCGATGCGGCTGGAGTACCTCTGCGACCTCGACGTCGACCGCGCCCGCTCGGTGATGGGCGACTACTCGACCGTCCGCGTGGTCGGCTCCTTCGAGGACGTGCTCGCCGACCCCGCGGTCGACGCCGTCGCGATCGCCACCCCCGCCGCGACCCACTACCAGGTGGCCATGGCCGCGCTGGAGGCCGGCAAGCACGTGCTGGTGGAGAAGCCGCTGGCGCCCTCGTTCGCCGAGGGCCGCGAGCTGGTCGAGGCCGCCGACCGCTACGGCCGCGTGCTGATGCTCGACCACACCTACTGCTACACCCAGGCGGTCGGCTACCTGCGCGACCTGATCCGCGACGGGGAGCTGGGCGACCTGCAGTACCTCGACTCGGTCCGGATCAACCTGGGCCTGGTGCAGCGCGACGTCGACGTGCTGTGGGACCTCGCCCCGCACGACCTGTCGATCTTCCAGTCGATCCTGCCCGAGGGCGTGCAGCCGGTGTCGGTGGCCGCGCACGGCGCCGACCCGGTCCGCGCCGGGCGCGCCTGCATCGTCTACCTGACGGTGCGGCTGTCCAACGGCGTGATCGCCCACGTGCACGTCAACTGGCTGTCCCCGACCAAGATCCGCAAGATGGTCATCGGCGGGTCCGCGCGCACCGTCGTCTGGGACGACCTGGAGCCGCTGCAGCGCCTGTCGATCTACGACCGGGGCGTGGAGTGCACCCCCGCCGAGGAGCTCGACACCGCCGGGCGCGCCGCGACGATGGTGTCCTACCGCACCGGCGACATGGTCGCCCCCGCCATCCAGGACAAGGAGGCGCTCGGGGCGGTCATGGCCGAGTTCGCCGACTCCATCCTGCACAGCCGCCAGCCGCTCACCGACGGCCGCTCCGGCCTGCAGGTGCTGGCGATGCTGGAGGCGGCGTCGGCCAGCCTGGCCGGCGGTGGCGAGTTCGTGCCGGTGCGCGAGGTCCCGGCGGCGGAGTCCGCCGCGGTGCTGCCGCGGATCGAGGTCCCCGCGTGACGGCCGCCCCACCGGTCCCGGCCGCCCGCGGCGGCCGCACGAGCATCCCGGTCATGGTGCCGATGCTCGGCCCGGAGGAGGCCGAGGCCGTCGCCGAGACCGTCCGCTCCGGCTGGGTCGCCGACGGCCCCCGCGTCGTCGCCTTCGAGAAGGCGTTCGCCGCCGAGGTCGGCGCGGCGCACGCGGTGGCGGTGTCGAACTGCACCACCGCCCTGCACCTGGGCCTGTACCTGCTGGGCGTCGGGCCCGGCGACGAGGTCGTGGTGCCGTCGCTGTCGTTCATCGCCAGCGCGAACGCCATCCGGCACACCGGGGCCAGCCCGGTCTTCGCCGATGTCGACCCCGTCGACGGCAACCTCGACCCGGCCCGGGTCGCCGAGGCGATCACGCCCCGGACCAAGGCGATCATGCTGGTGCACCAGGGCGGCCAGCCGGCCGACGTCGAGGCCGTGCGCGCCGTGGCCGGTGGCATCCCCGTGCTCGAGGACGCGGCCTGCGCCGCCGGCTCCCGCCTGCGCGGGCGCCCGGTCGGGGCCGGCGCCCTGCTGGCCGCCTGGTCGTTCCACCCGCGCAAGGTGCTCACCACCGGCGAGGGCGGCATGATCACCACCGACGACGCCGACTGGGCCGCCCGGCTGCGCCGGCTGCGCAGCCACGGGATGAGCGTCTCGGCCGCCGACCGGCACGCCGCCGAGAACGGCACGGCGAAGATCGTGCTCGAGGAGTACGACGAGACCGGCTTCAACTACCGGATGACCGACGTCCAGGCCGCGATGGGCCTGGTCCAGGTCGGCCGGCTGGCCGGGATCGTGCGCGGGCGCCGCGAGCTGGCCGCCCGCTACCACGAACTGCTCGCCCCGCTCGGGCTGCGCGCGGTGCGCGACCCCGAGCACGGCGAGTCGAACTTCCAGTCGTTCTGGGTCGAGCTGCCCGACTCCGCACCGCCGCTGATCGAGGTGCTGACCGACCTGGCCGGGGCGGGGGTCTCCGCGCGGCGCGGCATCATGGCCTCGCACCTGGAGCGCGCCTACGCCGGGCACCCCCACCCCCCGCTTCCCCACACCGAGCGGCTGACCAGCCGTTCGATCATCCTTCCGCTGCACCACGAGCTCACCGACGACGACCAGCGCACGGTCGTCGACGCGCTCGCCAAGGCGCTGCGGCTCGACACCGGGACCTGAATCCGTGACTTCCATCCCCCTGGTCGACCTCGCCTGGCAGCACGCCCAGGTCGGCGACGAGGTCGCCGCAGGCTGGGCCGAGGTGCTGGCCAAGACCGCGTTCGTCGGCGGGCCCGCGGTGGCCCGCTTCGAGGCCGAGTACGCCGAGTACACCGGCGCCGGGCACTGCATCGGCGTGGCCAACGGCACCGACGCCATCGAGCTCGCCCTGCGCGCGCTGGGCGTCGGGCCCGGCGACGAGTGCGTCCTGCCGGCCAACACCTTCATCGCCACCGCCGAGGCCGTCGCCCGCACCGGGGCCACGCCGGTCCTGGTCGACTGCCGCCCCGACGACGCGCTGATCGACCTCGACCTGGTCGACGCGGCGATCACCCCGCGGACGAAGGCCGTGCTCCCCGTGCACCTCTACGGGCAGATGGCCGACCTGGCCGCGCTGGCCGAACGGCTGCCGGAGGGGGTCGCCCTGGTCGAGGACGCCGCGCAGTCGCAGGGCGCGCGGCGCGACGGGGTCGGCTCCGGCGCCGCCGGGGCCATCGCCGCCACCAGCTTCTACCCGGGCAAGAACCTGGGCGCCTACGGCGACGCCGGCGCCGTCACCACCTCCGACGGCGAACTGGCCGCGGCCGTTCGGCTGCTGGGCGCGCACGGCTCGTCGCGCAAGTACGTGCACGACACGCTCGGCTTCAACAGCCGCCTCGACGCGCTGCAGGCCGTCGTGCTGTCGGTGAAGCTGCGCCGCCTCGACGACTGGAACGAGCAGCGTCGGGCCGCGGCCAAGCGCTACGAGGCCCTGCTGTCCGGGCTGGAGCAGGTCGGCCTGCCGGTGGTGGCCGACGGCAGCGAGCCGGTCTGGCACCTCTACGTCGTGCAGGTCGACCGGCGCGACGAGGTCCTCGCCGAGCTCAACGCCGGCGGCATCGGCGCGGGCATCCACTACCCGACCCCGGTCCACCTGACCGGCGCCTTCGCCGGGCTCGGCAAGGGCGAGGGCACCTTCCCGGTGGCCGAGGCCATGGGCGGGCGCATCCTGTCGCTGCCGCTGTTCCCGGGCATCACCGCCGAGCAGCAGGAGCGGGTGGCCGAGGCGCTGACCGCGGCCGTGGCCCGATGACCGCGTCCACCCCGTCGACCCCGGTCCCGCCGCCCGGGGTGCGGGTGCACCCCAAGGGCCTGTGCGAGAGCGAGACCGTGGGCGAGGGCACCCGGGTGTGGGCGTTCGCCCACGTCATGCCCGGGGCCCGGGTCGGGCGCGACTGCAACATCTGCGACTGCGCCTACGTCGAGGACGGCGCCGTGCTGGGCGACCGGGTCACCGTCAAGAACGCCACCCTCGTGTTCAGCGGCGTGACCTGCGAGGACGAGGTCTTCCTCGGCCCCAACGTGCTGTTCACCAACGACCTGCGCCCGCGCGCGGCGATCCGCCGCCCCGCCGAGGACCTGCTGGCCACCACCGTGCGCCGCGGGGCGACCCTCGGCGCCGGGGCGGTCGTGGTGTGCGGCACCGAGATCGGCGAGAGCGCCTTCGTCGCCGCCGGCGCCGTCGTCACCCGCGACGTGCCCGCGCACGCGCTCATGGTCGGCAACCCGGCCCGGCAGAAGGGCTGGGTGTGCCGCTGCGGGGAGCGCCTCGACGACACCGGCGACGGCTCGTTCCGCTGCCCCGACTGCGCCGGGCGCTACGCCCTGGCCGAGACCGGCCTGACCCCCGCCCCCGCCGGCGCTGAGAGGGCCACCGAGAGGGCCACCGAGAGGACCACCACATGAGCACCACCGGCATCCCCCTCGTCGTCGGCGGCGCGGGCTTCATCGGCTCCGCGCTCGTGCGCCACCTGGCCGCCGAGGGCCCCGTGCGGGTGCTCGACGACCTGTCCACCGGCCACGCCCGCAACATCGACGGCGTCGACGGGGTCGAGTTCGTGCGGGGCTCGCTGCTCGACGACGGGGTCGCGCGCGCCGCCATGCGGGGCGCCTCGACGGTGTTCCACCTGGCGACCCTGGGGGTGCGGCACTCGATCCACGACCCGGTGGCCAACCACGAGGTCAACGCCACCGGCACGCTGCGGCTGCTGGAGATCGCCAGGGAGTTCGGCACCGGGCGGTTCGTCTACGTCAGCACCAGCGAGGTCTACGGCACCGCCGAGACCGTGCCGATGGACGAGGACCACCCGACCCGCCCGCACACCGTCTACGGCGGGGCCAAGCTGGCCGGCGAGGCCTACACCCGGGCCTACCACACCACCTACGGCCTGCCGACCGTGGTGATCCGCCCGTTCAACGCCTACGGGCCGCGTTCGCACCACGAGGGCGACAGCGGCGAGGTCATCCCCAAGTTCATCGTGCGGGCCAAGAACGGGCTGGCCCCGCTGGTCTTCGGCGACGGCGCCCAGACCCGCGACTTCACCTACGTCGACGACAGCGCCCGCGGCATCGCCGCGGCCGGGACCGCCCCCGGGGCCGTGGGCCGCACGATCAACGTCGGCAACGGTCGCGAGATCACGGTCAGCGAGCTGGCCGAGATCGTCACCGCCGCCGCGGGCCGTCCGGACCTGCGCCCGGAGCACCACCCGGACCGCCCCGGCGACGTGCGCCGGCTCTACAGCAACTCGGCGCTGGCCGCCGACGTGCTGGGCTGGAAGCCGGAGGTGTCGCTGCGCGAGGGCATCGACCGGCTGCTGGAGTGGCACGAGTCTCAGGGGACCGACTGGGCCGCTGCCCTGGCCGAGGACGTGTCCTACAACTGGAAGCCGCGTGGCTCGGCGGTGACCACGAGCTGAACGCCCGGCATGGTCCGGACCGGCTCACCGGTCCGGACCAGGGCCGACACGATCGGGTGACCGATCGGCGGCGACGGCCCGGCCTCCGCTACGGGCCGTCGAAGGCTCTCATCCCCCGTCGATACACTGCGCCGCGTGCTGACCCGAGCCAGGCCCTGCGACCCGGGCGCCCCGACGACCCGTGCCCCCCGAACCTGGCAGCGGGTGTCCGCCCGGTGAGTCGACCCGGCACCCCGGGACGGTCCCCGGCCACGCCCGCCTCGCAACGGGACGGCGACGGCCTCGACGACGAGAGCGATCTGCTGACCCAGCGCCTGCCCCTGGTGCTCGCGACCGAGCCGACCGTCGCCCCGAAGCCGACCGCGCCGTCGGCTCCCCCGGAACCGGACAGCGCCACCGCGCCGGACGCGTCGGGCAAGGCGGCGCTGTCCGACGGGCTCGCGCTGTCCATCAGCGGCGCCGTCGGCTCGGTGGCCGGGCTGGTGTCCTGGCTGATCGCCGCGCGGATGATGCCGCAGGAATCGGTGGGCTACGCCACGGCGTTCGTCTCGGCGTTCCTGCTCGTGGCCGGCACCGCGCAGCTCAACCTCGACGCCGGCAACATGATCTGGCTGCCGAAGTCGGGGCGGCGGGCGACGACGCTGTTCTGGCGCAGCCACGCGGTGATCGTGCCGGCGTGCGTGCTGGTCGGGCTGGTCTACGTGTGGTTCGTGCCGTCGCTGGCCGAGACCGGGTCCGGGCCGCACTGGCCGGTGTGGATCGGCGTGGCGCTGTTCGTGCTGGCCGCGGCGGGGTGGGGGCTGTGGGGCCTGCACGACTACACCCTCGTCGTGGTGGGCAAGCCGTGGTGGGCGCCGGGGCGCAGCATCGCGTTCGCGGTGGTGCGCATCGGGTTGCTGCTGGCGCTGGGCGTCAGCCTGGGCCCGCTGGGCGTGGTGCTGTCCTGGGTGATCCCGATCGCCATCTGGGCGGTGGGCAGCGCCGTGGTCGCCGGCTACCTCACCCGCAGGTTCTCCCGGATCACCGACGAGGGGTGGCTGCCGGCGCGTTCGGAGGTCGTCGGGTTCCTGGCCCCGACCACGATCGCGCACTGGGGCACGGTCCTGTTGTTCAACCAGGTCACGGTGATCGTGATCCAGCGGTTCGGGCCGGGCGCGGGCGCGGCGTTCTTCATGGCCTGGCAGGCCGTCATGGTGATCGACATCGCTGCGCAGCGGTTCATGCAGTCGCTGTCGGCGCAGCTCGCGCGCGATCCGGGCAACGCCCGGGAGCACATCGCGGCGTCCCGCAAGCGGCTGTTCGTGATCTTCCTGCCGATGGTGGTGGTCGGCATCCTGCTCGCCGACCTCGGGCTGCAGATCTTCGGCCCGGGCTACGCCGAGGCCGGCGACGTGCTGCGGCTGCTGCTGATCGGGATGGTCCCGCGGCTGCTGATCTCCCACGAGCTGGGCGTGCTGCAGGCGCTCAACGAGGGCATGGCCTTCGCCCGCCTGCAGCTGGCCAGCACGCTGCTGGTGATCGCGGTCGTGGTGTTCGTGCCGATCACCGCGGCCGACCAGCAGGCGGGCTTCCAGGTCACCGAGCTGTGGCCGCTGGCCATCGGCTACACCGCCGCCCAGCTGGCCTGCGCGGCGGTCGTGCTGGTGATGGCCCGGCGCCGGCACCTCGACGGGATCGGCACCGCGTCCCGGACGGCGCCGGAGCAGCCCGGCGTGGGATGAGACCGGCCGCACACCGCGCGGAGTGGCGCGCCGCGGCGACGACTGCCGCATGATGTCGGGGTGCCGCCAACGCTGGAGCTGATGCCGCCGCCGACCGACCTGCCGGCTCGGGCCGCGGAGCTGCGCGCCCGGGTGCGCGCGTTCCTCGCCGAGGAACGCGCGGCGGGCGCCTGGGTGCCCCGCTCGGACGTGTGGCTCTCGGGCTGGGACGAGCGGTTCACCCGCGAGCTGGGCCGGCGCGGCTGGCTGGGCATGACCCTGCCGCCGGAGTACGGCGGCGCCGGGGCGTCCCCGCTGGACCGCTACGTGGTCACCGAGGAGCTGCTCGCCGCGGGGGCGCCGGTCGCCGCGCACTGGGTCGCCGACCGCCAGATCGGGCCGACGCTGCTGCGCTTCGGCACCGAGGCCCAGCGCCGCAAGTTCCTGCCCGGGATCGCGGCGGGGGAGGTCTACTTCGGGATCGGGATGAGCGAGCCCGACGCCGGCTCCGACCTCGCCGCCGTGCGCACCAGGGCGGAGCGGGTCGAGGGCGGCTGGCGGCTCACCGGCACCAAGGTCTGGACCTCCGGCGCGCACCGCGCGCACGCGTTCTTCGCGCTGGCGCGCTCCGCGCCCCGCGACGACGCCAACCGCCACGCCGGGCTCTCGCAGTTCATCGTCGAGCTCGACTCGCCGGGCGTGCAGATCCGCCCGATCCCGCTGCTGACCGGTGCCCACCACTTCAACGAGGTGGTCTTCGACGGGGTCTTCGTGCCCGACGACATGGTGCTGGGCGAGATCGGCGCGGGCTGGCGGCAGGTCACCAGCGAGCTGGCGTTCGAGCGCAGCGGCCCCGAGCGGTTCCTGTCGACCTTCCCGCTGCTGGCGGCGCTGGTCGGCGAGCTGGTCCGCACGGGCGCCACCGGCGTCGAGCGCGAGGTCGGCTCGCTGGTCTCGCGGCTGTGGGCGCTGCGGCGGATGTCGCTGGCCATCGCCGGGTCGCTGGCCTCGGGGCACGCCCCGGAGCTGGCCGCGGCGATCGTCAAGGACCTGGGCACCCGCTTCGAGAACGAGATCATCGACGCGGCCCGGCTGCTGGTGTCGATCCCGCCCGACCCGGGCGCGGAGGGCGGCTACCCGCGGCTGCTGGCCGACGCCGTGCTGCACGCCCCGGGGTTCACCCTGCGCGGCGGGACCAACGAGGTGCTGCGCGGCATCGTCGCGCGGGGACTGGGGCTGCGATGACCGAGAGCACCGACACCGACACCGCCACCGGCGAGCTCGCCGAGCTGGCCGAGTCGATCTTCTCCGGGGCCACCGGCACCGGCCCGGGGTTCGACGCCGCGCTGTGGAAGACGCTGGAGGACAGCGGCCTGGCCCGGCTCACCCTGCCCGAGCGGGCCGGCGGCAGCGGGGCGACGTTCACCGACGCCGCCGCGGTGCTGACCGCGGCCGGCGCGCACGCCGCGCGGGTGCCCCTGGTCGAGACCGACCTGCTGGCCGGGTGGCTGCTGCACGAGGCCGGGATCGCGCTGCCCGCCGGCCCGTTGACCGCGGTCGCGGCCGACCTCGACGTCGACGGCGACACCGTGCGCGGCGAGCTGCACCGCGTGCCCTGGTCGCGCGCGGCCGCCGGGATCGCCGTGCTGACCCCGACCCGGGTCGTGCTGCTCGACCCCGAGCGGGTGACGATCACCGACGGCGCCAACCTGGCCGAGGAGCCGCGCGACACCGTGCGGGTGGACACGACGGCCACCACCGCCGAGGTCCCGCAGGGGGCCGGCGAGCAGTTCCGGGTGCGCGCCGCGCTGGGTCGCGCGCTGCTGCTGGCCGGCGCCGCCCGCGGGGCCCTCGCCGCGGCGGTCACCTACGCGGGTCAGCGGATCCAGTTCGGCCGCCCGATCGGCAAGCTGCAGGCCGTGCAGCAGCAGCTGGCGCTGGCCGCCGCGGAGGTCGCCGCCGCGTCGGCCGCGG
>NZ_JAHDTH010000158.1 GCF_018531445.1 Pseudonocardia lacus
CGCTGGCCGCCGCGGCCGGCGGGCGGCGCGCGCTCGTCGTCGCCCGGGAGGGCCACGGCCGCGACGAGGAGCTGGTCCCGGGCGCGGCGCTGTCGCGCGCCGTCGGGTGGTTCACCGCCGTGCACCCGGTCCGGCTCGACGTGTCCGGTGTGGACCTCCCCGACGCGCTGGCCAGCGGGCCGGCGGCGCGCCGGGCGGTGACCGGGGTGAAGGAGGCGCTGCGCGCCGCGCCCGCCGGCACCGGCTACGGGCTGCTGCGCCACCTGGGCGGCGCGCTCGACGGGCTCGACGAACCGGAGATCCTGGTCAACTACCTGGGGCGGACCACCGCCTCGACGCGGGCCTGGGCGCCCGCCCCGGAGAACGCGGGGCTCGCGGCCGCCGCGCCCGCCGTGCTCACCCATCCGGTGGAGGTCGGCGCCATCGCCGTCGACGCCGGGCGCGGCGCCGAGCTGTCGATCACCTGGACCTGGGCAGAAGGCGTCGACGCGGCCGGCGTCGAACGCCTGGCCGACGGCTGGCTGCGGGCGCTGGGCGCGCTGGCCCGCCACGCCGCCGCGGCGCCGGCCGGGCACACCCCGTCGGACCTGCTGGCCCGGGGGCTCACCCAGGACGAGGTCGACGGGCTCGACCGGCGCTACCCCGGGCTGCGGGAGGTCTGGCCGCTGACCCCGCTGCAGGAGGGCCTGCTCTTCCACGCCGAGCTCGCCGCCTCCCGCGGCCCCGACGAGCCCGACGTCTACCACCTGCAGGTGACCACCGAGCTGCACGGCGTGGACCCCGCGCGGCTGCGCGCCGCGGCCGGGACCGTGCTCGCCCGCCACCCGCAGCTCACCGCGGTCTTCCCCCGCCGCCCCGGCGGCGACGCCGTGCAGGTCGTGCCCCGGCCGGGACCCGTGCCCTGGCGGGAGGTCGACGTCCGCGGGGCCGACGACCCCGACGGCGAGTGCGCCCGGCTGCTCGACGAGCAGCGGCAGCGCCGCTTCGCCCTCGCCGGCCCGGACCCGCTGGTGCGGCTGCTGCTGGTCCGGCTCGACGACGGGCGGCACGTCCTGGCCCTCACCGCCCACCACCTCGTGCTGGACGGGTGGTCGGTGCCGCTGCTGCTCGGCGACCTGCTCGACGCCTACGCCGCCGCCCCCGCCGCGCCGCAGCCCACCTCCGCGGCGCCCTACCGGGAGCACCTGGCCCGGCTCGCCGGGGCGGACCGGGGCGCCGCGATCGCCGCGTGGCGTGCCGCCCTGCACGGGGTGGAGGAGAACAGCCTGCTCGGCCCGGGCGCTCCGGCCGGGGTCGCCGTGCCGGTCCGGTCCACGCGGGCGCTGCCCGACGGGGTGCGGGCGGCCGCGCGCCGGGCCGGGGTGACGGTCGCGGTCCTGCTGCACACGGCGTGGGGGTTGACGCTGGCCCGCTCGCTCGGGCGCGACGACGTGGTGTTCGGGTCGACGGTCTCCGGCCGGGCGCCGGGGGCCGGGTCGACGATCGGGCTGCTGGCCACCACCGTGCCCGTGCGGGTGCGGCTGCGCGCCGCGGAACCGGTGGACGCGCTGCTGCGCCGCGTGCAGGACGAGCAGGCCGCCCTGCTCGACCACCAGCAGGTCGGCCCGGCCGACGTCGGGGCGGGGCGGGGTCGCGCATCGGACCTGTTCGACACCCTCGTGGTGGTCGAGAACTATCCCGTCGACCAGGACCGGATCGCGGCCGTGGCGGCCGGGGCGGGGCTGCGGATCGGCGCCGTCCGCACGGCCGACGCCACGCACTACCCGCTGGCCGTGGTCTTCGAGGGCACCGACGGCCCCGATGCCCGGGTGACCCTGGCCCGCCGTCCGGGGGCCGTCGACGCCGACCTGGCGGCCGCGCTGGCCGACCGGCTCGACACCGTGCTGCGCGCCCTGATCGGGGAGCCGCGCACGCCCGTCGGCGCCATCGGGGCGCTCGGCCCGGCCGAGCGCGAACGGGTGCTGCGGACCTGGAACGACACCGCTCGACCCGAGTTGTCCACGTCGGTGCCCGCGCTGCTGGCCGCCCAGCGGGCGCGCGACCCCGACGCGGTCGCGCTCGTCGACGGCGACCGCAGGCTGACCCACGCCCAGCTGGGCAGGCGGGTGGCGACCCTGGCCGCCGAACTGCGCGCACGCGGGATCGGCCCCGAGGACGTCGTCGCGATCGGGTTGCCGCGTTCGGCGGAGATGGTGGTCGGGCTGCTCGCGGTGATGGCGGCCGGCGCCGCCTTCGTGCCGCTGGAACCGGAGTGGCCGGCGAAGCGGCGCGCGGACCTGCTGGCCGAGTGCGCGGCCGCGCTGGTGCTGACCGGGCTCGGCGGCGTGGCCGACGCGCCGGTGCCGGCGCTGGCGGTCGACCTCGACCGGCTCGCCCGCGCCCCTCGGGACCTGCCGGACATCCCGATCGACGGGCGCCAGATCGCCTACGTCATGTTCACCTCCGGCTCGACCGGCCGGCCCAAGGGCGTGATGATCCGGCACGAGGCGATCTGCGCCCGGCTGGGCTGGCAGCGCGAGCTGCTCGGTTTCGGCACCCCCGACGCCACGCTGTTCAAGGCACCGCTGTCGTTCGACATCTCGGTCAACGAGATCCTGCTGCCGCTGGTCTGCGGCGGCCGGGTGGTGATCGCCGAACCGGGCGCGGAGCGCGACCCCGAGCGCCTGCTGGAGCTGATCACCACCGAGGGCGTCACCTTCGTCTACCTGGTCTCGTCGATGCTGGTGGCGCTGCTGGACGTCCTCGAAGAGGACACCGGCCGGGCGGGAACCGGGTTCGGCGGCCTGCGCCACGTCTGGTGCGGCGGCGAGGTGCTCACCCCCGAGCTGTTCGCCCGCTTCCGGGCCCGCACCGCGGTGACGCTCTACCACGGCTACGGCCCGGCGGAGACCACGATCGGGGTGTCGCACGTGATCTACCGCGACGGCGCCGACCGCATCGCCACCTCGATCGGGCGGGCCAACCCCAGCACCCGGCTCTACGTGCTGGACCCGCACCTGCAGCCGGTCGGGGTCGACGTGGCCGGGGAGCTCTACGTCGGCGGCTTCCTGGTCGGGCGCGGCTACGCCGGCCGGCCCGGGCTGACCGCGACGCGCTTCGTCGCCGACCCGTTCGGCCCGCCCGGCGGGGTGCTCTACCGGACCGGGGACGTCGTGCGCCGCGCGTCGGACGGGACCCTCGACTTCCTGGGCCGCGCCGACAACCAGGTCAAGATCCGCGGGATGCGGGTGGAGCCCGAGGAGGTCGAGGCCGTGCTGGCCACCCACCCGCGCGTCCGCGCCGCCGCCGTCCTCACCCGGGCCGACGCCACTGGCCGGCCGGCTCTGCACGGCTACGTCGCCGCGCCCGGTCTGGACGCCGCAGAGCTGCGTGCCTGGGCGGGCGGCGAGCTGCCCGCGCACCTCGTCCCGTCCGCCCTCACCGTGCTGGACGCGCTGCCGCTGACCCCGAACGGCAAGCTCGACCGGCGGGCACTGGCCGCGATCGACCCGCCCGGCGGGGGGAGCGGCGGCCCGGGCACCCCGGTCGAGGCGGTGCTCTGCGCCGTCATGGCCGAGGTGCTCGGCCGGCCCGAGGTCGGCCCGGACGACGACTTCTTCGCCCTCGGCGGCCACTCCCTGCTGCTGCTGCGGGTGCGCGCCCGCATCCGCGAGCGGCTGGGCCGCGACATCGGCATCGCGACCCTGTTCGCCGTCCCCACCGTGCGCGGCCTCGCCGCCCACGTCGAGGCGGAGCGGCCCGCCGCCGGCGCGGCCGCGCTGTCGCCGGTGGTCCCGCTGCGCCGCGGCGCGGACACCGAGCCGCCGCTGGTCTGCGTGCACCCGGCGGGCGGGATGAGCTGGCAGTACGCCGGGCTCAAGCGCGTGCTGCCGGCGCGGCTGCCGATCCTGGGCGTGCAGTCCCCGGAACTGCTCGGCGGCACCGCCCCCACCGGGTCGCTGACCGCGCTGGCCGCGAGCTACGTCGACGAGCTGCTGCGGGTGCGCCCGCACGGGCCGTTCCGGTTGCTGGGCTGGTCATTCGGTGGCTGCATCGCGCACGCCATGGCCGTCGAGCTCCAGGCGCGGGAGCACGAGATCGAGTTCCTGGGGCTGCTCGACGCCCTGCAGTTCGACCCGGCCCACGACACCGTGCCGGCCGACGAGAGCGCCGCGCTGGTCCGGCTGCTGCGCGACACCGGGTACCCGCTCGCAGGGCCCGACCGGGAGGGCCTGACGGCCGCGCGGGCCACCCGGATCGTCCGCGCCGCGGGCGGTGTGCTGGGCGGGCTCGACGAGCGCGCCGTCGCCGCCGTGGTGCGCAGCTTCGTGGCCGGGGCCCGCATGCGCGCCGGCGCCGAGTACGGCGTGATGCGCGGCGACGTCCTGTGCGTCGACGCGCTACGGGCAGACGACGGCACCCCGGCGGCCCGGCGCGCGTCGGCGGCCTGGGCCCCGCACGTCGCCGGCCGCCTCGACGTCGTCGGCGTCGAATTCCGGCACATCGACCTGCTCACCCCCGCGGCGCTCGACGAGATCGCGCCGCTGATCACCCCACGCCTGACCCTGCGGGAGGACCTGCGATGACCGACGGCCGACCGGCGCCGGACCCGGGTGCGCGATGAGCGCGCCGACCCACGACGCCCGCACCCGCGTCGGGGAACCCCTGCCGACCGCGGCCGCGCTGCGGCTCATGCGCGACCGACCCGGCCCCTTCGTCCTCTACGAGCGCGGCGGGAGCTGGTCGCTCGGGCTGGGCGCGCGGCACGAGGTGGTGGTCCGGGCCGGTGGGGTCGAGCTGCGCTCCGGCGGGGAGGTCCGGCGGCGGCTGCCGGCCGACCGGCACGTGCTGCGCCGGGTCGGGGAGCTGGCCGCCGAGGTCGGCGCGCCGGGCTCGCGGGCATACGGCTGGGCGGCGTTCGAGCTGGCCCACCTGCTGCGCGGCGGCCCGGTGGCCGCCGGGCAGCCGCTGCTGCACCTGGTCCTGCCCGAGCACGAGGTCCGGTCCGGGCCCGCCGGGACCGACGTCCGCACCGGCGATGGGACCGACCCGGCCGCGCTGGTGGCCGCGCTGACCGCCGCACCCGGGACCGCCCCGCCCGCGCCGCTGGTGGTGGACGAGCGCCAAGGCGGCGCCGCCTACCGCGCGGCCGTCGCCGCCGCCATCGACGACATCCGGGCCGGGCGGCTGCTGAAGGTCATCCTGTCCCGGGTCGTCGAGGTCGACGAGCCGGTCGACCTCGTCGCCACCTACTCGCTGGGTCGCCGGGACAACACCCCGGCCCGGTCCTACCTGCTCGACGTCGGCGGGCTGCGGGCCGCCGGGTTCAGCCCGGAGACCGTCGTCGAGGTCGGGGCCGGCGGCGAGATCAGCACCCAGCCGCTGGCCGGCACCCGCGCGCTGTCGGGCGACCGCGAGACCGACGGGCGGCTGCGCGCCGAGCTGGTCGACGACCCCAAGGAGGTCTTCGAGCACGCGATCTCCGTGCGCGACGCGCAGGCCGAGCTGACCGGGCTGTGCGCCCCGGGCAGCGTGCGGGTCGCGGAGTTCATGGCGGTCAAGGACCGGGGCAGCGTGCAGCACCTCGCCTCCCGGGTCAGCGGGCGGCTGGGCGCTGGGGTGAGCGGTTGGGACGCGCTGGGCAGGCTCTTCCCGGCGATCACCGTCACCGGGGTGCCCAAGCCGGCCGCGCTGGAGGCCATCCGGCGCCACGAGACCGAGCCGCGCGGGATGTACGGCGGGGTGGTCCTGACCGCCGACGCCGACGGCGCCCTCGACGCCGCGCTCGTGCTGCGCACGGTCTTCCAGCGCGGGGGCCGGACCTGGCTGCGCGCGGGCGCCGGGATCGTCGGGCCGTCCGATCCGGCCCGGGAGCTGGAGGAGAGCTGCGAGAAGCTGCGCAGCGTCAGCCGCTTCCTCGTGCCCGCCCGGGTCCGCGCCGAGCACACCGCACCCGTGGGAGGGAGCCGACGATGACCAGCACCGACAGCGGCTGGAGCGCCGCCGACCTGCGCGCGGCCGTCGCCGCGGCGGTCGAGGAGGACCCCGCCGACCTCGCCGCCCAGGACAACCTCTTCGAGCTCGGGCTGGACTCGATGGCGCTGATCCGGCTGGTGGCGGCCTGGCGGGCCAGCGGGACCGAGGTGGCCTTCGCCGAGCTGGCCGAGGACCCGACCCTGGCCGCCTGGAACCGGTTGCGGGTCGAGCGCGCCGGCGCCCTGACCGCCGCGACGGCGCAGGGCCCGACCGGCGATCAGCGGTCCGACGGCCCGTTCCCGCTGGCCCGGCTCCAGCACGCGTACTGGATCGGGCGCGCGCCGAGCCAGCCGCTCGGCGGCGTCGCCGCGCACCTCTACACCGAGTTCGACCGCCCGCCCGGCGCCGAGCCCCTGCGGCCCGCGCGGCTGCGGGCGGCCCTGGACGCACTGGTGGCCCGGCACGAGATGCTGCGCGCCCGGTTCACCGACAACGGCGAGCAGGAGGTCATGGCCGCGGCCGGCTGGCGCGGGCTGCGCGTGCACGACCTGACCGGCTTCGACGCCGCCGGGGTCGAGGCCCGGCTGGCCGAGGTCCGCGACGCGTTGTCGCACCAGCTGCTCGACGTCGAGCGCGGCGAGGTCTTCTCGGTCGCGCTCAGCCTGCTGCCCGGCGGCGCGACCCGGCTGCACGTCGACGTGGACATGCTCGCCGGCGACGCGGTCAGCTACCGCATCCTGCTGGCCGACCTCGCCCGGCTCTGCGCGAACCCCGACCGCCTCCCGGAACCCGTCGGGTACCGGTTCCGCGACTACCTCGCCGATCTCGGGCGCCGCCGCGCCGACCGGGTCGCGGCCGACGCGCGCTGGTGGGCCGAGCGGCTGGCCGACCTGCCCGGTGCCCCCGACCTGCCGCTGGCCCCGGAACGCCCGGGTGCGCGGGCGAGGTCGGTGCGCCGGCACGTGGTGCTGTCCGCGGCCGACAGGGCCGCGCTGTCCGCCGCCGCCCGCCGCCACGGCCTCACCCCGGCCATGGCCCTGGCCACGGCGTTCGCCGAGGTGGTTGGTGCCTGGAGCAGCGAGCCCCGGTTCCTGCTCAACGTGCCCACCTTCGACCGCGAGCCCCTGCACCCCGCGGTGGCCGACCTCGTCGGCGACTTCACCAGCTCGGTCCTGCTCGACGTCGACCTGACCGAGCCGCTCGGGTTCGCCGAGCGCGCCCGGAGGCTCCAGGCCCGGATGCACTCCGCCGCCGGGCACGTGCACTACTCCGGCGTCGAGGTGCTGCGCGACCTGGCCCGCGCCCGCGGCCAGCAGATGATCGCCCCGGTCGTGTTCACCAGCGCGCTGAGCCTGGGCGAGCTCTACGACGACACCGTCCGCGAGACCCTCGGCGAGCCGGTCTGGACGCTCTCCCAGGGCCCCCAGGTGCTGCTCGACGCGCAGGTCACCGAGTTCGGCGGCGGGCTGCTGGTCAACTGGGACCTGCGCGCCGACCGGTTCGCCGACGGGGTCGTCGACGCGATGTTCGCCGCCTACCGGCGCCTGGTCGAAGCGCTGGTCGCCGGCTCGGAGGCGGCGTGGACCGGGCCGGTGCCCGACCTGCGCCCGCCGGCCCAGGCCGCGGTCCGCGCCCGGGTCAACGCCACCGCGGCCCCGCGCAGCGGCCGGCTGCTGCACCAGGGCTTCTTCGCCCGCGCCGCCGACACCCCCGGGGCGCCGGCCCTGCTGTGGGGCCGCGACGGGGTGCTGTCCTACGGCGAGCTGGCCGAGCGCGCGCTGCGCGTGGCCGGTGCGCTGCATGCCGCCGGGACCGCGCCCGGCGACGCGGTCGGGATCCGGCTGCCCAAGGGCCCCGATCAGGTCGTCGCGGTCCTGGGGGTGCTCGCCGCGGGGGGCTGCTACGTCCCCATCGGCGTCGAGCAGCCCCCCGCGCGGGCCGGGCGCATCGTCGACACCGCCGGCGTCGGGCTGGTGCTCGGCCACGCCGACGGCGCGCCGGCGGGGGTGCGGGTCGTCGGGCCGGCCGAGACGCTGGCCGCCGCGCCGCTGGCCGCGCCCATGCCGGGCGACGAGGAGGACCGCGCCTACCTGCTGTTCACCTCCGGCTCGACCGGCGAGCCGAAGGGCGTCGAGGTCCCGCACCGGGCGGCGATGGCCACCCTCGACGACCTCGTCGAGCGCTTCGGGATCGGCGCCGCCGACCGCACTCTCGCCGTCTCCGCCCTCGACTTCGACCTGTCGGTGTTCGACATCTTCGCCCCCCTGGGCGAGGGCGGGGCGGTCGTGGTGGTGGGCGCGGACGAGCGGACCGACGCCACCCGGTGGGCGGCGCTGGTCCGCGAGCGCGGCGTGACCGTGCTCAACTGCGTGCCTGCGCTGCTGGACATGCTGCTCAGCTGCGGCGAACCGCTCGGCGACGAGCTGCGCGCCGTGCTGCTGGGCGGCGACCGGGTCGGGGTCGACCTGCCAGGCCGGTTGCGCGCGGTGCGACCCGGTTGCCGGTTCGCCGGACTCGGCGGCACCACCGAGACCGCGATCCACTCCACGGTCTGCGAGGTGCCCGACGGCGGGCCGGTCCCCGCGGACTGGCGCAGCGTGCCCTACGGGACGCCGCTGCACAACGTCGCGCTGCGGGTCGTCGACCGGCACGGCCGCGACGCCCCGGACTGGGTGCCCGGCGAGCTGTGGATCGGCGGCGAGGGCGTCGCGCTGGGCTACCGCGGCGACCCGGAGCGCACCGCCGACCGGTTCCCCGGGCACGACGGCCGCCGCTGGTACCGCACCGGCGACCTCGCCCGCTACCGCCCCGACGGCTGCGTGGAGTTCCTCGGCCGCCGCGACAACCAGGTGAAGGTCCGCGGGTTCCGCATCGAGCTCGGCGAGATCGAGGCCGCCCTCACCGCGGACGACCGGGTCGGCGACGCGGTCGCGGCCGTCGTCGGCGGCCGGCTGGTGGCCGCGGCCACCCCGGCCGGCCCGGCACCGGATCCCGACGGGCTGCGCGCGGCGCTGCGCGACCGGGTGCCACCGCACATGGTCCCCGACCGGGTCGTGCTGCTGGAGGCGATGCCGCTCAGCGGCAACGGCAAGGTCGACCGGGCCGCGGTGACCGCCCGGCTCACCTCGGCCGCGCCGCCAGCGGGCACCTCGGCCCCCCTGACCGATCCCGTGCAGCGGGTGGTGGCCCTGGTCTGGTCCGAGGTGCTCGCGGAGGCCGGCGCGCCCGTCGACGGGATCGGCGCCGACGACGAGTTCGTGGCGCTGGGCGGCGACTCCGTGCTGGCCACCGCCGTCGTCGCCCGGCTGCGCGAGGCGCTCGACAGCGCTGCGCCGTCGGTGCGGCTGCTGTTCGCCGCGCCCGGCGTCGCCGGGTTGGCCGCGGCGCTGCACGCCCGCGACGCCGCCGACGGCGAGCCGGGGCGGACCGCGCTGGCCGCCGAGATCTACCTGGAGGTGGCCGGGATGAGCGACGACGAGGTGGGCGCCGCGCTCGGCGCCGCCGACGGCACCGGGGCGGACGGGTGAGGGCCGGTACCGACCGGGCCGCAGCCCGGCGCCGGCTGCTGGAACAGCGCAGGCGGGCCGCGGGACTCGCCGCCGCGGACCCCGCCGGACCGGTGCCCCGCGACCGCGCGCACGCGGCGCCGCTCTCGCTCGCCCAGCAGCGGATGTGGGTCCAGCAGCGGTTGCACCCCGACAGCGCCGCCTACAACGTCGCGCTGCGCGTCGACCTGCACGGGCCGCTCGACGTGGCGGCGCTGCGGGCGGCGTTCACCGGGCTCGTCTCCCGGCACGAGGTGCTGCGCAGCACCGTCGAGGAGGGCCGCGACGGCGTGGCGTACCAGCGCGTGCACCCGCCCGGGCCGGTGGCGCTGCCGCTGGTGGACCTCACCGGGCACGCCCGGGCCGACGCGGAGTTGGACGCGCTGGCCGCCCGGGCGGCGGCCGGGGTCTACGACCTGACCCGGGACCCGCCGATGCGGCTGACCCTGGTGCGGCGCTCGGCAGCGCATTACGTGCTCGTGCTGGTCGTGCACCACATCGCCTGGGACGGCCTGACCTGGAACGCCATCTGCGCGGACATCGGGGCGCTGTACCGGGCCGCGGTCGCCGGAGCCCGCGCCGAGCTGCCCCCGCTGCCCCTGCAGTACGCCGACTTCGCGGCGTGGCAGCGCGGCGAGCACGGGACCGCCCGGCAGGACGCCCAGCTCGCGCACTGGCGCCGGGTGCTCACCCCGCTGCCCGAGCAGCTCGACCTGCCCACCGACCGACCGCACCCGGCGGCGCCCACCGACCGCGGCGGGCGGCTGTCACGGGTGCTCGACCCGCGACTGGTCGACGGGATCGCGCGGCTCGGCCGGGAGAGCGGCCACACCCCGTTCATGGTCGTGCTGGCCGCGGTCGGGGCGCTGCTGCACCGGCACACCGGGGCCGTCGACATCCCGCTGGGCACCGCCACCATGAACCGCGACCACGCCGACCTGCAGCGGCTGGTCGGCAACTTCGGCAACAACCTGGTCCTGCGGCTCGACCTGGCCGGACGGCCCGGGTTCCGCGACCTTCTCGACCGCGTCGCCGGCACCGCCGTGGACGCCTTCGCCCACCAGGACCTGGCCTACGACCGGCTGGTGGCGGAGCTGCGCCCGCCGCGGTCGGCCGGGCGCAACCCGCTGTACTCGGTGATGCTGCTGTTCCTCACCCAGGGCCTGCGCGGGCTCGACCTGCCCGGCATCACCAGCGCGTTCCGCGGCATCCCGAACGGCACCACCCAGTTCGACCTCTCGCTGGAGGTGTTCCTGGTGGGGCCGCGGCTGGAGGTCGAGGCCACCTACAGCGCCGAGCTGTTCGACGAGGCGACCGTCACCGCGCTGCTGGAGCGGCTGGAGCGGCTGCTCGCGGCCGCGCTGGCCGAGCCGGACCGACCGGTGGCCGACCTCGACCTGCTCATCGCCGCCGACCGGCACGCGCTGGCCGCGCTGCGGCCCGAACCGCCCCGGGCACCGGTCGCCACCACCCTGCCCGCGCTGTTCGCCGCCCAGGTGCGCCGCACCCCGCGGGCCGCCGCGGTCGGCGCCGGACCGGACCGGCTGAGCTACGCCGAGCTGGACGCCCGGGCCAACCGGTTGGCCCGGACGCTGATCGGGCGCGGCGTCGGGCCGGGCGACCTGGTCGCCGTGGTGCTCCCGCGGGCCTGCGAGCTGCTGGTCGGGATCCTGGGCGTGTTGGCCGCCGGCGCGGCGTACCTGCCGCTCGACCCGGACCTGCCGCCCGAGCGGATGCGGGCCCTGCTCGCCGACGCCGGGCCGGCCGCGGTGGTGGCCACGGCGGAGACCGCGGCGGCCGTCCCCGCGGACGCCCTGCCGATCGTCGCGGACCCGATCGTCCTCGACGATCCGGGGACCGCGGCCGCCCTGGCCACCCTCGACCCGGGCGCCGTCACCGACGCCGAGCGGACCCGCCCGCTGCGCCCCGCCGACGCCGCCTACGTGATCTACACGTCCGGCTCGACCGGCGCCCCCAAGGGCGTCGTCGTCGAGCACCGCAACGTCCTGGCGCTGCTGGAGGCCGCGCGCGACGTCGTCGAGCCCCGTCCCGACGACGTGTGGACCCTGTTCCACTCGGCGGCCTTCGACTTCTCGGTCTGGGAGATCTGGGGCGCGCTGGCCCAGGGCGCCCGGGTGCAGGTCGTGCCGCGGCCGGTCACCCGCTCCCCGGAGGACTTCGTGGATCTGCTGGTGGCCGCCGGGGCGACCGTGCTCAACCAGACGCCCTCGGCGTTCGCGGAGGTGGGCCCGGCGATCCTGGCCCGGCGGGCGGCCGGACGGCCGGTCCCGCCGCTGCGCGCGGTCGTGTTCGGCGGCGAGGCGCTGGACCCGTCGACACTGCGCGAGTGGCTCGCCGCGCACGGGCCCGACGGCCCGCGCATGGTCAACATGTACGGGATCACCGAGACCACCGTGCACGTCACCCGCACCACCCTCGACCCGGCCGCGGCCAGGGCCACCCGCAGCGTCATCGGCCGCGGGCTGCCCGGCTTCGAGGTCCACCTGCTCGATGCGGCGCTGCAGCCGGTGCCCCCCGGCGTCGTCGGGGAGCTGTACCTCGGCGGTCCGCAGGTCACCCGCGGCTACCTGAACCGGCCCGGGCTCACCGCGGCCCGCTTCGTCGCGGACCCGGTCCGCCCTGGCGCGCGGCTCTACCGCTCCGGGGACACCGCCCGGCTGCGCGACGGGCAGCTGGAGTACCTCGGGCGCGGCGACGACCAGCTCAAGGTGCGCGGCTTCCGGATCGAGCCCGCGGAGATCGTCGCGGCGCTGCTGGGGCACCCCGGCGTGGAACAGGCGGTCGTGGTCCGCCGCGACGGGGGCGGACCGCTGGTGGCCTACGTCGTCCCGTCCGGCGCGGTCGGCGAGCTGGACGTCGCCGGCGTGCGGGCCCACCTGCGGGCGCGGCTGCCAGAGCACATGGTGCCCTCGCAGGTCGTACCCGTCGCGCGGATCCCGCTGACCGCCAACGGCAAGCTCGACCGGGCGGCGCTGCCCGGCCCCGAGCCGGCGGCCGCGACGGGGCGGACCCCGGCCACCGGGGCGGAGGCGGTGCTCGCCGAGCTGTTCGCCACCGTCCTGGGCCGTCCCGGCGTCGACCCCGACGCGCCGTTCTTCGAGCTCGGCGGCGACAGCATCTCCGCGCTCCGGGTCGTGGCGCTGGCCCGCGAGCGCGGGCTGCGCATCCGCCCGGCCGACGTGTTCGACCAGCGCACGGCGGCCGGGGTCGCCGCGGCCGCGCACCCCCTGGACGACCCGGGCGCGGCGGCACCGCTCGACGGCTCCGGGGTCGGGGAGGTGCCGCTCACCCCGATCGCCGCCTGGCTGCTGGAGCGCGGCGGCCCGCTGCGCGGCTTCGCGCAGTCGGTGGTGGTCCCGGCCCCGGCCGGGCTCGACGCGGCGCGGCTGCACACCGCGGTGCAGGCCCTGCTCGACCGGCACGACCTGCTGCGGGCGCGGCTGCGCGGCACCGCCGAGCCGCGGCTCGTGGTGGCCCCACCCGAGGCGGTGGACGCGTCCGCGGTGCTCGACCGCGTGGAGTGGGACGGCGGGCCGGACGGGATCGCGGCAGCCCGGTCGGTCGCGGCCGGCATCGACCCGGCAACCGGCCCCCTGCTCCGGGTGATCTGGCTCGACGGCCACCCGACCGGGCGGCTGGTGCTCGCCGCGCACCACCTGTGCGTCGACGGCGTGTCCTGGCCGATCCTCACCGAGGACCTGCACGCCGCCCTGGCCGGCGCGGACCTGCCCGCCGTCGGGACGTCGTTCCGGGCGTGGGCCACCGGCCTCGCGGCCGCGGCGACCCGCCCGGCCCGCCGCGCCGAGCTGGACACCTGGCTCGACGTGCTCGCCCCGGGCGGGGTCCGCATCGGTGAGCGGGCCCTCGACCCCGCCCGCGACGTCGCCGGAACCGTGGTCGACACGACCGTGCGGGTGCCGGTCGCGACCAGTGAGGCCGTCCTCGGCCCGGTCGCGGCGGCCTTCCACGCCGGCCCCGACGACGTGCTGCTGGCCGCGTTCGCGCTGGCGCTGCTGCGCGGGCACCCAGCGCGGCCGCTGGTCGTCGAGGTCGAGGGGCACGGCCGGGAGGAGGCGCTGGTCCCGGGCGCCGACCTGACCCGCACGGTCGGCTGGTTCACCGCGATCCAGCCGGTCCGCCTCGACCTGGCCGGTCTCGACCTCGACGCGGCCGCCGCCGGGACCGCGGCGCTGGGCGCGGTCGTGAAGCGGGTCAAGGAGCAGCGCCGGGCCGTGCCCGACCGCGGCCGCGGCTTCGGGCTGCTGCGCCACCTCGACCCCGACGCACGCGACCGGCTGCGCGCGCGGCCCGCGCCGCAGGTCCGGTTCAACTACCTCGGCCGGTTCACCCTGCCCGGCAGCGAGGACGCCGGAGACACCGGCAGCGACACCGGGGGGTTCGGCGGGCTCGCGGTCACCGTCGACCCGGCCGTCCCGGCGACCCACGTCCTGGACGTCAACGTGCTCGCCGAGCCCACCCCGGCCGGGCCGCGGCTGGCCGCGGTGTGGTCCGCGCCGGCCGGCGTGCTCGCCCCGGACGCGGTCGCGCGCCTCGCCCGGCGGTGGGTCGAGGCCCTCGACGCACTCGCCGGGCACGTCCGCGACCCCGACAGCGGGGGCCACACGCCCTCGGACCTGACCATCAGCGGCCTCGACCAGGCCCGCGTCGACCGGCTCGAACGCCTCCTGCGGGCGCGCCGGTGAGGCGGGCGCGGGCCACGGGAGGAAGGAACACGGTGGCCACCACCACGACCGCAACGCAGATCGTCGACGTGCTCGGGATCGGCTTCGGGCCGTCCAACCTGGCCCTGGCGATCGCCCTGGCGGAGGACGCAGCCGGGCCGGACGGCCCGCGGGCGGTCTTCCTGGAGCGGCAGCCCGCCTTCGGCTGGCACCGCGGCATGCTGATCGAGGACGCCCGCATGCAGGTCTCCTTCCTCAAGGACCTGGCCACCCTGCGCAACCCCTGGAGCCGCTACAGCTTCCTGTCCTACCTGCACGACCGCGGCCGGATGAGCGAGTTCATCAACACCCAGAACTTCTTCCCCACCCGCCTGGAGTTCCACGACTACCTGGAGTGGGCCGCGGCCGGTGTCGCCGAGCGGGTCCGCTACGGCACGGAGGTGCGCGCGGTCTCGCCGGTCGGCACCGGGGCCGCCGCGCGGTGGGAGGTGCGCACGGCCACTCCCGACGGCGAGGCCCGCTACCTCGCCAGCGACGTGGTCGTGGGGACCGGGCTCGCGCCGCACCTGCCGCCCGGGGTCGACCTCGACGACCGGGTCTGGCACAACAGCGACCTCGTGCACCGGGTCCGCGCGCTGGCCGGCACGCGGCCGCGGCGGTTCGTGGTGGTCGGCGCCGGGCAGAGCGCCGCGGAGTCGGTGGACTACCTGCACCGCAGCTTCCCGTCGGCGGAGGTCTGCTCGGTGTTCGCCCGCTACGGCTTCAGCCCGGCCGACGACAGCCCGTTCGCCAACCGGATCTTCGACCCGCGCGGGGTCGACGACTACTTCGACGCCCCGCAGCCGACGAAGGACCGGCTGATGGCCGACCACCGCAACACCAACTACTCGGTGGTCGACCCCGAGCTGATCCGGTCGCTGCACGACCGGCACTACGCCGAGCGGGTCGAGGGCCGGGAGCGGCTGCGGTTCCGCAACGTCTCGGCGGTCACCGCCCTGCACCGCGGCGACGACGGGGTCCGGGTCGCGGTCCGGTCGGACCTGGACGGGCAGGAGACGGCACTGGCCGCCGACGCGGTCGTGTTCGCCACCGGCTACCGCTCCGGCGACCCCGCCCGCTTCTTCGGGGCCGGCCCGCGGTGGCGCCGCGACGCGCTCGGCCGGCTCGCGATCTCCCGCGACTACCAGCTGCTCGACGAGGACGCACCCCCCGACCCGCCCCGGCGCGTGTTCGTGCACGGCGCCACCGAGCACACCCACGGCATCGGCTCGGCGCTGCTGTCCAACGTGGCGGTGCGGGCCGGGGAGATCGCCCGGGCGCTCGTCGAGGGCCACCGCGCGCGGGCCGCGCGCGACCTGGACGAGCTGGTGACCGTCCCCGAGGAGCCGGCGCGCAACGGGCGGGCCCGGTGAGCGCGCCCGCGTCGCGGCTGCCGGCCGGTGCCTTCACGCCCTGGCCCGACGAGGCCGTGCGGCGCTACGTCGCCGAGGGGTACTGGGGCGAACAGGCACTGGGCGAGCTGCTGCGGGAGTGGGCGGCCCGGTCGCCCGGAGCGACCGCCGTGGTCGCCGACGACCGCCGGCTCAGCTACGCCGAACTGGACCGCGAGGCCGACGCGGTGGCCATGGGGTTCGCCGCCCGCGGCATCGCGCCCGGCGACCGGGTGCTCGTGCAGCTGCCCAACTGCGCGGAGTTCGTCACCGTCCTGTTCGGGCTGCTGCGCTGCGCCGCGGTACCGGTGCTGGTGCTCCCGGCGCACCGGCGCTCGGAGGTCGAGCACCTCGCCCGGCTGTCCGAGGCCGTGGGCTGCGTGGTGCCCGACCGGTTCCAGGGCTTCGACCACCGGCCGCTGGCCGAGCAGGTGCGCGCCGCCGTGCCCGGGCTCGACCTGGTCGTGGTCGTGGGCGACCCCGGCGGGGCGACTCCGTACACCGACCTCGTCGGCGCGACCGCGGCCACCGACCCGCTGCCCGTTCCCGACGCGGCCGAGGTCGCGCTGCTGCTCGTGTCCGGCGGCACCACCGGCGCGCCCAAGCTGATCCCGCGCACCCACCGCGACTACGCCTACAACGCGCTGGCCGCGGCGCGGGTCTGCGACTTCACCGCCGCCGACGCCTTCCTGGTCTGCCTGCCGGCCGGGCACAACTTCCCGCTGTGCTGCCCAGGGATCCTGGGCACTCTCGCCGTCGGCGGCACGGTCGTGCTGACCCGCACCCCGACGCCCGACGCGGTCTTCGGGCTGCTGGAGCGGGAGCCGGTCACGGTGACCGCGCTGGTCCCGCCGCTGGTCCGGCTGTGGGCCGACGCCGCCGGGGATTGGTCCGGGCGCGCGCGCAGCGCGCTGCGGCTGCTGCTGGTCGGCGGGGCCCGGCTCGACCCGTCCCTGGCCGACCGGGTCGGCACCGACCTCGGGTGCGCGCTGATCCAGGGCATCGGCATGGCCGAGGGCCTGCTCGCCTACACCCGCCCCGACGATCCGCCCGAGCTGGTCAGGGCGACCCAGGGCCGGCCGATCTCGCCGGCCGACGAGGTCCGGGTCGTCGGCCCGGACGGCACCGACGTCGCCCCGGGCGCGACCGGTGAGCTGTGGACCCGCGGCCCCTACACGCTGCGCGGCTACTACCGCGCCCCCGAGCACAACGCCCTGGCGTTCACCCCCGACGGCTTCTACCGCACCGGCGACCTGGTGCGGGTGCTGCCGTCGGGGCACCTGGTCGTCGAGGGCCGGATCAAGGACGTGATCAACCGGGGTGGGGAGAACGTGTCGGCCGCCGAGCTGGAGGAGCACCTGCTCGACCACCCCGACGTCGTCGACGTCGCCGTGGTCGGCCTGCCCGACGACGTGCTGGGCGAGGTCGTGTGCGCGGTGCTGGTGCTCGCCGAGGGCGCGCCCGAGCCCCGCCCCAAGGACGTCACCCGGTTCCTCGGCCGGCGCGGGCTGGCCCGGTTCAAGCTGCCGGACCGGGTGGTGTGCCGGCGCGCGCTGCCGCTGACCGCGGTGGGCAAGCCCGACAAGCGGGCACTGGTCGACCGCTACGGCCGCGGGGCGGTGCGCCGGTGAGCGCCGGATCCGCGGCGGCCCGGGCGCTGCCCCGGGAGCCGACGGCGCACCCGGACGCCGATCCCGGCCCGGCCGCGCTGATGGACTGTCTGATGGGGTTCGTGCGCACCCACGCGCTGCGCGCCGCGCTGGCCGCCGGGCTGCCCGAGGCGCTGGGCGAGCGCGCGATGAGCGCCGCGGAGCTGGCTGCGGCGTGCGGCACCGAGCCGCGGGCGATGCTGCGCCTGGCGCGCTGCCTCGCCGAGGCCGGGACGCTGGTGCAGACCGCCGACGGCCGGTTCGCGCTCAGCGCGTGGGGCCACGGGCTGCGCGCCGGCGTGCCCGGCTCGGCCAGGGCCTACATCGAGTACGTCGTCGACCACGTGGCGCCCTCCGCCCGCCACCTCCCCGAACTGCTGCGCTCGGGGCGCGCCGGGGCGCCGTTCGAGCGGGAGAACGGCCGGGACTTCTTCGCCCACTTCGCCGGCGATCCGACCGCAGGCGCCGCCTTCGACGCCGCCATGGCCGCCACCCTCGCCGCGGTCCGGGCCGCGGTCGTCGAGCAGGACTGGGCCGGGGTGGCCAGCGTGGTCGATGTGGGCGGGGGCAACGGCAGCCTGCTCGCGGCCCTGCTCGGCCGGCACCGTCACCTGCGCGGGGTGCTCGCCGAGCAGCCGCACGTCCTGCCCGGCGCCGCGCGGGTCCTCGACGCCGCCGGCGTGACCGGGCGCGTCCGGCTGCAGGAGTGCGACTTCTTCACCGCGGTCCCGGCGGGCGCCGACCGCTACCTGCTGGCCCGGGTCCTGCACGACTGGGACGACGGGTCGGCGCTGCGCGTACTCGCCGCGGTCCGCGCCGCGCTGCCCCCGCACGGCCGGCTGCAGGTCGTCGAGCTGGTGCTGGGCCGCGACAGCGGCTGGACGATGGCCTACGACCTGATGATGGGGATGCTGCTGCCCGGGCACGAGCGCACCGCCGCGGAGTGGCGCGCCCTGCTGGGCGAGGCCGGGCTGGTGCTGGAACGGATCGACCCGGCGGGGTGGCGCGGCAGCATCCTGACCTGCCGCGCCGCCCCCACGGAGCCGGGGCTCAGAGCTTGAGGGCCTGCTTCAGCGGCGGCACGATCCCCTCCACGGCGTAGGGGGTCGCCAGCGGCGACGGGAACGCCAGCGCGACGCCCACGGTGAAGTCCAGCGGGAAGTACGCGCCCGATGAGACCGCGCTCAGCCGCTGGAACAGCGGGTTCGCCTCCAGCGCCGCCTGGTCGGCCGGGGTGGCGTAGCTGACCATGACCACGTCGGCGTCCAGCGTCGAGATCTGCTCCTCGCCCACCTGGGCGCGACCCTTGGTGGTCGACTCGGGCAGCGCGGCGACGGCGGGGGCCAACTCCATCCCCAGCTGGGTCAGCACGGTCGCGGCCGCGTCGGAGCCCAGGACGGTGTAGACGGTGCCCGAGTAGACGACGCTGAAGCTGAACGTCCGGCCCGCCAGGCCGGGGTTGGCCGCGGCGGCGTCGCGGACCGCGGCCTCGGCCTCGGCGATCACCCCCGCGGCCTCGTCCTCGACGCCGAGCGCCGTGGCGATCCGCCGGGTGCTCTCCTGCCAGGTGTCGGTGTTCTGCGCCTCGGCGTAGGAGACCGTGGGAGCGATCCGGGAGAGCTGCTCGTAGTGCTCGGCGAGAGCGTAGTCGTCCACCGCCAGGATCACGTCGGGGTCCAGCGCGGCGATCGACTCCAGCGGCGGCTGGCCGGTGGTCATGTCGACGAGCTCGGGCTGCTCGCCGCCCAGCACCGGCTCCACCCATGGCGCGACCCCGCTGGGGAACGAGGCGGCCTTCGCCATCCCGACCGGGGTCACGCCGAGGGCGAGGGCGATGTCGGTGTCGCGCTGCAGCCCGACCGTGACGACCCGCTCGGGCTGGGCCGGGATGGTCGCGGCGCCCTCCTTGCCCGCCACGGTGACCGGGAAGGTGCTGGCCGCGGAGGGCGCGGCCTCCGCGGGGGCGGGTGCGCCCTGCCCGCCGTCCTGGCCGCCGCCCTGCCCGCAGCCGGCGAGCAGGGCGGCCGTCACCGCCACCGCGACGAGTCCTCGCCGCCGGGGATGCGCTGTCGAAACCGTCGCCGTCGGAACTGCCATGGTCGTCTCCGATGTGAGGTGTCGCGGGGGCGGATGCCAGTCCGCGGTGGGGGGGGTACGGGGGACGCGGCTACCGGGCCGGGGCCGCGGTCGCCGACCACGCGGCCCAGAGCTCGGCGTAAGGGCCGCCCCTGGTGAGCAGGTCGAGGTGCGCGCCGGCCTCGAGCACGCGCCCGCCGTCGAGGACGACGACGTGGTCGGCCGCCGCGGCCTGGTCCAGCCGGTGGGCGATCACCAGTGCGGTGCGGCCGGCGAGCGCGGCGGCCGTCGCCGCGCGCCGGACGCCGGCGGCCGCGCTGCCTGCCTCGGCGGTCGCCT
>NZ_JAHDTH010000159.1 GCF_018531445.1 Pseudonocardia lacus
GCGTCGCAGTTGGTCGGGGTCAACCGGGTATGGGCCAGACCGGGCGCGCACACCAGGACCTTGCGCAAGGTGCCGACCTCGGAATGCACCCCGTAGCCGGCCGACGGACGGGTGGTGTCGGTCATGAGGGGTTCCTCCTCGACGACGTGCCTCGACGACGTGCCTCGACGACGGTGCGGCCGGAGGCGCGGACCCGACCGAGCGGATGGATGCCGGTGGTCGGCCGGGTCAGCTCTCCTCGCCCACGGGGGGCGCAGGTGTGATCGACGGGGAGCATCCCCCCGGTCCGCCGGACCGGTCCTCGTCCGCAGGAGGTGAATTCGCCGCCCCGAGCCGAGCAGCGCGTCCGCCGACAGCCAGGGGATCGGTCGACCAGCACCACCTTCAGCAGCGGGGTGAGCGGGATCGCCGGGACGGCGCCGACCAGCCGTCCGCCGACGGCCCGGCAGGACGAGCAGCACCCGTCCCGCGCGGGAGCAGAGTGGCCTCGTCCGCAGCGGACGAGACCGTGCCGTGGTGCTGACCGGCGCCGCCGGTGGACCCGACCGGGCTCCGGCGGCGTGGCGGTCGCTCCCGCGAGCGGCACCTCATCCGGCCCGGACGATGCCCGGCACCGCACGGTCGCGCACGCTGGCTGCCCATCCGCGTTCGGAGGCAAGTGAAGGGGACCGGGCGTGTCCGCACGACGCTACGAGATCCGGGTGGCCGGGCTGCTGTCCCCGCGCTCCCGCGCCGCCTTCCCCGACATGGTCGTCTCCGACGCACCGCCGGAAACCATCATCAGGGGCGAAGTCCGCGACGACTCCCACCTGCACGGCGTGCTCGCCCAGTTGCGGACGCTGGGCCTGCGGCTGGTGTCGGTGCAGGAGGTTCCCGCGACGGCGACTGACCGGGGCCGGTGCTCACCCTGAACCGGGGTCAGACCATGCCGTGGGTCTGCCGGATGCGGCGCAGGGTCAGCGCCATGAACAGCCGGTTGCGGCCGTACACGTCGGACAGTTCGAAGCCGAACACGCGCTCGGCCTGCGCGACCCGGTGCTGCACGGAGTTGTGGTGCACCCCCAGTGCGCGGGCCGCCTGCCGGATCGATCCGGTGACGGCGACGTCGAGGGTCGGCAGCATGTCCGGTCCGCCGAGCGCGAGCACCTGGTCGAGCGCCTGCACGTCACCGATGCGGGAGATCTGTTCCGGGGTGAGGGCCTCGGCGAGCACCTCGTAGCCGTTCAGGGCCTCCGCGCGGACGAGGACGCCCTCCTCGGTCCGGTACGGGCCGTGGTCCCGGGGGCTGGGCTGGCTGAACCGGAAGGCGTGGTCGGCCTCCGCGCACGCGAGCGGCGCCGCGCTGGCCGGGTGCACGCGGCTCGCGCCCACCTGCAGCCCGCGCGGCACGCCCAGGTGGTCGAGGTCGGCGAGATCGCCGACCCGGAGCATCACCGTCGTCCTCGACCGGGTGACGGTGAGGACGCTGCTGCCCCCCGCGGCCGAGAGCGCCATCGCGAAGGTCTCGATCGTCGGGCCCGCGCCGGCGACGGTGAACGCACGCAGCGGCGTCGAGGCCCGCAGCCCGAGGCCGAGCAGGGACCGGCTGCGCAGCGGCGGGGTGGTCACCGGATCGACCAGCAGCCCCACCAACTGCGCCTGCGAGCGGTGCGGGACCGTCAGCGACTCCCGGTCGAGGAGCACGATCGCCAGCACGGCGAGGCGCTCGAGCAGCAGCGCGTCGTCCAGCGTCGCCGGAGTCCCGAGCGCGACGGTGATCCCCCGAGGAGCGCCGACGGCAGCGACGTCGTCGGGCCAGTCCGCCGGCGCACCGGCCGGGTCGGCGACCAGTGCCCGTCCGTCCGGGACCCGGACCGCGACAGCGCGGCCGGCGCGCCGAGCGAGGTCGCGGACCGCCTGTTCCAGCGGCGGATGGCGCACGAGCAGGTCGTCGACGAAGCGCAGCAGTTCGACCCGGTCGGTCGGAAGGTCGGACGTGGTCATCGGCTCCTCCCACTCCGCGTCGTCGCGGGCCGGACCGCGTCAGCCTGGCACGTACCGCGGCCCGGGGTGAAGCGTCGGGAGCAGCGGCCAGCGCCATTTGGCTCGAAAGCGAGCCGCTTTGTCCGGTGACCCCGATCCACGGCCGTTGGCATGCTCGATCCATCCCCCGACGCCGCGCCGCCTCCGGCCAGCGGCCCGCCCCGCCGATGAGCGGGGCGACGGGGGATCCCAACCGCCCACTCACGTCGAGGTGATGTGCATGGCACTGGACGAAGCCACGTCGAACTTCCTGGCCCAGATGGCGGCCGCGGGCGGGAAACCGCTGCACGAGATGACCCCGCAGGAGGCCCGCGGACTGGGCGTCATGCTCCGCGACCTGTACGGAACCGGCCCGGAGATGAAGTCCGTCCAGGACGTCCGCGTCCCGGTCGAGGGCGGCGACATCCTCGTCCGGGTCCTCACCCCCACCGAGGACCCGCGCGGCGTGCTCGTCTACTTCCACGGCGGCGGCTGGGTCATCGGTGAGATCGCCGAGTTCGAGACGCTCGGGCGGACCCTCGCCGAGCGCACCGGGCTGACGACCCTGCTGGTCGATTACCGGCTCGCGCCCGAGCACCGCTACCCCACCGCGGTCGAGGACTCCTGGGCCGCCCTTCGGTGGGCCGAGGCGAACCGGTCGTCGCTGGCCCCGTCCGGGGGGCCGCTGGTGGTCGCCGGGGACAGCGCCGGGGGCAACATCAGCGCGATCATGGCCCAGCGCGCGAAGGCCGCCGGCGGACCGGCGATCGGCCTGCAGGTGCTGGTGTACCCGGTGACCGACGCCGACGTCGACAACGAGTCCTACACCGACCCGGCGAACCAGCTCATGCTCTCCCGGGACTCGATGATCTGGTTCTGGGACCACTACGCACCCGACCCCGCCGCCCGCGCACTTCCCGACGCCTCGCCGATCAGGGCCGAGGACCTGTCCGGCCTGCCCCCGGCGGTCGTCCTCACCGCGGAGCACGACGTGCTGCGCGACGAGGGAGAGGCCTACGCCCGGCGTCTGGCCTGGGCGGGTGTCCCGGTGCAACACCGCCGTTTCGAGGGCCAGATGCACGGCTTCTTCACCATGGTCAACGTGCTGCCCGGCAGCAGCGCCGGCATCGACCACGTCGCCGCGGCGATCGACGAGCACCTCGCCACGACCACCGACGCCTGAGGAGGACGACGATGTCCACCACCGAAGCTCCCGCGCCCGCCGGGGACCGCCAGGTCCCGACCACCGTCGACGTCGTCGTGGTCGGAGCCGGCTTCTCCGGGATGTACCTGCTGCACAAGCTCCGCGGCATGGGCCTGTCCGCGGTCGTGTTCGAAGCCGGCACGGACGTCGGCGGGACCTGGTACTGGAACCGCTACCCCGGCGCCCGGGTCGACGTCGAGAGCCTGGCGTACTCGTACTCCTTCGACCCGGACATGGAGCAGCGCTTCGAGTGGCAGGAGCGCTACCCCACCCAACCCGAGATCCTCGCCTACGCCCGCCACGTCGCCGACCGCTTCGACCTGCGCAAGGACATCGTCTTCCGCACCCGCATCACCGCGGCGCACTACGACGAGGCCGAGAGGACCTGGACGGTCCGGACCGAGCACGAGGACGCCGTGACGACGCGGTTCCTCGTGATGGCCACCGGGTGCCTGTCGTCGTCGAAGCTGCCGGAGATCCCCGGCCTGGACTCGTTCAAGGGCGAGACCTTCCACACCGCGCACTGGCCCCACGAAGGCGTCGACTTCACCGGCAAGCGGGTCGGGCTCATCGGCACCGGATCCTCCGGGGTCCAGTCGATCCCGGTCATCGCCGAGCAGGCCGACGATCTGACCGTGTTCCAGCGGACACCGGCCTACAGCCTGCCGGCGCGCAACCGGAAGCTCACCGTCGACGAGATCGCCGGGATGAAGGCCGGCTACCGGGACTACCGGCAGGCCCAGAAGGAGTCCGGCTTCGGCGTCCCCACCGCGATCCCCACCAAGTCCGTGCTCGAGGTCTCGGACTCCGAGCGCAACGCCGCCTTCGAGCAGGCGTGGGAGAGCGGCAGCCTGGTCAACCTGCTGACCACCTACACCGACCTGACCGTGAACCAGGAAGCCAACGACAAGGCGAAGGACTGGGTCCACAGCAAGATCAAGTCGATCGTCACCGACCCGCGGACCGCGCAGGACCTCTGCCCCGAGTACCCGATCGGCACCAAGCGGCCGTGCCTGGACTCCGGCTACTACGAGACCTACAACCGCGACGACGTGCACCTGGTGAACCTGCAGCGCGAGCCGCTCATCGAGGTCACCGAGCGCGGCATCCGCACCGCGGCGCGCGAGTACGAGTTCGACGCGATCGTCTACGCCACCGGGTTCGACGCCATGACCGGCTCGCTGACCAACGTCGACATCCGCGGCCGCGACGGGACCTCGCTCAAGGAGACCTGGAGCGCCGGTCCGCGGACCTACCTGGGCATCGGCTCGGCCGGGTTCCCCAACCTGTTCATGATCACCGGCCCGGGCAGCCCGTCGGTGCTGTCGAACATGGTCGTCTCCATCGAGCAGCACGTCGACTGGGTCTGCGACGCCGTCGCGCACCTGCGGAGCCAGGGCCTGACCACGATCGAAGCCACCCAGGAGGCGCAGGACGCCTGGGTCGACCACGTCAACCAGGTCGCCGGGTTCACCCTCTACCCCAAGGCCAACTCCTGGTACATGGGGGCGAACGTGCCCGGCAAGCCACGGGTGTTCATGCCCTACGCCGGCGGCGTCGGCGAGTACCGCAAGAAGTGCGACGAGGTCGCGAAGAACGGCTACGACGGGTTCGCGCTGACCGCGTGAGCCCCCTGGCTGCGTCCGCGGTCCGCGAGGACCGCGGACGCAGCTCACGTTCCGCTCGTCCGACGCGACGAAGTCGACGAAGACCGCGCGTCGGTCCTGCGGCAGTCCCCCGGCGAGGTGGGAGTCAGGCCGGGGCGTGGAGCCGCATCAGCGCCCGGTACATCTGCGCCTTGGTCGGCGGCGCCGGCAGCGGACGGGCGGCTCCGCGACGTCGATGCGGTGATCACCCCCACGCCGACATCGGGTCCTCGCGCAGCGGGCCGGCTCACTCGAACGCGTCCGGTTCGCCCTGGCCGACCTGACCCACACCCGCCACGAGATCGCCCAGGTCGAGCACCGCATGCTCGACGTGCTCGACCACCTCGAGCTCACCGAACTGCTCGGTTCCATCCCCGCGGTGTCGACCATCGGGGCCGCGACGATCCTGGCCGAGACCGGTGACCCGAGCCTGCGACGCCGGACGCGGCGCCTGCGGACCGGGGCACCGCCGATGTTCTCAGCTCAGCGCAGCGACTGCGGCCCGAGCGGCCGCGGCGACGAGTGCGTCGTCGTGCTCGGCGTTCTGCTCCCCGCGGCTGGACATGACGACCAGCACGATCGGGGCGCGGTCCGGGGGCCGGAGCACCGCGATGTCGTTGCGCGTGCCGTACGACCCGGTGCCGGTCTTGTCCCCGACCTCCCAGCCGGCGGGGACCCCGGCGCGGATGAGCGCTCCGCCAGTCGTGTTCTCCCGCAGCCACCCGGTGAGCAGGGTGCGGTCGTCGTCGTCGAGCGCGTCGCCCAGGGCGTAGGCGCGCAGGTCACCGGCCATGGCGCGCGGGGTGCTGGTGTCGCGGTCGTCGCCGGGGACGGCCTGGTTCAGCTCCGGCTCGGTGCGCTCGACGCGGGTGACGTCGTCGCCGAGGGCGGCCAGCGCGGCGTCCAGGCCGGCGGGCCCGCCGAGGTGGCGCAGCAGCAGGTTGCCCGCGGTGTTGTCGCTGTAGCGGACGGCGGCGTCGCACAGCTCGCGCAGGGTCATACCGGCGCCGGTGCGCCGCTCGGTGATCGGCGAGTAGGCGACCAGATCGGCGGCGGTGTAGGGGACGAGTTGGTCGAGCTCGGCCGGTGAGGTCCCGTCGAGCACCGCGGCAGCGGCGAGGGCCTTGAACGTGGAGGCGTAGGCGAAGCGCTCGTCCGCGCGGAAGGCCAGGGTGCGCTCCGAGCCCGTGTCGACCGCGAACACCCCGAGTCTGGCGTCGAAGTCCCGTTCGAGCTGCGCGAACGCGGCGTCCGCGGTGTCGATCACCGTGCTGGCAGCGGGGCCGGCCGTGGTCGGGGCAGTGGCGGGGGGCGGCGAGGCGGCCGGGCGGTCGTCGGCCGAACATGCGGCCAGGGCGATGGACCCGGCGACTGCCAGGGCGGTGAGCAGACGGGTTCGGGGTCGGGTGGCGCCGGTGGCGGTCACGGGTCTCCTCGTGGTCGGGAGCGGGTCAGCGCAGGAGCGGTTCGAGGAAGCGGCCCGTGGCGGCGACGGCCGGGGCCGAGGAGCCGCCGTCCACGACGAGCACGGCGACGGCGAGGTCCCCGGCCGTGGCGACGAACCAGCCGTGCGATCGGGAGCCGTCGCCGAACTGCGCCGTGCCGGTCTTGCCGGCCACGCCGGGCAGGTCGGCGAGGGCGGTGGCGCTGCCCGCGGTGACGGTTTCGCGCATCATCGCGCGCAGGTCCTCGGCCACGCCCGGCTCCAGCGGCGCCGGCGCGCGATCGGAGGTGGTCGTCCGGCCCGGCAGCAGCACCGGGGTCACCGTCTCCCCGCGCACGACCGCCGCTGCGACCAGCGCCATCCCGAACGGGCTGGCCAGCACCTCGCCCTGCCCGATCGACCACTCCACGCGCTGTTCCGGGCGCGGCGCCGGCGGCACCGATCCGGTCATCGTGGTCGTGCCGGGTACGACGTGGTCGACGCCGAGTCCCAGCTGGGCCGCGGCCCCGGCGAGCGCGTCGGGTGGGAGGTCGACGGCCAGGCGCGCCATCGTCGTGTTGCACGAGTTCGCGAACGCCGTGTGCAGCGGGACGTCGCCGAGGGCGAAGCCGTCGTTGGTGATCTGCCGGCCCTGGACGTTCTCGGTGTAGGGGCAGGCCAGCACGGAGTCCGCCTCGGCCGCGCCCGCCTGCAGGGCCGCCGCCGTCGTCACGATCTTGAAGGTGGAGCCGGGCGGGTAGCGGCCGACGAGGGCGGGCGCGCCCTCGCGGTCGGCGGCCGGTGTCTGGGCCACCGCGAGCACCTCTCCGGTCGAGGGCCGGACCGCGACGATCATCGCCGACTGCTCGACCGGGGCCAGCGCCTCCTGCGCCGCGCGCTGCACATCGGCGTCGACGGAAGTGACCAGCGGCTCGGCGGTCGCGGGCGCCGCCTCGTGCAGGACGTCGAGCGCTCCGTCGGCAGCCACCGCCGAGATCCGCCACCCCGGCTGCGCCACCCCCGGCTCTTCGACCTCGTCGGCGAGGCCGGTCAGCAGCGGGGAGGACAGGTCGGGGTCGGCCGACAGCAGCCGGGTGTCCTCGACCGTGTCGATTCCGGGCAGGTCCGCCACCGCGGCCTGGAGCCCGTCGTAGTCGGGTCCGCGCAGCGTGACGACCCGGTGGCGCTGTCCCTCGGGGGCAGCCGCGGCACCGTCGAGGATCGACCGCTCGGTGATCGTCGGGTCGAACGCCCGCAGCTCGGCCGCCAGCGCCCGCGCGACCCCGGGCTCCGCCTCGGCCGGGTCGAGGAGCAGGGTCACCACCCGCTGGGGGGACATCAGCTCGACGCCGTCGCCGGTCAGCACGGGCGGGACCGGGGCGTCGAGGGTGTCCAGCCGCAGCCGCCGGCCCGGATCCAGCTCGGGATGCAGCACCGAGGGCGCCCAGCCCACCCGCCACCCGTCCGCGGTGTCGCGCAGCTCGGCGCGGCTGTCGTAGGTCCACAGGCGCCCGCCGCCGAAGTCCCAGGACAGGGTGAACGCCGCGGTGATCGCCGTGCCCTCCTCCTCGATCCGCAGGCCCTCGGCGCGCACGGCCACCGGTTCGAGGGCGGTCCGGTAGCCCAGCAGGTCCGCGGCGGCCGCCGGATCGTCGGTCGCGGCCGCCGCGGCGGGCACATCGCCGGCCGCCAACGCAGCGAGGAAGGTCCGCGCCGCCTCGTCGGCTCCTCCGCCGAACAGGCCGCAGCCCGACAGCGGCGCGAGCAACGCCGCCACCAGCAGCGCCGTGACCGTCCGCCTGTTCCGTCCCCGCCTGCTCGTCCCCGCCATCCCGATCTCCCTCCGTCGTCCGGAGCGGAGTCAACCGAGGAAGGGGCGATGATGTCGAATACGCTATCGGGAGCCAGATCGAGCATTTCGGGTATCGCACGAGGTGGAGGGCGCGGTGGACCTGCTGCGCTACGTCCGGTTCTTCGTCACCATCGCCGAGGAGCGGCAGTTCGGCTTCGCCGCCCGCCGGATCGGCATCTCCCAGCCGCCGCTGTCGCGCGGACTGCAGCGCCTGGAGGCCGAGCTCGGCGTCCGGCTGCTCGACCGGGGCCCGCACGGCGTCGACCTGACCGACGCCGGCGCCGCGCTGCTGCCGCACGCGCACCGGCTGCTGCAGGCCGAGCACACGCTGCGCCAGGCCGCGCAGATCGAGGCGACGGGGAGCCGTGGCGTCCGGCTCGGCGTCGTTCCCCAGCTGCCCATCGCGGCGTCGGCGCGGCTGGCGGCCACAGCCGCGGCGCGCGCGGACGGCCGAGCGCGCGGAGGTGTCACCCTGCTGACCGCGCCCACCACGGCACTCGTCGACGCGGTGGCCGAAGGTCGGCTGGACGTGGCCGTCGTGGTCCACCCAGCCGTGCTGGGGTCCCTGGTCGCCGGCGACGTCGTCCGGCTCCCGACGGCGCTGCTGGTGCCGCACCCGCCGCGGGCGAGCACCGATCCGCGGTCGCGGCTGCGCGAGCTCGTCCGCGTCCCGCTCGCCGTCCCGCCGAGGGAGGACAACCCACCGGCCCACGACCTGCTCGTCGACACCCTCGACGAGCAGGGCGTCACCGCGGGCACGACCCGGGTGGCCGACGAGCGGGCCGCGGTGGCCCTGGCCGCCACCGGGCGGGCCTGCGTGCTGACCGCCGACCCGACGGTCCACGCCACCGGGGTGCGCCGCGTGCCCGTGCCCGGCGACGTCCTGCCGCTGCGGCTGCGGGTGGTCGCCCCCGAGCGGGCACCGGAACTGGTCGCTGCGCTCACCGCGGCCCTCGTCGAACCGGCCGGGCCCCGGTGACCGGCCCGGAAGCGCGGATCCGCGAGCTGTTCACCGCAGCCGGGGTGCGCGGGTGGCTGCACGCGAAGCGGATCGGGTCGAGCGGCGACCCGGGCCCGGAGGTGGCCCTCGACGCCGACGGCCGCGTGGTGATGGCGTCGGTCTACAAGCTGCCGCTGCTGGTGGCGTTCTGCCGGGCGGTGGACGACGGGGCGCTCGACCCGGTGGCGCCGGTGCGGCTGCTGCCCGAGGCGCGCACCGCCGGGCCGACCGGGGTCTCGGCGATGAGCGATCCGGTCACGATGTCCCTGCGCGACGTCGCCCGCTCGATGGTCGCCGTCTCGGACAACGCCGCTGCCGACGCCCTGCTCGATGCCGTCGGCCTGCCGCGCGTCCACGACGCCTTGCGGGTGCTCGGCCTGCGCGCGACGTCGGTGCACGGCGGCACCCGCGACACCCACGTCAGCCTCGTGCGGGACACCGGGGCCGACACCCTGCCGGACGCGATGTCCCGGCTCGCCGACAACGACCGCCCGGTGGACCCGACCGCGCTCGACCCGCTGCTGTCCAGCGCGACGACGGGCCGCGACATGACCCGGCTGCTCGAGGCCATCTGGACCGACGCGGCGGCGAGCCCGGCACAGTGCGCCTACATGCGCACCGTGCTCGGCCAGCAGGTGTGGCCGCACCGGCTCGCGGCGGGGTTCCCGCACCCGGCCGTGCGGGTGGCCGGCAAGACCGGGACGCTCGGACCGCTGCGTCACGAGGTCGGCGTCGTGCAGTACCGCGACGAGCCGGCGGTGGCCGTGGCGGTGTTCACCCGGGCCGCCCGCGCCGAGGTCCACCTGCCCGCCGTGGACGCGGTGATCGGCAGCACGGCCCGCGTCGCGGTCGGTGCGCTACGCGTCTGACCCACCGCGGGCTGGTCGCTCAGGCCACCTGCTGCTCACCCGCCGACCCGCGGGCGGCGCCGTCCACCTCCTGCACCAGGCCGAGCCGCCGCAGACCGCCATCCGCCGTTCCCGGCAGGGCTTGACCTGCGAGTGGCCCGTGCCACACGGGACTTGAGGGTGCCGCAGCGGCACGGCCCTTACTGGACGCACACAACCTGGACGCACATACGCATGACTGGACGGAGTACGGGATGACCGGGGCAGCGCACCACGTGGAGCACCTCCCCAGGCTGAGACCGGACGGGAAGAACCTGCTGGTCTGCGCCCAGCCGGACGCTGACGACCCGCGGCTCGTCCACATCCACCTGGCGACCAGCGAGAAGATCCTGGTCGCCGCCGTGGATGGGCACGTCCTGCGCCCCATGGGCCCGGTCCGACCCGGAACGGCGCGGATCGGGTACCCGGCCGTCAGCGTAGTGATCCCCACACGCAACGAGGCGAAGAACCTCGAGATCGTCCTGCCCGCGATCGCCGCCCTGCGGCCCGCGGTCCACGAGATCGTCGTCGTCGACGGCAACTCCACGGACGACTCGATCGAGGTCGCGCGTCGCGTGCTGCCCTCCGTCAAGACGATCACCCAGACCCGCACCGGCAAGGGCAACGCCATGGCCTGCGGTTTCGCAGCGGTGACCGGGGATGTCGTGGTCATGTTCGACGCCGACGGCTCCGCCGACCCGGCCGAGATCCCCCGCTTCGTGGCGGCGCTCGTGGCCGGCGCCGACTTCGCCAAGGGCAGCCGGTTCGCCCCGGGCGGCGGCAGCGACGACATCACGCTGCTGCGCAGGACCGGCAACTCCGGCCTCAACCGCGTCGCGAACGCGCTGTTCGGCACCTCCTACACCGATCTCTGCTACGGCTACAACGCTTTCTGGGCCGACTGCCGGATCGCCGCAGCCGACTTGAAGATCACCGAAGTGCCCTCGGTCGAGCGGCGCCGGATGTTCGGGCACACCAACCTCCGCACGTTCGCCGACGGCATCCGCGTCTTGCGCACACTGTTCGCCGAGCACCGCCGCAAGGTCACCCGATACAGGTCGTCGAGCCGCTCGCCGGTGACGACGGGCAGCGTCTTGTCCTAGGTGTCGGTCCGGTGGTCCAACGCCGGGTAACGGGCAGTGGGGGCGACGGGACAGCGCGCCTGGCGCCGCAGACGGCGTCGGCCTCGGCGGACATCAGGGTGTTGATGAAGGTGGTCAACATGCTGCGCAGCAGGTCCGGGGAGGCGTTGGACAGGTGATCGTGCAGGAACTGGGCAGGGTCGATACTGGACGGTGCGGTCATCGCGTGGTCACCCTTCTGAAGGACTGTGAGAGGTCTCCAGAAGATCACGCGATGGCCGCCCTACACGAGGTTCCGCCCGTCACCGGGCCGGTCGCACACCACCTTGGTGGACGCCACTCGGTACTCACCGCTGATCGGCCCTATCCGTGGGGCAAAGTGTGGGCGAGCACCGGCTTGGACCGGTGTTGACCGGGCGGCCAAGTGGCGATCTGGGGTTCGAGCAGGAGCCGGGCCTCAATGATCTGCACTGGGCGCCCGCGCTGGTGCGCCGGCCACGGCAGGTGCCGACAACCGCGTGGTGGGCATTCCGCCCTGTCTTGATCAAGCAGGAGCCGGACCCGGCAGCGACTGGTCGAAGGCTGCGTCCAACCCGGTCAGCAGCCAGCGGTCATCCGCAGCCACCCCACCGACGAGCGCTGCCGAGAGGGACGGGCGGAAGGACAAACCATCGACGAGGTCGGCAGCTCGTCCAACGAGACATGCCACATCGGCGCGTCGTGTGTCGGGCAGGACTGCGACCTGCGGACCCACCTCGATGACCACCCGCGCCTGCGGGTCGGTCGCATCAACGCCGAGCGTCCCGCGCCGAGTCGAGCCACCCGAAGCGAGGAGGGCCGGACCGAGTGCCGCAGCGTACCAGAGGCAGGCGAGCACCTCGTCGGGCTCCTCGGTCGGCGCCAGGCCGAGGGGCAGGAGCACGTCCCCTCGTGGATCCACCCGTCCCACAGGGCGTGCGTCGCGACGAGACGCAGCTCGACGTGACCCAGCGGCGACTCCCCGATCAGCGACCATCCCTCGTCGTCCAGGCCCGCGACGGCGGCGGCGAGCGCGTCGGTGGTCTCGACGAAGCGAGCGAGGGCATGGGACGGCGTCCAACCGGGCACTGCCTCCACCAACAGGGCGGGCGTCACCACGGGATCGAAGGAGCGAAACAGCCGTGTGGGCTCGCCGGCGCGCGCGCCGGCGATCGAGGCCTGCCAGAGCTCGTTGATCCCCACGAGGTGCACCACCACGTCCCGCACCGACCAGCGCGCGCAGCGGGTCGGGATCGACCACTGATCGGGGTCGAGCGCGGCGAGGACCTCCGCGAGGCGTCGCCGCTGGCGCAGGAGCGGGATCGACGGATCACCGGTAGCACCCTGGATGCGCAGCACCGGCACCCCGTCATAGCGCGGTGTCAGGAGCACCACGGAAACCTACTGGGGGAACCCGCATCCGAGGGCTCCGCGCGCACGATTGCCAACGGCCGTGCCGGTCCCTAGCCTCTGGTCGGGCGGTGCCATGTCACGGATTGGTCCTGGGCCGGAGCTCAGAGGTCGGCGCGGTGAGTGCGAAGCACTGGACCGGTTGTTGGCCGGTGTGCGCGCGGGGCACAGCCAGGTGGTGGTTCTGCACGGCGAGGCGGGCGTGGGCAAGTCCGCCCTCCTGGACTACTTGGTGGCGAACTCGGCCGGGTTCCGCACCTCCCGAGCGGGTGGGGTCGAGTCGGAGATGGAGATCCCCTTCGCCGGTCTGCACCAGTTCTGCATGCCGTTCCTGGACCGGTTGGGACGACTGCCCGATCCGCAGCGCGGCGCGCTGGACACGGTCTTCGGGCTGCGGACCGGGCCAGCTCCGGACCGCTTCCTCATCGGTCTGGCCGTGCTCACGCTGCTCTCCGACGTGGCCGAGGACCAGCCCTTCGTCTGCGTGATCGACGACGTGCAGTGGCTCGACCGCGCCTCCCGACAGACCTTCGCGTTCATCGCCCGCCGCCTGTTCGCCGAGGCGATCGGCATGGTCTTCGCCGTGCGCGACGGCAACAACGACCACGGTCTGGACGGGCTGACCGAGTTGCGGGTGCGTGGGCTGACCGACGACGACGCGCGCGCCCTGCTGAGCTCGGTGATCGCGGGCCCGCTCGACGAACGCGTGCGCGACCGGATCATCGCCGAGACCCGCGGCAACCCGCTCGCCCTGCTCGAGCTGCCCCGGGGACTGTCACCAGCCGAGCTCGCGGGGGGATTCGGGCTCCCGACCGCGATGCCGATGGTCAACCGCATCGAGCGCGGCTTCTTGATGCGGCTCCGACCGCTCCCCGCGGACACACGTCGGTTGCTGCTCACCGCTGCCGCCGAACCCATCGGGGATGTCGACCTGCTCTGGCGCGCGGTCGAGCAACTCGGGATCCGCGCCGACGCAGCAGGCCCCGCGGTGGCGGCGCAGCTGATCGAGATCAGGGGACGGGTGCGGTTCCGTCATCCGTTGGTCCGGTCGGCGGCCTACCGCGCCGCCGACCCGCGCGAGCTGCGGGACGTGCACCACGCGCTGGGTGAGGTGACCGACGTGCACCTCGATCCCGATCGTCGTGCGTGGCACCGGGCTCACGCAGCGTTGCGGCCCGACGAGTCCGTAGCCCACGAGCTGGAGCGCTCCGCGAGCCGGGCGCAGGCGCGAGGGGGAATCGCCGCCGCGGCCGGATTCCTCGCGCGGGCGGCCGAGCTGACCCCCGATCTCTCCAGGCGGGGTGCGCGGGCCCTGGCTGCGGCGCAGGCCAAATTCGACGCATCCGCCCCGGAGGCCGCGTCGCAGCTGCTCTCGGTCGCCGAACGGTGCCCGCTCGACGCTCTCCAGCAAGCGCTGTCGAACCAGCTCCGCGCGCGGTTGACGTTCGCCCGCCATCGGGGCAGCGCCGCCCCGTCGCTCTCATTCCTGCTCGACGCGGCCAGGAGGTTCGAGCCGTTGGACGCAGGACGGGCGCGCGACACCTACCTCGAGGCGTTGCGGGCCGGTATCTTCGCCGGCCGGCTCGGCGACGCCGGCGAGATGCGCCAGGTGGCCATGGCCGCACGGGCGGCGCCTCCGGCCCGCGACGAGCGACGACCCGCCGACCTCCTGCTCGATGGCCTTGCCGTCCGGTTCACTGACGGCTGCACCGCGGCCGTATCCCCACTCCGCCAGGCGCTCGAGGCGTTCGCCGGGGAGGGGACACGGCACCCGGAGGACGTGCGGTGGCTCTGGCTGGCATGGCCGGTCGCCTACGAGGTGTGGGACGACGAGGCGTGGCACCAGCTCAGCACCCGGCTCGTCCGCTTTGCCCGCGACCTGGGCGCCCTCACCGTTCTTCCACTGGCGCTGGTCTACCGCGCTCAGCTCCACGTCCAGGCCGGCGAGTTCGACGCCGCCACCGCGCTGCTCGACGAGGTCGCGATGATCAAGGAGGCGACCGGCAGCACGCCCCTCATGTACACCTCGACCAGCTCCAGCGCGTCTCTGGTGCTTGCGGCCTGGCGCGGCCAGGAGGTCCGGGCACTGGAGCTCATCGAGGACAGCATCCGCGAAGGCTCACTGCGGGGCGAGGGCCGGGCGATCTCCCTTGCGGAGTTCTCCAGAGCGGTCCTCTACAACGGGCTCGGTCGCTACGACGCCGCGCTCGTCGCCGCGGAGCGGGTGTGTGAGCACGACGACCTGGCCCTGCACCCCTGGGGCCTGGTCGAGCTGATCGAGGCCGGCGCCCGCCTGGGTCTCATCGAGCGCGCCGCGACGGCCCTCGGCGAGCTCGAGGACCGGACCCGGGCCGCGGGGACGGACTGGGCGCTCGGTACCGCAGCCCGCTGCCGCGCTCTGCTGAGCGACGGCGACACCGCGGAGCGCCTGCACCGGGAATCGATCGAGCGCCTGGGACGCACCCGCATCCGCATCAGCCTGGCTCGCGCCCACCTGCTCTTCGGCGAATGGCTGCGCCGCGAGGGACGCCGGGTCGCCGCCCGCGAGCAGTTGCGCACCGCGCACGAGATGCTCACCGAGATCGGGATGGAGGGGTTCGCCGAGCGCGCCCGGCGCGAGCTGCTCGCCACGGGCGAGACCGTGCGCAAGCGCAGCACGGCGTCGCCGGTCGACCTCACGCCGCAGGAGGGACAGATCGCCCGCCTCGCCGCCGACGGTTCCACGAACCCGGAGATCGCCGTGACGATGTTCATCAGCGCGCGCACGGTGGAGTGGCACCTGCACAAGGTGTTCGCCAAGCTGGGAGTCAGCTCCCGCAGGCAGCTCCGCACCGCGCTCGTCGAGACCGCGCGGACGACCTCGCGAGCCTGAGGCCGCTCACCCCTCCTCGACGTCGGCGAAGACGATCCGCACCCCACCCGTCGCGAGCGCGAACAACTCGGGGATGAACTCCCCTGCCTCCGCCGTGGTCACCGCCCGGCTCGCGGCGTCGTAGTCGGCGAAGTACAGGCTGATCAGCCGGTGGGCCGGGGCGGGTGTGCCGTCCTCCTTGGGCCAGACCCTCGAGGTCTGCATCCGCTGGATGTCGGGGATCTTCTTCGCCAGGCGGAGCAGCTCGGGGTAGCCGGCTTCGAACGCCGCGGAATCGTGTGGGACGTCGATGATGGCGGTAATGGCGGTGGTCATGGTCTCTCCTCTGCCGGTCCGTTCACGGGCTGGTCCTCGTCCGGTGGGACGCGCCGTTACCCGGCGGCGCGGATGTCAGCGAGCAGCGCGAGCAGCGCGTGCAGGAACGCTTCCGAGAAAGTGGGGAAGGGCTGGATCACGTCGCTCATCACCTCGATCGGTATCCGGGCGCGGACCGCCAGGGTCGCTTGTTGCAGCCACTCCCCTGCCTCAGGGCCAGCCGCGTACGCCCCGGTCAGCCGCTGCCCGTCGGAGACGAGCGCCATGAACCCCGGGTCGGAGGCGTAGGTCCGGCTGTAGGTGGCCGCGCGCCCCACGTCCGCCAGCCGCACCTGGACGACGAAAGCGCCTTCGGTCTCGCCGACGGCGGCCACCTGAGGATCGGTGAACACCACGCGCGGGACGGCGGTGTAGTCGGCCCGGCGCGGCTCACCGAGGATGTTCGACGCGGCGACGCGGCCCTGGTACTTGCCGACGTAGGTGAGCGGCCAGATCCCGGTCACGTCACCGACGGCCCAGAGCCCGTCGGCGACCTGCATCCGGGTGTCCACGGACAGCTCCTCCAGTCCGACGGTCTCCAACCCGATGTCATCCCGGCGCGGGCGGCGACCGGTGGCCACGAGGAGCCTGTCCCCGCGCACAGGCTCGTGGTCGTCGAACTGGAGTAGGTACTCACCGTCCTCGTAGCGGGCGGCCGAGGTCCGCCGGGCGAGGTGGAGGGCGACGCCGTCGGCGACGAGGGCTTCGCCGAGCGCCGCACCGAGCGCCCGCGGCTCGCGGGGCAGCAGGTGCTCGGATTCGGCGACGATCGCCACCTCACCCCCCAGGCGCGCGACCGCCTGCGCCATCTCGACACCGACCGGGCCGGCGCCCAGCACCACGAGGCGGCGTGGGACGGCCGTCATGCCGGTCGCCTCGCGGCTGCCCCACACGCCGGGGAGCTCGCGCAGGCCCGGGACCGGGGGGACGATCGGTAAGGATCCGGTGGCCACCACGACGTCGCGAGCGGTGTGGATGACCCCGTCGACCGACACCCGGCCCGGTCCGGCGAGCCGGCCGGTCCCCCGCAGGACCTCGATGCCGGCTCCCTTGGCCCAGGAGTTCGCACCCGCGTCGTCGTAGGAGGACACCATGAAGTCGCGCCAGGCGAAGGCGGCCTGGGCGTCGATCTTGTCTCCCACGGCCTGCGACGCCCCCGGCGCGCGCCGAGCGGCGGCCAGCGCTTCTCCCGGGCGCAGCAGGGTCTTCGACGGTATGCAGGCGTAGTACGAGCATTCGCCACCGAGCAGCTCGCGCTCGACGATCGCGACCCGAAGGCCGCCCGCCACCAGGTGACCGGCGCAGTGCTCCCCCGCCGCCCCGCCGCCCACGACAATGACGTCGTAGTCCGTCGCCGTTCCGCTCGCGGCCGGGCTCGTCATCGGCCCGGCGCCCGGGTCGTGACTTCCTGCAGCAGCCAACCGTTCCCGTCCGGGTCGCTGAACGAGGCGAACGAGCCGTAGTCGCGACGGTCCGGGTCGGGACCGTCCACGCGGCCCGTCGTGCCCGCGTGGTGGAACACCCCGCCCTCGTCGTGGAACACCTTGTCCACGTCGATGCCCCGGCCGACGAGATCGGCGTGGGCCGCTTCGATGTCGACCACGGTGAGCTGGAGGCCTTGCATCGAGCCGGGCGCCGCGGTGGTGACCCCGGCACCGAAGATGATCGAGCACTCGGAGTCCGGCGGGGTCAGCTGCACGACGCGGAAGTCGGGGCCGGTGACGAAGTCGGCGTCGAGGCGCCATCCCAGCGACTGGTAGAACCGCTTGGCCCGGTCGACGTCGGACACGGGCACGACCACGACCTCCAGCTTGCGGGAGGTGCTGGACGCAGCGCCGGGGACGAGGCGGTACCCGTCCGCGGCCAGTGCCCGCGCCATGTGCTCGGCGTACCACTGGGGCCACTCGTCGTGATGCCGTCCCCCCAGCTGCTCGGTCTCGTAGACCCCGTGCGCCGCCGCGGCGCGCTCGAGGACGCCGGTGAGGATCTCGGTCGTCGTGGCGCTCATGGTTTGTTCCCTTGTTCGGTGAGAAAGGCGTTGGTCGCTGCGGCGAACTCGTGCGGGTACTGGAACAGGAAGCCGTGATTGGCATCCGGGTAGATGAGCAATGTGGCGTTCGGGAGGTGCCCGGCCAGCAGGTACGTGTTGACGGTCGGGATCATCACGTCGTCGGAGCCGTTGGCGACCAGGGTCGGCGCCTGGATGCTCTGCAGGCGGGCGAGCAGGCCGAAGTCCCGGACCCCCCAGTCAATGATGGCCGCGACCTGCGCGTCGCGGACCGCGAGATCGGGAACGACGTCCCGGTCCTCGGTGCGGGTGAAGATTCGCTCGACGAACTGCCGGCCCTTCGCCTGGCTCGTCGATGACGGCGCGAAGAACAAGTACAGGATGTCCTCCGCCCCCTGCACGTCCTTCATGGCGTGCGCCCGTGCCTCGGGGATCCAGCCGTGCATCTCCCGGCCACCCTGCGGCCCGGTCCCGGCCAGGATCATGCGACGCACCAGGTGCGGGCGCTGCAGAGCGACCTCTTGGGCGACGAACCCGCCGATGGAGAAACCGAACAGGTCGACCTCGGTCAGGCCGAGCGCGTCGATGAAGGTGAGCGCGTCCCGCCCGAACGCCGCGAACGACGTCGGCACCGAGCCGGTCGACAACCCGACGCCCGCGGCGTCGAACAGGACGACCTCTCGCTCCCGAGCGATGTCGTCGAGGAGGGCGGGATCCCAGTTGTCGAGGTTGCCGCGGAAGTGCTGGAAGAAGACGACGGGGACGGTGCCGGCCCTCCCGTAGCGCCGGTAGGCGTAGGTGGTGCCGTTCGCGGCGTGCACGCTGCGGTTGGGCGCCGTGTACTGCGACGCCAGGACCGCGGTCATCGCGAACCGCGCAGGCGGACGTCGCCGATGTCCAGGAGGATCGCGGCGGAGTCCTGGACGGGGGTGCCGTCGGTCCCCCGCAGCAGGACCCGGCGGCGGGTGGGCACGATCAGGCCGTCGAAGTCGCGGTGCTCGGTGGTGTAGTGGGCCACCAAGGGGTTGCCGTTCACGTCCGGGGAGTAGTCCACCCGCCGCTGCAGGCCGGTGTCGGCGTCGAAGTAGTAGGTCTGCACGCGGCTGTGGCTCGCGATGGACGGCGGGAACAGCACCTCGAGGCGTCGCCAGGTCTCGCCGACCTCGTGCCACGGCTCGATCTCGCGGGCCTCGGCGCCGGGCCGGGTGAACAGGAACGGTTCGAGCAGGTAGGTCCACGTGGCGTAGGAGATGAAGTAGCCGGTCTGCGCCGGCGTCCACGGGGTGTCCGGCGCGAAGCCCGCCATGCTCGCCCGCGGCGCGACCAGCTCGTCGATCACCTGCCCGTCCCGGTCGGTGACGGTGACGCGATCGGCGTCCTGGTCGTGCTCCAGCGTCCGCCCGGCCCCGAACGGTGTCATGGAGATGCGCTGGCGGTGCACATCGGCGACCACCGACTGGTGGCCCAGCAGGTCCGGCTGGCCCTTGTAGGCCCAGAACCCGCCGTGGACGTGCACCTCGGCCGCTACGGATGCGGCCTTTTCCCACCGCTGGAGGCCCCCGTGCCTGCCGATGACGAAGTCGATCAGGTCGCTCATGGGTCCTCCTCGATTCCCTGCCGCACCGGCTCGGGTCGTGGTTCCACCGTTGCGCTGCGGGCAGGCCGATCGCACCTGTGTGATGCCCTGGTCGATGCCCGGGCAGTTCCTGGCCGACACGGAAAGAGCGGAGGGCTCCCCGCTCCCGAGCTACCTCGATTACTGAGAGGTCGTTGCAGAAGTCGAGGTGTGTCGGTCCTTTGTAGACCGGGCCCCGGCGCGGACGATCACGGTCGATGGCGACGGGATCGACGGCTGAGCGACTGGTGAGCGACGAGCTGTGGGAGTTGATCGAGCCGCTGATTCCTCCACCTCGGCGTCGTCGACGCCGTGATGGGCG
>NZ_JAHDTH010000015.1 GCF_018531445.1 Pseudonocardia lacus
GGCTGCTCGCCGTCGCGCTGGCCCTCGCCGCCCTCGTGCTGGCCCTCTCCCCCGCCGAGCACGCCGCCACGGTGCCCGTGGTGGTCGCCGCGGCCGACGTCCCGGTGGGCCGACTCACCCCCGCCGATCTCGTCGTGCGCGAGTGGCCGGCCGAACTGGTGCCCGAGGGCGTCGCGCACGACGTCCCGGACCTGGACGGCCGGTCGCTGGTCGCCGCCGCCCGCGCCGGCGAGCCCATCACCGACGCCCGGCTGGTCGGCGCCGCCCAGGAGACCGACCCGGGCACGGCCGTCGTCCCGGTCCGGCTCGCCGACCCGGCCGTGGCCGCCGTGCTCGCCCCGGGCAGCCGCGTCGACGTGGTGACCGCGGGCGAGCGACCCGACCAGCCGGTCGTGCTCACCTCCGACGCCACGGTCCGGGCCGTGCTCGACCCCGCGGCGGCGGCGCGCGCCGGTCCCGGCTCGGGCTCCGGCGCACTGCTGGTGTTGATCTCCATGCCGAGGTCGGCCGCCGGGCGGGTTGCCGCCATGTCGCTAAGCGGCGCACTCGCCGTTACGCTCCGCTGACATGATCAAAGGGTTCAAGGACTTCCTGCTCCGCGGCAACGTCATCGACCTCGCGGTGGCGGTGGTCATCGGCACGGCGTTCACGACCATCGTGACCGCCTTCACGTCCAGCATCATCGAACCCCTGATCAACGCGATCACGCCCCCGGAGAGCCCCGGGCTCGGGTTCTCGATCATCTCCGGCAAGGACACCACCTACATCGACTTCGCCGCGGTGATCACGGCCGCGATCAACTTCCTGATCGTCGCCGCGGTCGTCTACTTCGTGATCGTGCTGCCGATGAACCTGATCAAGGAGCGGCGCAAGCGCGGCGAGGAGGCCGGCCCGCCCGAGCCCACCGAGATCGAGCTGCTGGTGCAGATCCGCGACCTGCTGGCCGACGGGGCGCCGACGGCCAAGCCCGAAGACCACCGCTGACCACCGCTGACGCTGGTCGCACGGCGCCTGCCGCCCACCACGGCGGCGCCCGGTCTACCGGTCGCGGTCGTGGTGGGGCGGGCGGTCGGCCAGCAGGTCCTCGTCCGCGCTGCGCTCCGCGACCGCGTCGCGGTCGTCGCGCTCGTCCGCGGTGGTCGCCGGCAGGACGTCGCCGAAGACCTCGGCGAGCCGCCGGCGCTGCTCCTCGGTCAGCGGCGGGCGCGGGGGCGGCTCGGCCGGCACTAGTCGAGCCCGGACAGCTCGCTGATGACGTGGGCGACGAGCGGGGTCAGCGTGGCCATGCCGTCGCGGACGGCGGCGCGGGAGTTGGCCAGGTTGACCACCAGCGTGCTGCCGGAGACCCCGACCAGGCCGCGGGACAGGCCGGCGTCGACGGCACCGGCCGCCAACCCGGAGGCCCGGATCGCCTCGGCGATGCCGGGGATCGGGCGGTCGAGCACGCCTGCGGTGGCGTCGGCGGTGACGTCGCGCGGGGAGACGCCGGTGCCGCCGACCGTCACCACCAGGTCGACGCCGCCGATCACCGCGGTGTTGAGCGCGTTGCGGATGGCCACCGGGTCGCCGGGCACGACGACGACGGCGTCCACCACGAGCCTGGCCTCCTCGAGCAGCTCACGGACCAGCGGGCCGATCGTGTCCACGTGCTCGCCGTGGCTCACGCGGTCATCCACGATGACCACGAGCGCACGACCGATCTGGGGAGGAGCCATCTCCATGCGTGCACCGTAGCGGGGCGGGGGTCGGGCGATCAGCACCGCCCACACCGCGGCCGCGATCGGCTACCCACCCGCGGCGACGGTGCCGTCGCCGCGGTTCAGCCGTCGGTCGCCGGGGCAAGCGGCAGGCGCACCTCGAAGCGGCACCCCGGCCCGGTGTTGCGCACGCGGATCTCCCCCTGGTGGGCCTGCACCAGGCCGCGGGCGATGGCCAGGCCGAGCCCGCCGCGGGAGGCGTCGCCGGGGGTGCGGGGGCCGGCGCCGCGGAACGCGACGTCGAAGACGCGGTCGAGGTCCTCGTCGGGGATGCCGCCGCAGCCGTCGTCGACGCGCAGCCAGGCTCGCTCGTGGCCGCTGTCGTCGCGCCCGGTCCCGGCCGCCACGACCACGGCGCCGTCCGGGGGCGTGTGCCGGATGGCGTTGGAGAGGAGGTTGCGCACGACCCGGGCCAGCTCGGGGTCGCTGCCGCGCACCACCGGCCACGGGTCGGTCCCGGCCGCGCGCACGTGCACCCCCTTGCGGGCCGCGACCGCGTGCTCGGCGGCGACGGCCTCGCTCACCACCTCGTGCAGCGGCACGTCCGACAGCGTCAGCCGCAGCGCGCCGGAGGTGATGCGGGAGAGCTGGAAGAGGTCCTCGACCATCGTGGTCAGCCGCTCGGTCTCGGTCCGGATGCGCAGCGCGTAGGTGGTCACCTCGTCGGGCCGCTCGACGACGCCGTCGGCGAGCGCCTCGCTCATGGCCCGGATGCCGGCCAGCGGCGTGCGCAGGTCGTGGCTCATCCAGGCGACCAGCTCGCGGCGCGACCGCTCGGCGACCAGCTCGGCCTCGCGGGCCTCGTGCAGCCACATGACGTCGCGGGCGATGCCGCGCCCGAGCAGCAGCGCGGCCGGCACGGTCACCGCGGCGACCACCGCCCCGACCCCGACGACGGTCAGCAGCGCCGGGGTGAACATGAACCCGCTGGTGCCGACCACCCCGGCCAGCGTGGCGACCACCGGCACCAGCACCAGCACGGTGGTCGCCGCGGTGATCGAGCGCCGGCGCATCCGGTGCAGCAGCCACGCGCCCAGCAGTGCCACCGGCAGCGACGAGGCGAGCGCCACCGGGACCGCGGCCAGCAGCTGGTCCATCCGCGCGCCGGCTCAGGCGGCCGGGTCGGGCCGCGGCCCGGCGACGCCGTCGTAGCGGTAGCCCACGCCCCAGACCGTCGCGATGCGCCGGGGCGCGCGCGGGTCCGGCTCGACCTTCTCGCGCAGCCGCCGCACGTGCACGGTGACGGTCGACTGGTCGCCGAAGTCCCAGCCCCACACCCGCTCCAGCAGCTCGGCCCGGCTGAAAACCTGCCCCGGCCGGCGCACCAGGAAGGCCAGCAGGTCGAACTCGCGGGCGGTGAGCGGCAGCGGAGCACCGGCGAGGTGGGCCCGTCGACCGGGGACGTCCACGGTGAGGTCGCCGTCGTGCACGGGTCCGTGGTCGGCGTCGCGCGCCGGCAACTCGCGGGCGCGGCGCAACACCGAGGCCACCCGCAGCACCAGCTCGCGGGGGCTGAACGGCTTGGTGACGTAGTCGTCGGCGCCGAGCTCGAGGCCCAGCACGCGGTCCTCCTCCTCGCCCAGCGCGGTGAGCATGACGATCGGCACGCCGGCGGCGTCGCGGCGCAGCCTGCGGCAGACCTCCAGCCCGCCGAGACGGGGCAGCATCAGGTCGAGCACGACGACGTCGGGAGCCTTCTCGGCGACGGTGCGCAGGGCGTGCTCGCCGTCGCCGGAGAGCAGGACGCGGTAGCCGGCCCGGTCGAGGTAGCGGTGCACGACGTCGCGGACGGTCACGTCGTCGTCGACGACCAGCGCCAGCGGCCGGTCGGTCATCGGGCACCCACGCCGCGAGGGTAGCCGCGCAGGATCCCGTCGCCGGAGGGCCGCAGCGCCCCGTAAGCGATCGGTAAGACCCGGGCCGATGGGCCCGTCGTCACGCTGCGCAACCGGTTGTAGGCCGAACGAGGACAAGGCCGCGCCGACGTCGGGGAGGGGTCCTTCGTCGGCGCGGCCACCTTGTCTCCCGGCAGAGGGGCACCACGGCCGGGACAACACCACGACACCAGACGACTACCCACCGCGTCAACCTCGGCGGGCATCAACGACACGAATACTGCTCGCGACGCGCGCCGACACGCCGCAGGACCGTTCGCGGCGGGCACCTGCGCCGACCGGGCCATCGTATCGAACCTGGCCAGGTCAGCCCAGGACACGACGGCGTGTCGCGCGATCGAGTGAAGCGCCACGGCCCGTCGAAGCGTTACACGGACGTGGACCCGCGCGGCGCCCAAGATCATTGGGGTGAGCCCTCGCATAGACCGTTCAGCCTCAGCAACGCAGGGCCGCACAGCCCTACCCAGAATCCACCCGTCCGAGCGACCGATGTCCGTCCACATGGGACGCATTCGCGCCGATCGCAGTCACGCGGAGTGACCACCTCTCAGTCGCCCTCGTACCCGGCGGGGCGGCGCCCCGGGAGCCGCATCACGAGCAGCGCCCCGCCCTCGGGGGCCCGGTCGGCCCAGACCGCCCCGCCGTGGCGCAGGGCCACCTGCCGGACGATGGCCAGTCCCAGCCCCGAACCGGGCATCGTGCGCGAGGTGTCGGCGCGGTAGAAGCGGTCGAACACGTGCGGTAGGTCGGCCTCGGCGATACCCGGACCGGAGTCGGCCACCTCCAGGACCACCGACCAGTCGTCGAGCTGGCGCATCCGCAGCCGCACCCGGCCCTGCGGCGGACTCCACTTGGCCGCGTTGTCCAGCAGGTTGAGCACCGCCCGCTCCAGCGCGGTCGAGTCGCCCATCAGCACCCACGGCACCAGCTCGGGCTCGAACACGACGTCCCCGGCCCTGCGCCGGGCCCGTTCCAGCGCCCGCAGGACCACGTCGGTGAGCTCCACGGGCTCGTGCACGCGCTGCGGCGCGTCCTCGCGGGCCAGCTCGACCAGGTCGCCCACCAGCGTGGACAGCTCCGCGACCTGGGCCTGCACGTCGTCGAGGATCTCGGCGCGGTCGGACTCGGGCAGCGCGGGCGCCCCCGGCCTGCTCGCCGCGGCCAGCAGCTCCAGGTTGGTGCGCATGGAGGTCAGCGGGGTGCGCAGCTCATGGCCGGCGTCGGCGACCAGCCGGCGCTGCTGGTCCTGGGAGGCGGCCAGCGCGTCGAGCATCTCGTTGAAGCTGCGCGTCAGCCGGGCCAGCTCGTCGGAGCCGTCGACCGGGATCTGGCGCAGGTCGCCGGTGACCGCGATCCGCTCCGCCGCCGCGGTCAGCCGGTCGACCGGGCGCAGCCCGGCGCGGGCGACCGCCATGCCGGCCAGGCCGGCCAGCACGACGCCGATGGCGCCGACGACCGGCAGCGCCACGCCGAGCCCGGTCAGCATCTGCTGGGTCGGCCCCAGCTTCTGGGCGATCACCAGCGCCCGGCCCGGGCCCGCCCCCACCGCGACCACCCGGTACTGCACGCGGTCGAGCTCGGCGGTCCGCACCGAGTACGTCTCCAGCCCGACCGCGACCTCCAGCTCCTGCTCGTCCAGCGGCGGCGCGGAGGCCTGCCGCTGGGCCGAGCTGGCCCGGCCGTCGGCGTGCAGCAGCGCGAGCCGGATGTCGCCGGCGCCCAGCACCTCGGTCGGGAGGGTCGCCAGCAGGGTGGGGTTGGCCAGCTCGCTCTGCGCGGCCGCCTGCGCCCGCTGCAGGAGGTTGGCGTCGAGGCTCTGCATGACGTTGAGCCGCACGGTGATGAACGCGGCCACCGACACCAGCACGACGACGAGCGCGGCCACCAGCGCCGCCAGGATCGCGATGCGCGAGCGCAGCGAGAAGTTGTCGAGCACCTCGATGCGCGCGACGGAGCCGTCGGAGCGCAGCCGCGGCACGGCCACCGGCACGGTCGGCCGGTCGGCCGCGGGGCCGGGGGCCTCCCGCGCGGCGCGACCGGGCCTCACGGCGGCGTGTCGCGCAGCACGTAGCCGACGCCGCGCACGGTGTGGATCAGCCGCGGCTCGCCGTCGGCCTCGGTCTTGCGGCGCAGGTAGCCGATGTAGACCTCCAGCGCGTTGCCGGTGGTCGGGAAGTCGTAGCCCCAGACCTGCTCGAGGATCTGCGCGCGGGACAGCACCCGGCGCGGGTTGGTCAGCAGCAGCTCCAGCAGGGAGAACTCGGTGCGGGTGAGGCTGATGCCGCGCTCGCCCCTGCGGACCTCGCGGGTGTCGGGGTCGAGGCTGAGGTCGCCGAACCGCAGCGTGCGGTCCTGCCCGGCCGAGGCGGCGATGTCGTCGGGCGTGCGCCTGCGCAGCAGCGCCCGCAGCCGGGCCAGCAGCTCCTCCAGGGCGAACGGCTTGGGCAGGTAGTCGTCGGCTCCGGCGTCCAGCCCGGCGACCCGGTCGGACACCGCGTCGCGCGCGGTGAGCACCAGGATGGGGAGGTCGTCGCCGCTGCCGCGCAGGCGCCGGCAGACCTCCAGGCCGTCGAGCCGGGGCATCATGACGTCCAGGACCACCGCGTCCGGGCGCTGGGCGCCGATGGCGTCGAGGGCCGCGACGCCGTCGTTGGCGAGCTCGACCTGGTAGCCGTTGAAGGCGAGGGAGCGGCGCAACGAGTCGCGGACGGCCCGATCGTCGTCGACCACGAGAATGCGCATGCGGTCAGTGTGAACCCGGCGTCTGAGACATGCCTGAGAGGCTGCTGTGCGGAGGGTTCGATCACGGGCGCCCGGCCCGGCGGGGGCCGCTCAGCGCCGGGTGCGGCGGACGAACGCAGTGGTCGCGAAGGCGTAGCCGACGACGAGCAGTCCCGCGCACCAGAGCAGGCCGATCCAGCCGCTGGACCCGATCGGGGTGCCGATGAGCAGGCCGCGCACGGCCTCGACGACCGGGGTGATCGGCTGGTTCTCCCCGATCGCCCGCAGCACCGCGGGCATGCTGCTGGTCGGGACGAACGCGCTGCTCAGGTAGGGCAGGAACAGCATGAAGAAGCCGAACAGGCTCGCCGACTCGACCGTCCGAGCCAGCGCGCCGACCCCGGCGGCCAGCCAGGACAGCGCCAGCACGTAGAGCAGCAGCAGGCCGGCCGCGAGCAGCCAGTCGGCGAGCGAGCCGGTCGGGCGGAAGCCGACGGCCAGCGCGACCAGCACGACCAGCGCGGTGGACACCGCGTTGCGGGCCACGCTGGCCACGACGTGCCCGGTGAGCACGGCGGAGCCGCGGATCGGCAGCGAGCGCAGCCGGTCGATCATGCCGGTGGTCAGGTCGTTGGTCACCGACATCGCCGTCGACGACGCGCCGTAGCCGGTGCAGAGCACCAGGATTCCTGGCACGACGTAGTTCACGTACTCGGCCGAGCCCGCGTCGATGGCGCCGCCGAAGACGAAGACGAACAGCAGCATCATCATCACCGGCAGGACAACCGAGACGATCAGCGTGTCGAGGTTGCGCCGGGTCAGCCGGACGCTGCGGTCGATCATCGTGAGGGAGTCGGACAGACCGGCGGCGACACCGGTGTGCACGGGTCGGACGGCGGTGGACGTGGTCATCGTCAGCTCCTCGCGGTTCAGGCCGGGACGCCGGCGCGGTCGGCGGGCCGGGCGGCGGTGACGGCGCGGAACACGTCGTCGAGGGTCGGGCGGTGACCGTCGGCGCGGGCCACGTCGACGCCGGCGTCGGCGAGCCCGTCGAGCACGTGGCGCAGGTGGGCGGCGCTGCCGTCGGAGGCGACGCCCAGGACGAGCCGCTCGACGTCGACGGTCCCGGTGAGCAGGGCGGCGGCCCGGTCCAGCTCGGAGCGCCGGTCGAAGTGCAGGTCGAGCCGGGAGCCGCCGACCTCGGCCTTGAGCGAGTCGGCCGTGCCCGACGCGGCGACGCGGCCGCCGTCGACGAGCACGATCCGGTCGGCGAGCCGGTCGGCCTCCTCCAGGTACTGGGTGGTCAGCAGGATGGTCGTGCCGGCGCGGACGAGCTCGGAGACCGCGCCCCACATCGTCTCCCGGCTGGTCGGGTCGAGGCCGGTGGTCGGCTCGTCCAGGAAGATCACCCGCGGGGCGCTGACCAGGCTCATCCCCAGGTCGAGCCGGCGGCGCATGCCGCCGGAGTAGGTGCGCACGCGCCGGTCCGCGGCGTCGACGAGGTCGAAGCGCTCCAGCAGCTCGTCGGCCCGGCGGCGGGCGGCGGCCCGGCCCAGGTGCATGAGCCGCCCGACCATCACCAGGTTCTCCCGGCCGGTCTGCTCCTCGTCAACGGCCGCGTACTGGCCGGTCAGGCTGATGAGCGCGCGCACCGCGGCGGCCTCGCGCCGCACGTCGTGGCCCGCGACGCGGATCTCGCCCGCGTCGGCCCGGATCAGCGTGCTGAGGATCCGCACCATGGTGGTCTTGCCGGCGCCGTTCGGGCCGAGCAGCGCGCAGACCGTGCCCTCGCGCACCGCCAGGTCGATCCCGTCGAGCACCTTCGTCGCGCCGTAGGACTTCTCGACGCCCGCCGCTTCGATGATCACAGCTACCCCCTTCACTGCGTATGTCGTACGCTAGTGAGCGTACCAGCTACGCAGTTTCGTCCGGAAGGGCACTCCTAGACTGTGTCCATGCCCGATCCCGTCCCCCTCCCCGACGAGATCGCCCTGCTGTGGGGACGGCGGGAGTCGGCGCGACGCGGCCCCAAGGCCATGCTGAGCGTCGACGAGATCGTGCGGGCGGCCGTCACCGTCGCCGACGCGGACGGGCTGGCCGCGGTGTCGATGGCCAAGGTCGCCGCCGAGCTGGGCAAGTCGACGATGGCGCTCTACCGGCACGTGCGCAGCAAGGACGAACTGCTGATGCTGATGGGCGACGCCGCCCTCGCGGACCCGCCCGACCTGTCCGGCATGGACTGGCGCACCGGCCTGACCACCTGGGCGCTGTCGATCCTGGCGACGCTGCACGAGCACGGCTGGTTCGCCCAGCTCCCGGTGAACGGGCCGCCGATCGGCCCCAACAACCTCGCCTGGTTCGACTCCGCGCTCGGAGCGCTGACCGACACCCCGCTCGCCGAGCTGCAGAAGGTCGGCATCGTGCAGAACCTGATCACCTTCGTGCACGGCGAGATGCGCCTGGGCCGCGACCTGCAGCGCAGCTACGACCGCGACCCCGACCGGTTCGGGCCGGACTACGGGCGCGCGCTGGCCGAGCTGATCGACCCGGTCCGCTTCCCGGCGCTGAGCCGGGTGGTCTCCAGCGGCGCGTTCAGCGGCCCGGAGATGATCGGCCAGGACCTGGAGGAGGACTTCCGGTTCGGGCTGGAGCTCTACCTCGACGGCGTCGAGGCGTTCATGCGGCGGAGCTAACTCTCCGCCCAGCGCGACAGGACGTCCTGGGCGTCGCCGACGACGCGGGCGTGGAACGCCGGGTCGAGCTCGCCGTCGGGGTGCAGGTCGATGTTGACGCAGAGCGCGCCCGCCTTGCGCGCGGCCGGGGCCAGCCAGGCCGCCGGGGCGACCCGCCCGGAGGTGCCGACCGCCAGGAACAGGTCGCAGTTGGCGGCCAGCGCGTGCGCGGCCGTCAGGTTGCCCGTGTCCAGGTTCTCCCCGAACAGCACGACCGCCGGCCGGGCCGAGCACCCGCACATCGGGCAGGCGGGCGGGTCGAACTCGCGGGCCTGCGCGGCGGGACCCCGCCAGCCGCAGAACGGGTCGAGGCAGCTCGCCCGCCCCGCGGAACCGTGCAACTCGACGACGCCCGGCGAGCCGGCCGCCTGGTGCAGCCCGTCGATGTTCTGGGTGATCACCGCGGCGCCCGCGGCAGCCAGCGCGCGGTGCGCCGGCGTCGGCCCGGCGCGCTCGGCGGTCTCGCGCATGCCGCCCCACACCGCCCACAGGGCGTCGACGTTGTCGGGCAGCAGGTCCGCGTGCATCGCCCGCTCCACCTCGGGCGCGATCGTCCACAGCCCGTCCGGGCCGCGGAACGTGCCCAACCCCGCCGCCACGCTGATGCCCGCCCCGGTCAGTGCGCACACCCGCAGGTACTGCCCGCGCGGCGCGACCTCCGCCAGATCCTCCACGTCACCCATCACCCCCGATTCTCCCCCTCATCCGTTGAGAACGAACGTGCTGCGCGTTGTGACCGCTCACATCCACGACAACCTCGTTCTCGACGGGGGCGGGTCACGGCCCGAGGCGCACGCCGGCCCGCGCCGCCCCGGCCAGCACCGCCGCGACGCCCTGCGCGACCTGCGCGACGAGCGCCTCCGTCGACCCGGCGAACCCCTTCGCCCGCCCGTCGAGCGGGCCGTCGACCCACAGCGACGCCAGCCCGTGCGCGAGCGCCCACAGCGCCGTGACCAACGGGCCCGGGTCGCCCGCCGGCACATCGCCCGCGCGCTGGCAGTCGGCGACGGTGTCGCAGAGGACCTGGAAGGAGCGGTCGGCCGCCTCCTTCGCCGCCTCGTCCTTGTCCGGGTGGGCCAGCTCGGGGCGGAACATGAGGTGGAAGTAGGCGGGCTGCTCGTGGGCGAACCGCACGTAGGTCTCGGTCAACGCGGTCAACGCCGCGGATGGCGACGGCGCCGCGGCCCGGGCGTCGACGAGCCGTTCCTCCAGCATCGCGAAGCCCTCCCCCGCGATGGCCGTCAGCAGGGCGGCGCGGTCGGGGAAGTGGTGGTAGGGCGCGCCCGGGCTGACGCCGGCCTCGCGGGCGACCCGCCGCAGGCTGACCGCCCCGATCCCCTCGGCCCGGATCAGCTCCAGGCACGCGCGCACCAGGGTCTCCCGCAACGACCCGTGGTGGTAGCTGGCGCGCGGTCGGTTGGCGGACACCCCGAGAGCGTAGGGGCTTGACAGGTCTATGCGGCGCTTAGATTCTGAACACCGCTTAGACGACTCCCTGGAGGCACCCATGTCCGAGCTCGTCCTGGTCACCGGAGCCACCGGCTTCATCGCCGGGCACTGCATCGCCGAACTGCTCACGCACGGGTACGCCGTGCGCGGCACCGTCCGGCGCCTCGGCTCCGCCAAGACCGACCACCTGCGCCGCCTCGGCGGCCCGCTGGAGTTCGTCGAGGCCCGCCTGGACAGCGACGGCGGCTGGGCCGAGGCCGTGGCCGGCTGCTCAGCGGTGCTGCACGTCGCCTCTCCCTTCCCGCCCGAGGCGCCGAAGCACGAGGACGACCTCATCCGCCCCGCCGTCGACGGCACCCTGCGCGTCCTGCGCGCCGCCGCCGCGAGCGGCACGGTCCGCCGCGTCGTCCTGACCTCGTCGGTCGCCGCCGTCACCGCCGGCAACCCCCACGACGCCGCCCACCCCCTCACCGAGGCCGACTGGTCGAAGCCGGAGCAGGCCACCCCGTACGCGAAGAGCAAGACCCTCGCCGAGCGGGCCGCCTGGGAGTTCGTCGAGGAGGACGGCCGCATCGAGCTCGCCGCCATCAACCCCGGCCTCGTCCTCGGCCCCCTCCAGCACCCCGACCCCCGCTCGTCCCTGGAGACGATCCAGCGCCTCCTCGACGGCGGCATGCCCGCCGTCCCGATGCTCGGCTTCGCCCCCGTCGACGTCCGCGACCTCGCCACCGCCCACCGGCTCGCACTGGAGAGCCCCAAGGCCCCCGGCAACCGCTACATCTGCGCCGGCCCCCACACCTGGCTCCCCGACATGGCCCGCACCCTCGCCGCCGCCCTCAACCCCGACGGACACCGCGTCCCCACCCGCCGACTCCCGTACTGGGCGTTCTGGCTCGCCGCCCGCTTCGACCCCACCCTCCGCATGGCCCTGGCCTTCGTCGGGCGCGAGGATCACGTCTCGTCGGCCAAGGCCGTCGACGACCTGGGCTGGACGATGCGCCCGACCGCGGAGACCGTGGTGGACACGGGGCGGAGCCTGGTGGAGCACGGGCTGGCCAAGGGGCGCCGGTAGCGGCGGCTACGATGCCCGTGCGCCCTCGTAGCTCAGGGGATAGAGCATCGGTTTCCTAAACCGTGTGTCGCAGGTTCGAATCCTGCCGGGGGCACCCTTCACCACCAGCGACGACGGCTCCCGCAAGATCCAGCCGCGAAGATCGATGGCCCTCGGGTGGCCCCTGTGTCTCGGGTGGGGCCATGAAGCCGGTCGCTGAGAAGGTTTGTGCCACCGGACCGCCGAGCGGTTCACGGACCACCTGGGCGACATCGGCGAGCGCGGCGACGAACGGCGCGGCGGTCGTGTCGTCCTCGCCGACGACGACGGCGAGGACCCGGTCCCGGCCGCCGGGGTGTGCTGCGGCCCGCTCGGTGAACGGGGTCAACTGCTCCCGGCACGGCGCGCAGTCCGTGGAGAGCACCGCCAATAGCGTGCCCGCGGGCAGGGACGTGGTCGACACCGCCCCGACCAGCGCCCCACCGTCCCCGCCCCGACGACGTCGACGACCACCTTCGTCGACCACGCCACGGCCGCCGGCAGCAGCCCGCCGACCAGCGTGCAGGCCAGCAGGCCCAGGTAGAGCCCGCGGCCGGCGCGCCAGGACAACCGGGATGCGGCCAGCGCCTCCACCGCCGAGGCCGCGAGCGCACGTCGGCTCGGCGTACCGCCCGGTTGCCCGTGCTCACTCAGGTCCCCGTCCGGTGAGGGCTCTCGGACAATTCGCCATAGGACGCGCCAATCCGCTCGTGCGGATCCTTCGAGGCTCGCACCGCGCTTTTCCACCGGAGTCGATACGTCCGGCAGGCGGACCGCACCTCGATCGATTGCGCTGTCGACCTCAGCCCCCTCAGAAGTCTCGGTTGTCGACCCCCGTGGTGATCCGGACCGAATCGTTGCCGTCGCCGGCGAGCGTGGTCGTCGCCGGCGAGCCGATGACCGCACCTGACGCCACGACGATTCCGGCGACGACGGCACAGGCCGCGAGGGCGACGGCGGTTCGGATTCTGAGCAGCACGATGACGTCCTCCCGTTCCGCGCCCGGGAATGGCGCGTGTGGGTGCGAGTCAAGCAACGCCCGCTTCCACCCCGCTGCCGCCGCGATGCCGCACGACGCACCCCGGCCTCACCGACCGACCGCGGATGGGAGCATCGTCGGGACCGGTCCCGACCGATCGGAGGCGATGGGATGGCCGCAGGGCTGTGGACCTCCGTCCTGTCGCTCGTCGGGGTCCTCGTGGGCGGCGGGCTGACGGCGTTCACCCAGCGCGCGACGCAGCGCGCGGCCGAGCGGTCGGAACTGCGGCGCCAGCGGCTGGCCACCGCGGAGGCGCGGCGGGCCGAGCTGATCCAGGCCATCAAGGAGTTCACCGTCCACGCGCAGGAGGCCGAGCGGGCTGCCTACAGCCGTCCCGATCCGTGGGGCGACGACGAGGGCGGCTGGATGACCGAGACGCAGGCCGTCATGGCCAAGCTGTGGGCGGCGGACCGGACCCTGGCCCTGCTCAGCGATCCCGTCCTGCACGCGCCACTGCACGACTACGGACGCGCCCTCAACCAAGCGGTGTGGCGGGACACCTCCGATCAGGAGGTGAACGCGCACCTGGAGCCGCACAAGACGGCCTTCATGGTCGCGGCCCGGGCCAGCCTCGCCGCCCAGCAGCCGGCCGACTAGGCCTGGTCGGCCAGGAGGGCGCCGAGCGTCTGGACCACCAGGCTGGCGAGGACCGCTTGCCCCGTCGTGGCGAAGTGGATCCGGTCCTCGCTGAGCAGGTTCGGGCGGTCGTTCAGCGGGTGGTCCCAGGAGTCGACGACGGCCGCGCCGTGCTCGGCGGCCAGCGCGCGCGTGATGCCGTTGAGGCGGTCCACGCGGGCGCTGAAGTCGGGGAAGGCGGGGACGACGAAGGCGCGGCCGAGGGTGAACACGGTCAGCCGGGCGCCGGTTCCCTTCGCCCACGCGTACATGGCGCGGAGGTCGTCCTCGATCCGGCTCCAGTCGGGCTTGCGGCGCATGATGTCGTTGGCACCGCTGTTGAGGTGCAGGAGGTCCGGGCCGAAGGCCTCGATCCGGGCCGCCTGCTCGGCGAGCGCCTGCGCGGTCGTCGCGCCGACCCTCGCGGTGGTGAGGTGGGCGAGGTCGGGGGCGACCCGCCGCAGGATCCGCTCCACCCGCGCGGCCCACCCCAGGTCGTCGTAGCCCGGGGTCGGGTCCCCGACGCCGAGCGACAGGCTGTCGCCGAAGACGCCGAACCGCCGCCACGGGGCGCCCGCGAGGATCCGTGCGCCCGCGTCCGGGGTGAGGACGTCGGGGTCCGTCGCTTCGGTCAGCGGCCGGGACGCGGTCATCGCCGGGTCACCCGGCTTCCGTGCTGCCGGATGAAGAGCGCGGCCACCGCACTGATGAGCACCAGGGCGGTGACGTAGAGCCAGCCTTCGCGGAAGGCGCCGTCGACGTGCAGGTTCGCGCGGCTGCCGAGGATCGCCACGAGGCCGGCGACGCCGAGCGCGTAGCCCGCCTGGCGGGCGGTGTTGACCACCGCGCTCCCGGTGGCGGCGTCCGCCGGGGCGAGGTCGGCGGTCGCGGCGCCGATGAGGGTGGGCATGCAGATCCCGATGCCGACGCCGATGACGATCCAGCCGGGGAGCACGTCGGTGGCCCACTGCGCTCCACCGCTGGTGGCCAGCAGCAGCGAGCCGAGCCCGAAGACCGCGAGCCCGACGGAGACCACGTACCGGGGCGGCGCGGTCGCGGCCCAGCGCTGGGTCAACGCCGCGAAGAGCGGCACGGCCAACGGGCCGGGGAGCATCGCGAGTCCCGCTTGGAGCGGGCTGTAGCCGGCCGCCGCCCCCAGCCACAGCGACACGCCCAGGAAGACAGCGCTGAACGCGCTGGTGAACAGCAGGATCGTCAGGTTCGCGACGCTGAAGCTGGGCACCCGGAACAACCGGCGCGGCAGCACCGGTTCCGGGTGCCTCCGGACCCGGTGGACCAGCAGCGCCGCGGCGAGCAGCACGAGCGCACCGGTCAGCAGCATCGGACCCGACGTCCACCCCCACTCGTCGGCCATCACCAGGCCCAGCGAGCCGGCCCCGACGGCGACCGCGATCGCGGCCGCGCCCACCGGGTCGGGGACGCGGGCCCGCGACGACGGCGCGCTCCTGGGGATCAGGCGGGCGGCCAGCACGAGCGCGACCAGGCCGATCGGCAGGTTGATCAGGAACGCCCACCGCCACGAGAACTCGGCCAGCAGGCCCCCGACGACCGGTCCGAGCGCGCCGGCGAACGAGGAGGTGACGGCCCAGGTCTTCACCGCGCCGGCGCGTCGCGCCTGCGGCAGCACGCTGAGGATCAGCCCGAGGCTCGCCGGGGTCAGCACCGCCGCGCCGACGGCCTGGGCGACCCGGAACCCGATCAGGACCCACAGCGACGGCGCGACCGCGCACCCGAGGCTGGCGATCGTGAACAGCCCCAGCCCGACGAGGAAGCCCTGCTTGCGCCCGTACCGGTCGGAGAGGCTGCCCGCCGGGATGAGGAACGCGGCGTAGACGACGGTGTAGCCGTTGAGGACCCAGCTGAGCTCGGCCAGCGACGACCCGGGGTAGGTCTCCCCGATCGATCGGAACGCCACGTTCACGATGAACAGGTCCAGCATCGTCATGAACGCGGCCACGCACAGCAGCACCGTCGTCCTGGTGGCCGCCTCGGTCGCGACCTCCCCGGTCGGGGGCGCCTCCCGGGTGCTCATCGCCGGTCCCGCGGGCCGGCGCCGGCCCGCCCGAAGTCGTCGAACGTCGTCCTGGTGGCAGCGGACACCGATCCTCCCGAAGTGAGTCGAGTTTTCAAACCGACTCCACCCTGGAGGGGTCGGTTTGAAAGCACAACCCACTGTGCGAGAATGTGACCGTGCCTACAGCGCCACCGGAGGAGACCCCCAGGGACTGCACGATCGCCGACGCCCTCGATGTCGTCGGCGACCGGTGGAGCCTGCTGGTCGTGCGCGAGCTGTTCTACGCCCAGCAGCGCTTCGTCGAGATCGTGCGCAACACCGGGGCGCCGAGGGACATCGTCGCGGCGCGGCTCAAGAAGCTCGTCGAGCACGACGTGATCGCCCGCGAGCTGTACAGCGAGCGCCCGCCGCGCTACGCGTACCGGCTGACCGCCGCCGGTCGCGACCTGGCGCCCGTGCTGCTCACCCTCAAGCGCTGGGGCCACGAGCACGTCAGGGGCGGCGCCGACCCGGTGCGGTTCGACCACACCTGCGGGCACGAGTTCGTGGCCGAGGTGCACTGCACGGCGTGCGGCGACGCCTTCGCGGCGAGCCAATTGCGGCTCTCCCGGGTCGACGCACCGGCGCCCGGCACCGGGTGATGCCGGGCCCTGCCGCGGGAGGCCCGGAATCAGGCTTGCGACAACCTCTCGACTGATTATGCTCGCTGCATGAGAAAAATCGCGGTGCGGCGATGAGGGTCGGGATCGTCGGCGCGGGGCAGATCGCGCGGTCCTACGCGCAGGACCTGCGGCGCTCGGGGGTCGCCGAGCTCGTCGGCGTCTGCGACGTCGTCGCCGAGCGCGCCGAGGCCCTGGCCGGGGCCTTCTCGGCCCGGGCCCACACCACCCCGGACGACCTCCTGGCCGACGGCGTCGACCTGGTCGTCAACACCACCGTGTTCGCCGCCCACGCCGAGGTCACCCGGCGGTGCCTGCGTGCAGGCGCCCACGTGTACAGCGAGAAGCCGCTGGCCACGACCCCGGCGGAGGCCCGCGAGCTGCTCGACCTGGCGCGCGCGACCGGTCGTCGGCTGGGGTGCGCGCCGTGCACGCTGCTGGGCGAGGCCCAGCAGACGGCGTGGCGGCTGGTCCGCGAGGGGGCGATCGGGCGGGTCCGCACCGTGTTCGCCGAGGCGCACGGCGGGCCGCTGGAGGCGTGGCACCCGGCGCCCGAGCCGTTCTACCGGATCGGGCCGGTGGCCGACCTGGCCGTCTACCCGCTCACGCTGGTCACCGCGATGCTCGGGCCCGTGCGCACCGTGCACGCGACGGGGCGCGTGCTGCGCGACGAGCGCACGACCCTCGACGGCACCCGGTTCGCCGTGACGACCCCGGACTTCGTCGTCGCCGTGCTCACCCTCGCCGACGGAACGACGGTCCGGCTGAGCGCCGGGTTCCACCTGCCGCGCGGCGGCCGGGGCTCGGCGACGGTCGATCTGCACGGGGACGAAGGCACGGTGCACCTGGGCGACTGGCAGCACTTCGGGGCCCCCGTCGAGCGCGCCGGCCGCGACGGCCGGTTCGCGCCGGTCCCGCTGGTCCGCGACGCCCGCGTCGACGTCGAGAACGGCCGCGGTGTGGTCGACATGATCGAGGCCGTCGCGACCGGCCGGCCGCACCGGTGCGGCGCCGAGCAGGCCGCCCACGTCGTCGACGTGCTCGCGGCGGTCGACTCCGCGGTCCGCACCGGTGAGCGGGTCGCGGTCCCCTCCGACTTCGCCCCGCCGGCGCCCCTGCCGTGGGCCGAGGCCGCCGCGGTGGGTGCCCCGTGATCCGGCTCGCGTTCGTCGGGTGCGCGCACATCCACACGCGGGACTTCGTCGAGCGCCTGCGCCGGCGCGCCGACGTCGAGTCCTTCCGCTGGCGGGTGCAGGTCGCCGCCGTCTGGGACCACGACCGCGCGCGGGCGGAGCGGGTGGCCGCCGCGCTCGGCCCGGCGACCGCCGTCCGCACCGAGCTGCGCGAGGTGCTCGACGACCCCGCGATCGGCTCCGTGGTCATCGCCTCGGAGAACGTCCGCCACACCGAACTCGTCGCGGCGTGCGTGCGCGCGGGCAAGGACGTCTTCGTCGACAAGCCGCTGGCGGTCACGGCCGCCGACGCGCACCTGCTCGCCGACCTGATCGACGGCAGCGGCGTCACCTTCCAGACCGGCTACCTGCGCCGCGCCGAGCCGGCCGTGCGGTTCCTGCGCGACGAGGTGCGCCGGGGCAACCTCGGCACCGTCACCGGCGCCCGGGTGCGCATCGCCCACGGGGGCGCCCTCGACGGCTGGTTCGACGACGAGTGGCGGTGGATGGCCGATCCCGCCGAGGCCGGCTTCGGCGGGTTCGGCGACGTCGCCACGCACGCCGTCGACCTGCTCTGCTGGGTCCTCGGCGACCGCTCCCCCGTCGCCAGGGTGACGGCGGCGGTCGGGTCGCTCACCGACCGCCGACCGGGGTGCGACGAGTTCGGGGAGGGCCTGCTGGTGTTCGACGACGGGGTGATCGCCGCCGTGGCCGGGTCCTGGGTCGATCCGGGCGCGCCGGTCTCGGTCGAGGTCGCCGGCTCCCACGGGCACGCCACGTTCGCCCACGGTGAGCTGCGCTACCGCAGCGACCACGTGGACGGCGCGGACGGCCGCCGGGTCTGGACCGACCTGCCGCCGCCGCTGCCGCACGCGTTCGACCTCTACCTCGACGCGCTGCTCGGGCACCCCGTCGACGCGCTGGTGTCCGCGGGCGAGGCGGCCGACCGCGTCGCCGTCATGGAGGCGATGTACGCCGGCGCCGAGCAGGGCCGCTGGGTCGCCCCGGCCAGGCGCGGCGAGCGGGGCCGGTCGTGAGCCCGGGCCGGGACGTCGAGCCGTTCACCCCCCACGTCCCCGACGGCGAGCTGCTCGCGCTGCGGTCCCGGCTGCGCGAGACCCGCTGGCCGGATCCCGCACCGGATGCCGCGCAGGGCGTCGACCTGGAGGAGCTGCGGCAGCTGTGCGCGTACTGGGCCGACGGGTACGACTGGCGCGCCTGCGCCGCCCGGCTGGCCGCGATCGGCCAGTTCCGCACCACGATCGACGGCGTGGGCGTGCACTTCCTGCACGCGCGGTCGGCGCGCCCGGACGCGTTCCCGCTCGTCCTCACCCACGGCTGGCCCGGTTCGGTCGTCGAGTTCCTGGACGCGATCGGGCCCCTCACCGACGCCGGCTTCGACTGCGTCGTGCCGTCGCTGCCGGGCTACGGCTGGAGCGACAAACCGGCCGAGGCCGGCTGGGGCGTGCAGCGCATCGCCGACGCGTGGGCGACCCTGATGGCCAGGCTCGGCTACCGCGCCTACGGCGCCGCGGGCAGCGACTGGGGCACCAGCGTCAGCGCCTGCCTCGGCCAGCAGGACCCCGACCACGTCGTCGGCATCCACCTGCTGCCCCCGCTGGCCCCGCGGACCGAGCCCGCCGCGGCCGACGACGACGAATCGGGGTACTCCCACCAGCAGCGCACCCGCCCGCAGACGATCGGGTACTCGCTCACCGACTCACCGGCCGGCCTGGCCGCCTGGATCGGCGAGAAGCTCGACCGCTGGACCGACCCCCGCAGCCGGCTCGGCCGCGACGCGGTCCTGGACAACCTCATGCACTACTGGCTGCCCCGCACCGGCGCGTCGGCCGCCCGGCTCTACTGGGAGAGCCTGGCCGACGTCAGCCGCTGGATCGACGGCCCGCTGACCGACGACGACCTCGTGCACGTCCCGACCGGGTGCTCGGTCTTCCCCTACGAGCTGCAGCGGCCGACCAGGGCCGACGCCGCCCGCCGCTTCACCGACATCCGCCACTGGAACGAGCCCGAGCGCGGTGGCCACTTCGCCGCCTGGGAGCAGCCGGGGCTGTTCGCCGCCGAACTCGCCGCGTTCTTCGACCTCCTGCGCTGACCCGCCGCGGGTATCGGACGCTGGTCGTTCGGCCTCCGGCTCGCGTCACGCACACCTGCTGGTCGTCGCGCACACGTGACGACATGTGCGTCGCAGCAACGAGGTGTGCGTGACGCCAACGGGTCAGCGCGGGGCGGGCAGGTGCACCGCGACGCGGAGCCCGCCGGCGCGCCCGGGGGTGAGCGTGAGGGTCCCGTCGTGCGCCTGCGCGATGCTCTTGACGATCGCCAGGCCCAGGCCGATGCCCGCGTGGTCGGTGCGGACGCGGTCGGTGCCGCGGCGGAACGGCTCGGCGAGCGTCGCCACCAGCTCCGGGGCGAGCACCTCCCCGGTGTTCTCGACGACCAGCAGCGCGCCCCCCGCGTCGACGCCCGTCGTGACGCGCACCGTGCCCCGCCCGGGCAGGTTGTGCACGATCGCGTTGTGCACGAGGTTCGTCGCCATCTGCAGCAGGAGCGCGGCCGAGCCGGTGGTGGGCGTGACGTCGCCGGAGGTCTCCACGGTGACGCCGTGCTTCTCGGCGAGGGGCAGCAGCGTCTCGGCGGCCTCGTCCGCGACGAGCGACAGGTCGACCGGCTCGCGGGTGAAGGACCGCTGCTCGGTGCGGCTGAGCAGCAGCAGCGCCTCGGTGAGGTCGATGGCCCGGCTGTTGACGACGCGGAGGCGGTCGACGAGGTCGGCGGGGTCGCCGTCGGGTTCGCTGCGGGCCACGTCGAGGAGCGTCCGGGTGATGGCCAGCGGGGTGCGCAGCTCGTGCGAGGCGTTCGCGGCGAACCTGCGCTGCTCGGCGACGTGCGCTTCGAGCCGGGCGAGCATGGAGTCGAAGGCGTCGGCGAGTTCGCGGAACTCGTCGCGGCGGCCCGGCAGCTCGATGCGGTGGGAGAGCGTCCCGGTCGCGGCCGTGCGGGTGGCGTCGGCGATGCGGGTCAGCGGAGCGAGCATCCGCCCGGCCAGGATCCAGCCCCCGACGAGGCCGAACACCAGCAGGAACACCAGCACCACGGCCGCCGCCGAGCCGAAGACGACCGGGCCGAAGTTGTTCGGGTCGAACACCCGCAGGACGTTGGCGAAGCTGGGGGCGTACAGGCTCGGCGGCGCGACGCCCCGCAGCAGGAAGACCCACACGGCGGTCAGCAGCAGCACACCGGCGACCATCAGGAAGCCGGCGTAGCTCAGGGTCAGCTTCAGCCGGACGCTCAGACCGGGTGCCCTATCCACGGTCGCCTCCCCCGGTGTCGATGCGGTAGCCCACGCCGGCGACGGTGGCGATGATCCCGGGTTCGCCGAGGCGCTTGCGCAGCGCCGAGACGGTGATCCGCACGGCGTTGGTGAACGGGTCGGCGTTCTCGTCCCAGGCGCGTTCCAGCAGCTCCTCGGCACTGACGACGCCGCCCTCCGCGGCGACGAGGACGTCGAGCACGGCGAACTGCTTGCGGGTGAGCGCGACGTAGCGGCCGTCGCGGTGGACCTCGCGGCGGAACGGGTCCAGGCGCAGGCCGGCGATCTCGCGCACGGGGGGGCGGTTGTGCGCCCGCCTGCGGTCGAGCGCGCGGAGCCGGAGCACCAGCTCGCGCAGGTCGAAGGGCTTGGTGAGGTAGTCGTCGGCGCCGAGCCCGAACCCGGACGCCTTGTCGTCGAGCCGGTCGGCCGCGGTGAGCATCAGGATCGGGGTGTCGCGACCGGAGGCGACGATGCGCGAGGCGACCTCGTCGCCGGAGGGTCCGGGGATGTCGCGGTCGAGGACGGCGATGTCGTAGGAGTTGACGTCGAGCAGCTCCAGGGCGGTGTCGCCGTCGCCCGCGATGTCGGCCGCGATCGCCTCCAGGCGCAGGCCGTCGCGGATGGCCTCGGCCATCAGGGGCTCGTCCTCGACGATCAACACGCGCACAAGTCCCCGATGCTACGAGCCGGGACATGTCGTGGACGTATCGAGAACCGGATACGCGCCGGCAACACCGCCCCGGCTTCGCTGGTGGCATGACCCGGACGATGTGGGCGCCGCTCCCAGCCACCGATGCGTTCCCGACGCAGCCGATCCCGGTCGTCACCGGCCGGGGACGGTCCGTCCACGACCGGCGGCGGGCGCCAGGGGCCACGGGCCGGCGACATCCGCCGCCGCCCCGGCCCCAGCACCGCGTCCCGGCCGGGGGTGCGTCCCGTGGCGGACCGGCGGCGATCCTCGTCGTCGCGGCGCTGGTCGTCGCCGCGGTCGCGGTCGCACCGGCGGCCCGGTCGTGGACGACCCCGGCTCCGGTCGCACCCGGTCCGGCGACCGCGGCCCCGCCGCTCGCTCCCCCGGTGGCCGACCGTCCCGTCGGCGACCGCCTCGGAGCCGCCGACGGCGTCGTCCCCGACGGCGTGACGGTCTTCGACGACGTCCCGGCCGTCGCCAACCTCGACCCCGCCCTGCTCGACGCCCTCCGCGCGGCCGCCGAGGACGCCGAGGACGACGGCGTCGCGTTCACCGTCAACAGCGGCTGGCGCTCGCCCGGGTACCAGGAGCACCTGCTCGACGAAGCGATCTCGACCTACGGCTCGAAGGCGGAGGCCGCCCGCTGGGTCGCCACGCCCGAGACGTCCCTGCACGTCTCCGGCGAGGCGATCGACATCGGTCCGGCCGCCGCCACGGCCTGGCTGGCCGAGAACGGCGCCGGGCACGGCCTGTGCCGGGTCTACCGCAACGAACCCTGGCACTTCGAGCTCCGCCCCGACGCCCCCGACGCCGGCTGCCCGACCCTCTACGCCGACCCGACGCACGATCCGAGGACCCAGTAGTGACCAGCACAGCCCGCCGGGCCACCCGGGAGGCGCTCGCCGTCAGCGCGCGGGACCTGACCAAGACCTACGGCCGTGGCGACGCCCAGGTGCACGCCCTGCGCGGCATCGACCTCGACCTCGTCCGGGGCCGGTTCACCGCGATCATGGGGCCGAGCGGGTCGGGCAAGTCCACGCTGATGCACTGCCTGGCCGGGCTCGACCAGGCCAGCGGCGGCACCGTGACCGTGGCCGGCACGGAGCTGGGCTCCCTCGACGACGACGCGCTCACCGTCTTCCGCCGCGAGCACGTCGGCTTCGTGTTCCAGGCGTTCAACCTGCTGCCGATGCTCACCGCGCTGCAGAACATCCTGCTCCCGCTCGAACTGGGCGGCCGCCGGGTCGACGAGGAGACGCGGGAGCGCGCGCACGCCCTCGCCGAGACCCTCGGCGTGGCCGACCGGCTCGACCACCGGCCCGCGGAGCTGTCCGGCGGCCAGCAGCAGCGGGTCGCGATCGCCCGGGCCCTGGTCACCGGACCGGACCTGCTGTTCGCCGACGAGCCCACCGGCAACCTGGACAGCGCCACGTCCGCGGAGGTGCTGGAGCACCTGCGGCGGTCGGCGCGCGAGCTCGGCCGGACCGTCGTCATGGTCACCCACGATCGGGACGCGGCGGCCTACGCCGACGACGTCGTCACGATGCGGGACGGGCGGATCGCCTGATGCGCACGGTCCTGCTCGCGTCGCTGCGCACCCACCTGCGCCGCTACGTCGCGGCGGCGGTCGCGGTGGTCGTCGGGGTGGCCTTCGTCGTCGTGGTCGGCGTGCTCACCGCCGGGGCGCGGGCCGGGCTCATGGACGGCTTCGGGGCGCCGTACCGCGGCGCCGACCACGTGGTCGTCGCCGATCCGGGGGTCCGGCCGCCGCGCGGCCCGTCGTGCTGCCCGGACACCCTCGACGTCGCGGCCGCGATCGCCCTCGTCGACCGCCTCGGCGACGACGCGTCCGGGCTCGGCCGGGTGCTGCTGCCGATGCAGGTGGGCGACGAGCGGGGCAGCACCACCGTGGGGCCGATCGCCGCGTCGGAGGAGCTGCGCTGGCAGGAGCTCACCGCCGGTCGCTTCCCGGCCGGCGACGGCGAGGCGGTCGTGCACGTGTGGGACGCCACTGCCCTCGACATCGCCGTCGGCGACCGGATCCGGGTCGGCGCGGACGCCACCGAACTGGCGGTGGTCGGTCTCGTCAACTCGCCCTCCACCGAGTCCCAGGCTTCGGTGTACGTCGCCTGGGCGCAGTACCTGCACTGGCGCGAGCACCCCCTGTTCCACATCGGCAAGATCGCGGTGCGCGGGGACGTCGGGCCCGTCCCGGAGGGCGCGGTGGCGCGCACGGCGGAGGAGCACGTCACCGAGGGCCTGGCCGGGCTCAGCAACGACACCGACGCGTACGCGCTGATGGGCGTGCTGTTCGCCGCCGTCGCGCTCGTCGTGGCCGGCCTGGTCGTGGCGAACACGTTCGCCATCCTGTTCGCCCAGCGGATGCGCGACTTCGCCCTGCTGCGCTGCGTCGGCGCCACCCGCCGACAGGTGCTCGGGTCGGTGCGCCGGGAGGCGCTCGCCGTCGGGGCGCTCGCGTCGCTGATCGGGGTGCCGGTCGGCGGCGGCCTCGGCTACGGGCTCATCGCCCTGGTCAACGCGGTCGCGCCGACGACCCCGATGGGTGTCCCCGGGCTGCCCGTGCCCTGGCTGCTGGCCGGGTTCGCGGTCGGCACGCTGGTCACCGCGGTCGCGTCCTGGCTGCCGACCCGGGGCGTGGTCCGGGTGAGCCCGCTGGCGGCGCTGCGCCCGGAGTCCGCGGTCGACGCGCGCACGGCCACCGGCCGCTCGCGGCTCGCGCTCGCCGCGTCCGGGCTGGTCGTCGGGACGGTCCTGCTCGGGGTGGCGATCGCCCGCCGCGACACCATGGTCATGGTGGCCGGCGGGGCGGCGTTCTTCGGCGGCGTGCTGCTGCTCGGGCCGGTGGTCGTCCCCCGGATGGTCCGGGTCGCCGGGGCGCTGCTCGGGCCCGCCGGCAGGCTGGCGACCGAGAACGCCGTGCGCAACCCCCGCCGCACCGCCACCACCACCGCCGCCCTGCTGATCGGCGTCACCCTGACGACCGCCGTGCTCACCGGGCTGGCGACCTACGGCGCGGCGCTGGACGAGACGACCAACCGCAACCACCCCGTCGACGTGGCGCTCGGCTCGACCGCCGCGCCGCTGCCCGCCGACCTCCTCGACCAGGTGCGGGGCACCACCGGCGTGGAACGGGCCATCGCCGTGCACGGCGCCGTGGCCCGGGTCGACGGCCTCGCCCACCCGATCCCGGTCGTCAGCGCACCCGACGCGGCGCACGTGGCCCGCGACGGCGGCGGGTTCGCCCGGGTGGAACCGGGCACGATCCGGCTCGACCTGGGCTCGTTCCGCGACCTGGGGATCGAGCCCGGCGACCGGGTCGCGGTGCGCGTCGGCGACCGGCGCGTCGAGCTGCGGGTCATCTCCCTCTCGGGCTGGGGCAACGCCGGCCTCGTCGCGCCCGAGGACCTCGCCCGGCTCGTCGACACCCCCGAGCCGCGGGCCGTCTGGGTGCGCACCGCCCCTGACGCCGACCCGCTCCGGCTCGTCGACGACCTGACCGGCCTGGCCGCCGGGGCCGGCGCCGGCGTGGAGGACCAACTGCAGGCCCGCGCCGTGCAGCAGCGGGAGCTGGACGTCCTCACCTGGTCGGTGCTCGGGCTGCTCGGCGTCTCGGTGGCGATCGCCCTGGTCGGGATCGGGAACACGCTGGGGCTGTCGGTCCTCGAACGCGCACGCGAGCACGCGATGCTGCGCGCGCTGGGCCTGACGCGCCGGCAGCTGCGGCGGATGCTGGCCGCGGAGGCGGCGCTGATGGCGGTGGTGGCCACCCTGCTCGGCACCACCATCGGCGTCGCGTTCGCCTGGGTCACCCACGAGACGCTCATCAAGCAGGCACTGACCCGCGCCACACTGCAGATCCCCTGGCCCTCCCTCGGCGCCGTCGTCCTGGTCGCCGCGCTGGCCGGGGTGCTGGCCTCCGTCGTCCCGGCGCGGCGGGCCGCGCGGGTGACCCCGGCCGCGGGGCTGACCCACGACTGACACCGGTGGTCGGCGTCCCACCGCTGGGCCGGGACGCGGAGCAGGACACCCGGATCCGGATCGGGAGGCACGATCATGAGCACGAGCGATCCGGGACGGCCGGAGCGGCCGGAGCGGCCCGGGCCCACAGCGGATGATCTGTTCGGAGCCGGCGAGCCCATCCGCTCGGCTGACGACCTCGCCCGCGACGGCGTCTTCGACGACGGCGAGGTCGAGGACTTCCTGGCCGACCTCTACGCGATGCGCCGCTCGGAGGTCGCCTGACGATGCGCCGTGTCGTCGTCGACACCGATGTCGCCCCGCTCGGCCTCAAGCGCCGCCTCCCCCGGTTCTGCTGCGGCAACTGATCGCGGCATCACCTTCGTCACCCTGGGCGAACTGACGCGCTGGGCCGCCAGGCGGCCGCTCAGCCCGTCGGCGCGTCCGAGGACCGCAGGCCGTGCGAGAGCCGGCGCAGGAGTTCGTCGAGGGCCACCTTGTCGGGGCCGAGGATCTCCTGGAACTGCTCCTGCACCCCGGCGGCGGCGATGTCCCAGCCGGCCAGCGCCTTCCGGCCGCGGGCGGTGGCGAAGACCAGCACGCGCCTGCGGTCCTCGTCGTCGACGCGGCGCAGCACCAGGTTGGCCGAGACCATGCGGTCGACGAGCTTGGACAGCTTCGGGGCGAGCAGCAGGGCGTGCTCGGCGACGACGTTCATCGGGCAGCCGCCCCGCTCGGCGAGCAGCGACAGGATCCGCCACTGGTCGATGTCGGCGCCCGCGGCGCGCAGGGCGTCGTCGAGGCGCTGGGTGGCGGCGCGTTCGACGATCGAGAGCAGGCGCAGCGATTCGTCGCTCACTCGATCCCGATCCTCCGAACGGAGCAGCTCGCGGGCTGCGGATGTGGCTAGCGTGGCCGGATGGCCCGCTACGAGGCCCTTCAGCATCCCACGTCGCCCGGCCGCGGACCGGACGTGTTGAACATGGCGCTGGTCATCCCGCTGCAGGGGCCGGCCGGCATCTTCGGGCCGTCCTGCGAGAGCTGCGGCGAGCTGGCCATGGAGGAGGTCAACGCCGAGGGCGGCGTGCTCGGCCGGGAGCTGAACCTCGTCCCGGTCGACGGCGGCGCGGGGCCGGCCGCGGTGGCCCGCGAGGTCGACGCGCTGCTCAAGGCGGGCGCGGTCGAGGCGGTGACGGGCTGGCACATCTCGGCCGTGCGGGAGGCCGTCGCCCCGGTGATCGACGGCCGGGTGCCCTACGCGTACACCGCGCTCTACGAGGGCGGCGAGCACCGGCCGGGGGTGTTCCTCACCGGCGAGACGCCCGACCTGCAGCTGGGTCCGGCGCTGGACTGGTTCGCCGGGGCGGCCGGGGCCCGGCGGTGGACGATCGTCGGCGACGACTACGTCTGGCCGCGCCGCTCGGCCGCGGTGGCGCGGCGCTTCCTGCGCCGGATCGGCGGCACCGTCTGCGACGAGATGTACGTGCCGCTGGGCACGACCGACTTCGGGCCCGTGCTGAAGCGCGTGGAGCGCAGCGGCTGCGACGCCGTCCTGATGCTGCTCATCGGCGCCGACGCCGTCGAGTTCAACCGGGCGTTCAGCGCGCTCGGCCTGGACCGCGACATGCTGCGGTTCAGCTCCCTGATCGACGAGAACGTGCTGCTCGCCTCCGGCGCCGACAACACCCGCGGGCTGATGACCTCGGCGGGCTACTTCGAGGACCTCACCACCACGTCGAGCCTGGACTTCGCGGCGGCGTACTTCCGCCGCTTCGGCGCCGACGCTCCGGTGCTCAACAGCCTGGGCGAGTCCTGCTACGAGGGGGTGCGGCTGCTCACTGCGCTCATGCGGCGGGCGGGTTCGACGGCGGTCCGGCCGATGATGTCGGTGGCCGAGGGGCTGTCGTACGAGAGCCCGCGCGGCACCGTGCAGATCCGCGACCGGCACCTGCGCCAGCGCGTGTTCCTGGCCGTGGCCGACGGCCTGACCTGGGACGTCATCCAGCAGCTCTGACCGGCGAGGCCCGTTGACACCGGCCTGCTCAGTCGTTACTTTCCAGAGAAATTATTTCCGCGCTCGTCAATGTTGACGGTGAGGACCCGATGGCGACCTACACCTACCGCTGCGAAGTCGACGGCCCGCTCGACGTCCGCCGGCCGATCGGCACGGCCCCGGCGACGGTCCCGTGCCCGGCCTGCGGCGCGACCGCGCCGCGCATGATCACGGCGCCGATGCTGGGGCTCGCCGACCGCGGCCGGATGGCCCTCATCGACCGGTCCGAGGCGTCCCGGACCGACCCGGCCGTCGTGTCGGCGGTCCCGGCCGCACCCCGGGCGCGCCGCGCGGCGCCGCGGCTGGACCCGCGCACGCGCCACCTGCCGCGCCCCTGACCCCAGGCGGCCCCGCGGCCGCGACCCGATCGGCCCACCCGTCGGTGGGCCTGCTCGACCGTGCCGTCCACGAGAGAGGTGCTCCCGCATGCCCGAGGTCGTGTTCCCGCTCGACTCCCAGAAGAAGTTCACCGAGCAGCGCATCGTCGGCCACAACCGCTGGCACCCCGACATCCCGGCGCTGGTGCACGTCAAGCCCGGCGACAGCTTCCGCGTGCACTGCCGCGAGTGGTTCGACGGCGCCATCCACAACGACGACTCCGCCGACGACATCCTCAACGCGCCACTGCCCGGCGTGCACGTGCTGTCCGGCCCGATCGCCGTCGAGGGCGCCGAACCGGGCGACCTGCTCATCGTCGACATCCTCGACGTCGGCCCGATCCCCCAGGAGGACTCCGGCCCGCTCGCCGGCCAGGGCTGGGGCTACACGGGTGTCTTCGCCACCCGCAACGGCGGCGGGTTCCTGACCGAGCAGTTCCCGGACGCCTACAAGGTCGTCTGGGACTTCCAGGGCGGCCGGGCCACGTCGCGGCACGTGCCGGGCGTCTCGTTCACCGGCATCGTGCACCCCGGGCTGATGGGCACCGCTCCGTCGGCGCAACTGCTGGCCAGGTGGAACGCCCGCGAGCAGGCCCTCATCGACACCGACCCGGACCGGGTGCCGCCGCTGGCGCTGCCGCCCAACCCCGACTCGGCGATCCTGGGCAGCCTGCGCGGCGACGAGTTCGACCGGGTCGCCGCCGAGGCGGCCCGCACCGCGCCGCCGCGCGAGAACGGCGGCAACCAGGACATCAAGAACCTCACCAAGGGCTCCCGGGTCTTCTACCCCGTCTTCGTCGACGGCGCCAAGCTCTCGATGGGCGACCTGCACTTCTCCCAGGGCGACGGCGAGATCACCTTCTGCGGGGCGATCGAGATGGGCGGGTTCATGGACCTGCACGTCGACCTGATCAAGGGCGGCATGGCGACCTACGGGGTCAGCGAGAACGCGATCTTCATGCCGGGCAACGTCGACCCGCGCTACGACCAGTGGCTCGCGTTCTCCGGCACGTCGGTGACGCTCTCCGGTGAGCAGCGCTACCTCGACTCGCACCTGTCGTACCAGCGGGCCTGCCTGCACGCCATCGACTACCTGCAGAAGTTCGGCTACAGCGACATCCAGGCCTACATGATCCTGGGCGCCGCGCCGATCGAGGGCCGGCTGTCGGGCGTCGTCGACATCCCGAACTCGTGCTCGACGGTCTACCTCCCGACCGCCATCTTCGACATCGACGTGCGGCCCAGCGCGAACGGGCCGCAGCAGATCGACCCCGGTCAGGGCGTCCCCGTGGCGAGGGCCTGACCCCTCCCCTCCCGGTGCCGGGCGGCGCGCGGCCGCCCGGCACCGGCCCACCCGTGTACCCCGAGAAAGGGGACGTGCCATGGGATCCGTCGGGCTGCTCTTCGTCGGCGCCGTGCTGTTCATCAACGGCGTGATGCTGCTGGGCTGGGTGGACGCCAAGTCCGCGGCGCCGATCAACTTCTTCGTCGGCGCGCTGCAGATCATCACCCCGACCTACCTGATCTTCACCGCGGACGGCGACGCCGACACGATCCTGTCGGCGGCCGGGCTGTACCTGTTCGCCTTCACCTACCTCTACGTCGGGCTGAACCTCACCTTCGACCTCGACGGCACCGGGCTGGGCTACTTCTGCCTGTTCGTGTTCTTGTCCGCGCTCGTCTACTCCGGACTGAACTTCACCCGCTTCGCCGACCCCGGCTTCGGCGTCATCTGGTTGCACTGGGCGTTCCTGTGGCTGCTGTTCTTCCTGGTCCTCGGGCTGCGCCGGGAGAGCCTGGGCCGCTACACCGGGGCCGTCTGCGCGATCCAGGGCTGGGTGACGGGGTGGGTGCCGGCGCTGCTGCTGCTCACCGGCGGCTACGCCGCGCTCGCGACGCCGTTGGCCGTGGTGCTCGCGGTGTTCGGCGTCGTCGTCTACGGGGGGCTCTTCGTCGTGATGGTGCGGCGGGCGGGCCACCGGGACGCGCCGGTCGCGCCGGACCGGCACGTCCCGGCCTGAGCGCCGGGTCTCGCGCCTGGCACGGCTCGGGTCTACGCTGCGGAACAGGTGCGCCGGGAAGTCTGGTCGGCTCCGATTTCCCGTGCCCCGGGCCAAGCCCGGGCCGACCGAGGCGGCACCGTGCGCATCCTGATCACCACCTTCGGCACCCGCGGCGACATCCAGCCCTACGTCGCGCTCGGCGGCGCCCTCCGGGCCCGCGGCCACGAGGTGGCGCTGGCCGTCCCGGAGGGCTTCCGCGACCTGGTCACCGGCGCCGGGCTGGCCCTGCACCCCGCGGGCTCGCGCATGCTGACCACGCTGCAGGACGTCATGCCGGAGCTGAGCGGGCCGCGCGACGCGCTGCGGACGCTGGGCGTGATGCGGGAGGCGATGCGCGAGCACTTCGACGAGCAGTGGGCGGCGGCGCTGGCCAGCCGGCCAGAACTGATCGTCCACCACCCCAAGTGCCTGGCCGGACCGCACATGGCCGAGGCGCTCGGGGTGCCCGGGGTGCTGTCGATCCCGCTGCCCTTCTACACCCCGACGCGGGCGCACCCGATCCCGTTCCTCGGCGGCGCCTCGCTGGGTGGCTGGGGCAACCGCGCCTCCTACCTGTTCCCCCGCATCGCCACCGTCATGTACGGCGCGATGATCAACGACTTCCGGCGCCGCGTGGGGCTGGGCCGCACCGGCCGGCTCGCCGACCCGTTGCGCAACCCGGACGGGTCGCCGGTCACCGTGCTCTACCCGTACAGCCGCCACGTCGTGCCGGTGCCGGCCGACTACCCGCCGTCCGCGCACGTGACCGGCTACTGGTTCCTGCCGGCCGACGCCGGCTGGCGACCCGACGCCCGGCTCACCGACTTCCTGGCCGCCGGCGACCCGCCGGTCTACGTGGGGTTCGGCTCGATGGGCTTCGGCAAGGGAGCCGACCAGCGGCGGGAGGCGGTGCTCGGCGCGCTGCGCGCGAACGGCGTGCGCGGGATCGTCGCCACCGGGTGGGGCGGGCTGACCGCGGGCGACGCGCCCACCGACGACGTCCTCGTCGTCGACGCCGTGCCGCACGACTGGCTCTTCGACCGGGTCGCCGCCGTCGTGCACCACGGCGGCGCCGGCTCCACCGCGGCCGGCCTGCGCGCCGGGAAGCCGACGCTGATCTGCCCGTTCCTCGGCGACCAGCCGTTCTGGGGTGCCCGGGTGCACGCGGCGGGCGCCGGCCCGCGGCCACTGCCCGCCCGGAAGCTGGCCGCAGGCCTGACCCGGCGCCTCGGCGAACTCGTCGAGCACGAGTCCTACCGGCGCCGCGCGGCCGCGATCGGGGAGTTGATCCGGGCCGAGGACGGGACGGGCACGGCGGTCGAGGTCCTGGAGCGGCTGGTCCGATCCGGCCCGACCCGTGCCTCGGCGTGACCGGGACCGCTCCAAAGTCTTTGCCCAAGGGCAACTATCGGTCACCCTGGGGGACGACAACGCCGTCAGCCCAACAGGGAGCGCGATGATCCACGGACCCGTCACCGGTGGCGACCACGGCTGGGCCTTCGGCCGGCCGATCCTCGACCTCGCCGAGCACGGCTACGTCGAGGAGGAGTTCTTCCTCTCCGGCGACGCCACCACCTACCGCCCCGTCGTGGGCACCGAACTGGGCCGCGACGGGCTGTGGCGCGTCGAGCCCAAGGGCACGCTGCCGTTCACCACCCGGCTGCTCGTCTACCGGCCCGCCGACCCCGAGCGGTTCAACGGCACCGCGGTCGTTTGCTGGAACAACGTCACCGCGGGCTACGAGCTGTTCCACGGCGAGACCCCGGAGATCATCGAGGGCGGGTACGCCTTCGTCGGCGCCACCGTGCAGCGCGTCGGCGTGCACGGCTTCCCGGCCGCCCCGCAGGGCCTCGCCGCATGGGATCCGGGGCGCTACGGATCGCTCGACATCCCGACCGACGACTGCTCCTACGACATCTTCTCCCAGGTCGGACGGGCCGTCGGCGCCAACCGCGACCGCTCGGGAATCGACCCGCTCGGCGGGCTCGACGTGCAGCGGGTGATCGCACTCGGCGCCTCCCAGTCGGCCGGCAGGCTGTCGACCTACGTCAACGCGATCCACCCGCTCGGCCGCGTCTTCGACGGCTTCATCCTGCAGATCTACTTCGGCGCCGGCACCCCGCTGGAAGGCGGCGACCGCACCGTGGCACCCGCCGCCGTCCCCGGCCCGGCCCGGCTGCCGCGCGGCGCCAACCTGCTCCGCGAGCTCGACGTGCCGGTCATGGTGGTCAACTCCGAGCTGGAGGCGATCGCCTGCCACTCCGTGCGCCAACCCGACACCGACCGCGTCGTCACCTGGGAGTCGGCCGGCACCACGCACGTCGCGGTGCAGTCGCAGCTGCTGCGCAACCGCAAGTACCGGCGCGACTTCGGCGTCGCCCCGCCGCCCGAGCCCGAGCGGATGAACCGCATCGCGATCACCCCGCTCTACGACGCGGCGCTGCACCACATGAACCGCTGGGCCGGCGGCGGCGCCCCGGCCCCGAGCCAGCCGCTGGTCGAGTTCGCCGGCGCCGAGCCGACCGTGGTCCGCGACGAGCACGGCATCGCCCGCGGCGGCATCCGGCTGCCGCAGGTCGAGGCCCCGGTGGCCACCAACAGCTCGGTCCCGCTGAGCACCGACTTCGTCGGCGCGCTCCGCGGCTCCAACGACCCCTTCACCCGGGAGAAGCTCGACGCGCTCTACGGCGACGAGACCGGCTACCTGGCCCGCTTCGAGGCGGCGGCGCAGCGGGCGGTCGAGGCCGGGGTGCTGCTGCCCCGCGACGTCGCCCCCGCGGTCGCGGAGGCCGCCGAGGAGTACCGGCGGGCCTGCGCCACGGACCGCGTCCCGACCTGACCCCGCCCCGTGGCGGGGGGCTGGTGGACGAGAGTGGCTTTCGCCCGACGAGGCCGGACGAAAGCCGCGCTCGTCCCGCGCCGCGCGCTGCCCGGGGACGGCGCCGGGTTGGACGAAAGCGGTTCTCGTCCAATCCGCCGCTGACCCCCGCGCCCGCGGTCCCGTCGAGAACGAAGTTGTGGTGATCAACAGGGCTTGTTGATCACGACAACGTCGTTCTCGACGGGGGAGCCAGGGCGGGGGCGGCCAGGAGCAGGAGGGCCGGCGGGAGGAAGGCTCCGCCGATGCCGAGTCCGAGCAGCAGGCCCCACCCGCCGATCGCCGCCGCGGCGAGCAGGTCGACGGCGGTGCGCCGGGCCAGCGGTGGGACTACGGCCGCGACGACGGGGACGCCGAGCAGGTAGATCGCCGCCGGACCGGAGTCCTGGACCGCGAACGGCGTGAGCAGGCCGGCGGTCAGGACGACGATCGCCGCGGCGGCCAGCCGGACGGTGCGGCGGGCATCGGCGGGGCGGGCGACCACCAGCAGGACGGCCGCCGCCACCGCCCCGCCGAGCGCGGTGACCATCGCGATGCCGACCATGGACACCCCCTGCCCCCAGCGCAGGTTAGCCCCGCGCCACCCGGTCCGTAACCAGCCGCTCGCACTCGGCGATGATCAGGAGTGACCCGCTCCCCGCGCTTCGCCACCACCATCGCCCTGCCCCTGCTCGTGCTGGCCGGCTGCGCCGCCGCCGCACCCGCCATCGCACCCGTCGCGGCCGCCCCGGCCACGGCCGCCGGGAAGTCCGCGACCGCGCCGCTGACGCCGTCGGAACTGGCGTTCGTCGAGCGGGTCGGGGCGGTCTCGCCCGCTCTCGCGCAGCGGCCCGAGCAGGCCGTCGGCCGGGGCGAGAGCATCTGCTTCGGCCTGCGGAACGACTCGCCGGCCGACAAGCTCGCCGCCGACGCCGCCGAGCGGTTCGGCGGTGACGGCGTCGAACTCTCCGACGCCGACGCCACGAAGATCGTCGACGCGGCGCGGGAGACGCTCTGCGCGGCCGGCTGACCGGGTCAGGCCAGGTCGGGGATCAGCTCGCCGACGAGCCGGATGCTCCTCATCACCGCCTCGTGCGGGATGCCGCCGATCTGCTGCAGGCACATCATCCGGTCGATCCCCAGGTCGGCGTAGGCCCGCAGCTTCTTGCGGCAGGTCTCCGGGCTGCCGACGATCAGCGAGTCCTGGGCGCTCAGGACCGTGAAGACCTCGTCGTCCGACACCGCCTCGCCCTGCAGGATCCGGGCGATCAGCAGGTTCGCCTCGGTCGGCGCGTCGCGCACCTCGGAGCGCAGGAACTCGCCGGTGAGGCCGCCGCCGTCGGGGGCGGCCACGATCTCGGCGTGGCGCGCGGTGGCCCGCACGAACTCGCCGGCCGCCTCGAAGAAGGTCAGCGCCGTCACCGTGTACCAGGCCGCGGCCGCGGCGGCGCCGTTGCGCATGGCCTCCTCGTCGGTGTCGGCGCAGTGCACGAAGGTGAAGAAGCCGACCTGGTCGTTGACGAACGCCCCGACCGGGTCGGTGCACGCGGCCGCGGCCGCCCGGTACAGCTCGACCAGCCGGCCGGCGCGCTCCAGCGACTGCCACATCGTGGTGCCCAGCACGCCGACCCCGCGCCGGCCCGCCTCCTCGAACGACGGCGGGGTCGCCGCCGCCTGCCACAACGGCGGGTGGGGCCGCTGCAGCGGCTTCGGGGAAATGGGGACGTCGTGGATGCGGTAGTGCTCGCTCTCGTAGGAGAAGCGCTCCGACGTCCACATCCGGGGCACCATTTCGAACGCCTGCCCGGTCTGGGCGCGGGCGTCGTCGGGCTCGATACCGAACAGGCGCCATTCCGGGATCGTCGAGCGGGTCAGGCCGAGCTCGACCCGGCCGCCGCTCAGGTGGTCCAGCGTGGCGGCCCGTTCAGCGATGCGGATGGGGTGGTTGAAGCGGCCCGGGGCGAGCACGGCCGAATGCCCGAGCCGGATCCGGCTGGTCCGCTGCGACAGGGCCGCGAGCATGAGTTCGGGCGCCGAGGAGAGGCTGAACTCCCCCGCACCGTGGTGCTCGACCTGCCACCAGCACCCGTAGCCGAGCTCGTCGGCGAGGACGGCCTGCTCGAGAGCCCGGGAGAACCGCAGCTGCTCGTGGCCCTCCGGCCACGGTCGGGGGTTCTGGATCTCGTTGAACAGGTCGATCTTCATCGGGCCTCCGCCGCTCGTCCTGCGAGCAATGAACCAGCGACCGCGGCGTCTCCGCCACAAAGTCGCACGCTCGGTCCACGGGCCGGAACGGCCGGTCATCAATCGCGCGCGAACGGGGTCGACGGAAACACCATCGGGCGATTGCCGGCGGTTCGCCCCAGCCATTTCCCGGAATGGCGTGGAACAGCTCAGGAGTCGGCCAGGACCCCCGGCGGGACGAGCGCGTCGCGCGTGCCCTTCCACGGCTTGACCCACGTCATGCGCTCGGGGACGAGGGGCTCGCCGCAGGCGCTGCACACCTCCCCGCGCGCGGTCTCGCTGCCGCACGTCCGGTGGATCATCGCCATGTGCCCGCCACCGGCCGGCATCGCCGTGTGCCGCTCGCCCCACAGCGCGAGCAACTGCAGGACGGGCAGCAGCTCGGCCGCGGCCTCGGTGGCCGCGTAGCCCTGGCGCGTGCGCCCGCCGCTGTCGTAGTCGACGCGGACCAGCAGGCCGGCGTCGACCATGGCGTGCAGGCGGCGGCTGAGCACCGCCTCGGAGATGCCGAGACCGTCGCGCAGCGAGTCGAAGCGGCCGCGGCCGTGCAGCACGTCGCGGATGATCAGCAGGACCCAGCCGTCGCCGAGCACGTCCAGCGAGCGGCGGATCGGGCACATGTCGTCGGACCAGTCGGATCGCAGGGGCATGGCCGTTCCCGTCAGCTCGTTCCTCGGTTAGGCTGCCGCGAGCATATAGCTTCGTTCAAGAAAGTCAGGAATCCATGGCGTCACGGTCAGACGAGCGCGCACCCCACCGGTCCCGCGTCCACCCGGCGTGGTGGGTGGCGGCCGTCGCGTTCCTGGCGCTGCTGGGGGCCGCGGGCTTCCGCGGCGCACCCGGCGCCCTGATGGTGCCGCTGCACGACGAGTTCGGCTGGTCGACCAGCGTCATGTCACTGGCCGTGAGCATCAACCTGGTGCTCTTCGGGCTCGTCGCGCCCTTCGCCGCCGCCCTGATGGACCGCTTCGGGATGCGCCGGGTCATCTCCGCGGCCCTGGTCCTGGTGGCGCTCGGCTCCGGCGGCAGCATCGTCATGACGGCCTCCTGGCAGCTGCTGGTGTTCTGGGGCCTGCTGATCGGCACCGGCACCGGGGCGATGGCGCTGGTGTTCGCGGCGACCATCGCCAACCGGTGGTTCGTCGAGCGCCGCGGCCTCGTCATGGGCGTGCTCACCGCCGGCTCGGCCACCGGGCAGCTGGTGATCCTGCCCCCGGTCGCCGCGCTCGCCGAGAACGTCGCTGGCGGGCGGCGTCGCTGGTCATCGCCGCGTCGGCGCTCGCCGTCGCGCCGCTGGTGTGGTGGATCGTCCGCGACTTCCCCGACGAGCGCGGCGTCCTGCCCTACGGCGCCGACCCGGCCACCTACGTCGCCCCGACGCGGGCCGTGGGCGGCGCGGTCCGGCGCGCCGTCGAGGGCCTGGCCTTCGCGTCCCGCCGGCGGGCGTTCTGGGCGCTGGCGGTCGCGTTCGCGATCTGCGGGGCGACCACCAACGGGCTCATCGGCATCCACTTCATCCCCTCGGCCCACGACCACGGGATGTCCGCCACCACCGCCGCCGGCCTGCTGGCCCTGGTGGGGATCTTCGACATCGCCGGCACGATCGCCTCCGGCTGGCTGACCGACAAGTTCGACCCGCGCAAGCTGCTGGTCGGCTACTACACGTTCCGCGGCGTCGGCCTGCTCATACTGCCCTGGCTGCTGTCCGACGAGGTGCACCCGAGCATGGTCCTGTTCGTGGTCATCTACGGCCTCGACTGGGTCGCCACGGTCCCGCCGACCGCCGCCCTGTGCCGGGAGATCTTCGGCGAGCGCGGCACGATCGTCTTCGGCTGGGTGTTCGCCTCCCACCAGATCGGCGCCGCCGTCGCCGCGTTCGGCGCCGGCGTCATCCGCGACACCTTCGGCGCCTACACCTACGCCTGGTGGGGCGGGGCCGCGATGTGCGCGATCGCGGCCGCGCTGTCGGTGGTCGCGCGGGAGCACCGGCGCCGGCCCGGGAAGACCCCGGAGGCGACCAGGACGCCGGACGCGGGAGCGCGTTCGTGACCGCTGACACGAGTTCCGGGTCAGGGCGGTGTACTCCTATCGTGTGAGCCATGGTGGGGACGGGTAGGCACGCGGCTACCGGCCGTGGTCGACGTGCGCCGCGTCCCGCGCCGGGCGAGCACGGTCGCCGGCCCGCGCACCGGGCCGCCACCAGCACGGACGACGCCGGGCCGCGGACGGCGTCGGGTCGCCGCGTCCAGGTCGTCGGGGCGCTGCTCGGCGCGGTGGTCGGGGTCGTCGTCTGCTGGCTGATGCAGCGGGCGCTGGGCGACGACGCGCTGATCACCGTCAGCTACGCGCGGACGCTCGCGGAGTCCGGGACGTGGGGCGTGTTCCCCGGCATCACGGCGAACACCCAGACCAGCCCGCTGAACGCGTGGCTGCTGGCCGCCGGCATGGTGCTCGTCGACCAGCCGCTGCTGGTGGCGTCCGGGTTCGCGGTGCTGTGCCTGGCCGCGTGCGGGTGGCTCGCGGTGGGGCTCGCGCGTCGGGTGGGCGTCGCGCCCGCCGGGGGGTGGCTGACGGTCGCCGTCATCGCGACCTCGCCCGTGCTGTCCGCGACCATCGGCCTGGAGGCCTACCTGGGTGCCGCGGTCCTGCTGGGGCTCGCCCAGGCCGCGCTGGGCGGTCGCGTGGTCGTCACCGGGGTGCTGTGCGGGCTGGCCGTGCTCACCCGGCCCGACCTGGCCGTACCCGCCGCCGTCCTCGCGCTGGGCCTGCTCACGGCACCGAAGACCCGCTGGCGACGGGTCGGGGGGCTCGCGGCCGCCGCCGGGCTGGCCGCGCTGGTCGCGCTGCCCTGGCACGTCTGGTCGTGGTTCCACCTCGGCGGGGCGGTTCCGGACACGACGTGGGTACGCACCGACGACAGCTCGGGGCTCACGATCCTGCCCGCGGTGCTCGGGTGGCTGCGGGCCTTCCCCCTGGTGACGGGGGCGAGCGCGGTGCCCGTCGTGCTCGCCGTGGTGGCGGCCGTCGTCGCGGCCGTGCGCCCGCGGCGGCGCTGGGCGGTCGCGGTGCTGCTGCTCGTGGCGGCCGGGTGGGCGCACCTGGGCGCGCTCGAACTGATCGGCGCGCAGGGCGCCGGCTGGTACTACGGGCCGGCCGTGGCGTGCTCGGCCGCGGCGCTCGGCGTCGCCGTCGGCGCGGCGGGTCGGCCGGTGTTGGCGGGGGTGGGCAGCGGGGTCGTCGTGCTGGCGGCCTGCGCCGGGGTCGCGACGTCCGGGGCGCTGCCGTGGACGTCCGCGCCGCTCGTCGCGAACCTGGCCCTGACCTCGGAGTACGCCGCCGTCGCCGCGGAGCTGCCCGCGCTGACCGGCGGCGAGCCGATCAGCGGGCCCGGGGAGCTCGGCGCGCTGGCCTACTACGCGGCACCGGTCGCGACGCTGGACTTCCTCAGCGAACCGGCCCGCACCGACCGGGTCATGCGCGCCCGCGCCGCCGAGGGCGGGCTGCGCGCCGAGCTCATGCGGCTCAACGGGCTCCACCGCCGCAGCCCGCCGCCGATCGACACCCCGTGGAGCCTCGACTTCGTCGACCCCGCCGCGGCGACCGGGCGGGTGGTCCGGGTGTGGGAGGTCGAAGGGCCGCTGGGCGGGCGCAGCCCGCTGGTGCTGACGCACCGGGGCTGAGACCGGCCCGGGTGCGGCACCCCGTGACCTGGGTGCCGCACCGGACGGGGCTACAGGGTGCCGTCGTCGGCCAGGGTGCCGGAGGAGAGGGTGACGCCCTCGCCGACCTGGCGGGGGATGGTGACCTCGCTGACCAGGTTGCCGGTCGAGACGACCTCCAGGCTCTCCGCGCTGCCCCGCTGGTAGTCCAGGCCGATGCCCTCGCCGTTGCCGCGGATGGCGTTGCCGGTCACGCTCACGAACGCGTTCGCGTAGTTGCCGCGCACGTGCAGGAACGTGCCGCTGCCGTCGTTGAACTTGAAGATGCGGTTGCTGGAGATCGTGCTGGCCGCACCGCCCTGGACGGCGGCGTAGATGCCGTAGGTGCCGAAGTCCTCGATGTAGTTGTCGTGCACCGAGGACCCGTAGAGCCGGTTCATGGCCAGCCCGGTCTCGCCGTCGACGCCGTAGATGTGGTTGCCGGTGATCAGCCAGCCGGCGGTGTTGTCCATCGAGACGCCGTCGCTGCCGGTCCCGGCGATGTAGTTGTCGGCGAGCTGCCAGTCGGTGACGCTGTTGCCCGGGTCGTCCACGTTGACGCCGTGGCGGCCCGACCGGTTGATCTGCATGCTGGCGATCCGGCCGTTGACCTGGGTGTTGGTCAACCGGGTGCCGTTGGCCGACACGCTGGTCACCCGGACGCCGTCGCGGGCGCTTCCGTTGATCTCGATGTCCTCGACGGTCGTCTGCCAGGAGCGCAGCACGATCGAGTCGCCCGCGGTCGGGTTGTTCGCGACGTTGCCGTTGATCGTCAGCGTCCGCAGGGTGATCGGCAGGCCGGTGGTGGAGGAGTTGTCCACCCAGCTGTCGCTGGCGAAGATCGCCGGCAGGTTGGCCCCGTCGGCCTGCTTGATCTGCGTGCCGGTGCGGGAGCCGCCGCGGTAGGTGCGGTTGCCCAGCAGCTTGATCGTCTCGTTGACCAGGCACGGGCCGTTGAAGACGATCTCGTCGCCGGGCTTGCTCGCCGCGATCCGGTTGTTGATGAGCCGGGCGTCCGTCAGCGTGTTGGTGCACGGCACCGTGCGCGTGGCCAGCACGGCCGGGGCCAGCGGCGCGTCCGGCGGCTGCGGCGGCGGAGGCTGCGCCGGCGAGAAGGAGAGCGTGGCGGCCACCGCGGCGGCGGCCAGGGCGATGAGGCTCTGCACGTTCGGTACTCCTGTCCGTTCGACTGCGCGCCCGTCGCCGGAGTGCGGCCCGACCGGTGAGCGCGCGTGCGCCATCACCGGGCGGGCGGGGAGCAGCCGGACCGGGGAGCGGGTGCCAGACGCCTCGATCGGATGTTCGTCGACGGGCGGACCCGCTCCTGACCGCCCGTCCGGCACCGCCGTCGACGAGCTCCTGCGCGGGCCCCACCCGTCGGTCCCCCGACACGACCGAGTGAAAGGCTGTCTACGTATCGTGACGGGCGGTCGCGGCGTTACCGGTTCGACACAGGGCCCCGTCGAGAACGAACTTGTCGTGATCGACAGGGCGGGATTATAACGACAAGTTCGTTCTCGACGGTAGGGGCGGCCGGGTCAGCGGGGTGCGGTGCCGAGCAGGCCGGCGTCGACCAGGAGCCAGCGGGCGTCGTCGAGCCGGTCGTCGGGCACCAGCAGCCGGGGTTGCATCCCGCCCACCGCGAGGTCGCTGTCGTGACGGTCGGCCACGTGGTGATCGATGCCGGAACCGGCCAGCAGCGCCGAGGCGAAGCTCAACAGCACCTGGTCCGCGGTCCGCAACAGCTCCACCATGACCCCGACCGTACTGACGCGGCGGGTCCCTGTCGTGCGCCTTTACCGCGCCGACGCCGGCTTGACCTCACGTCGACATGAAGCACGAGGCTCCGGGCGTGCCCACTCCCCCTGCTTCCCTCGCCCGGCTCGACCTCGCCGACGCCCTGCCCGCCGCCGCCCGGCTGCGGGCGCGCTCCTACGACCTGCTCGCCGTCCCGCCCGGCGCGGCGGTGGTCGACGTCGGCTGCGGGTCCGGGCTCGCCGTCGCCGAACTCGTCGCGCGGGGCGTGCGCGCGATCGGCGTGGACCCCGATCCGGCGGTGCTCGCGGTGGCCGCCGGGCGCCGACCCGGCCACGACTTCCGCCGGTCCGACGCGTACGCGCTGCCGCTGGCGGACGGTGAGGTCGCCGGGTACCGGGCCGACAAGGTCTTCCACCTGCTCGACGACCCGGCCCGGGCGCTGGCCGAGGCCCGGCGCGTGCTGGCGCCCGGCGGTCGCGTCGTGCTGACCGGCCAGGACTGGGACGCGATCGTCGTCGACTCCGACGACCCGGGGACGACGCGGGCCCTCCTGCGCGCTCGCGCGGACGCGATGCCGGCTCCGCGGTCCGCGCGCGCCTACCGCGCGACCCTGCTGGACAACGGGTTCACCGACGTCATGGTCGAGGCCCGGGTCAGCGTGTTCACCGACCCGGCGGTGGCGCTCCCGATGCTGGAGGGGTACGCGGGCGCGCCCGTCGAGGGGGCGGGCGCCTGGATGGACGAGCAGCGGCGGCGGGCGCGGGACGGGCGGGTGCTGGTCGCCGTCCCGGTGTTCCTGGCCGCGGCCACGGCACCGGGCGCGGTGTGAGCGGGTCCAGCCTCACCGCGCCCTGGCGCGCACGGCCCGCACCAGCAGCCACACGCCGCCGACCAGGCACACCAGGCCGATCACCAGCCACAGCCGGGACCCGGTCATGAAGCTGCCACCCAGCAGGCCGGCGCCCTGCAGGGTCCAGACCGCGCCGACCAGGGCCAGGACCACGCCGAGGGCGGGGAGGAGGAAGCGCATCCCGCGATGATGCCCGCCCGGGCCCCATCGCCGCCGACCGGCGAGGAGCAACGCCGGCGGCGCTACCGGTCGATCTCGCCGTCGATCTGCTCGCGGATGATGTCGGCGTGCCCGGCGTGCCGGGCGGTCTCCTGCAGGAGGTGCGCCAGCACCCAGCGCAGCGTCGGCGGATCGTCCTGCCCCGCGTTCCGGCAGGCGTCGTCGAGGTCCGCGGACTCGACGACGGAATCGACGCGCGCCCACCCCGCGCGGTACGCGTCGAGGGCGGCGGCCACGGTGTCGTCCGGTCCGACGGCGTCGTCGGGGATCGCCGGGGCCTTGCCGGCGAAACGCTCCTCGACCCACCTCGACTCGACCCACGCCATGTGCCGGACGAGCCGCAGCAGCGAGGTGCCGCTCGGGACGAGTGCGCGCCGGGCGTCCCATTCGTCCACCCCGTCCACCTGGCGGACCAGTGACTCCCGCTGGAGCTGGAGCAGGGCGCGGAGCACACGACGGTCGTCGCCGTCGACCCGAGGGGGTTCGCCATCGGCCACGGGTCGGACGCTACGCGCCCGCGCCGCCCACCGGGCCCCGTCGCGGGGATCGGGACGTGTTCACGCCCGGGAACGCGGACGCGCCCCCACCGTGGCGAGGGCGCGTCGGGAGCGGACCGGAATCGTCAGCGGACGGGGCGGCGGCGCGAGTAGCTGCGCACCTTCACCGGCCCGCCGCCGACGCCGCCGAGGTGCAGCGCCAGGCACAGCAGCCCGGCAAGCATCAGGACCTCGGCGGTGATGACCGAGAGGCTGAGCCCGAAGAGGGCGAAGAGCAGTGCGAGGCCGAACAGAACAGCGGAGATGATCGCGGTCACGGGTTTCCTCCCGGTCGAGGGCCACGACGGCCTGGGACGCTCGGGAGCTGAGTGCCCACTTCGCGCGACGCCGAATCACACTCCGTGAAACCCCGCCGGCCCCCGTCGCCCGGCCCGTTGACAGGTTCTCCGCGGCGCTCCTACGTTCCGGCTGGTAGGCCCCCGCCTCGTCCCGAGGAGTCACCGTGCCGATCCCGCCCCCCGATGCCGCCCGCCTCGCCGCGTTGAGCGAGCACTACTCGTTCGGCCTCACCCCCGAGGAGCTGGAGGTGTTCGGCCCGGCCGTCGCCTCGACGTTCGCCTCCTCCGAACGGGTCGCGGAGCTGTACGCGGCCGGCGCCCCGCAGCCGCCGGAGCGGGCGTGGTCGGAGCCCGCCGACAACCCGCTCGGCGCCTGGTACGTCACGACGTCGATCGAGGGCGCGGCCGCGGGCCCGCTCGCCGGCCGCACGGTCGCGATCAAGGACAACGTCGCGGTGGCCGGGGTGCCGATGATGAACGGCTCGCGGACGGTGGAGGGCTTCGTGCCCTCCCGCGACGCCACCGTCGTCACCCGGCTGCTGGAGGCGGGCGCGACGATCGCCGGCAAGGCCGTGTGCGAGGACCTGTGCTTCTCCGGGGGCAGCTTCACCTCGCACCCGGGCCCGGTGCGCAACCCGTGGGACCCGACGCGCAACGCGGGCGGCTCGTCGAGCGGCAGCGCGGTGCTGGTGGCCACCGGGGAGGTCGACCTGGCCCTGGGCGGCGACCAGGGCGGCTCGGTGCGCATCCCGAGCGCGTTCAGCGGGACCGTCGGGCACAAGCCCACGCACGGCCTCGTGCCCTACACCGGGGCGTTCCCGATCGAGCAGACGATCGACCACCTCGGCCCGATGACCCGCACGGTCGCCGACGCCGCGCTGATGCTGGGCGTGCTGGCCGGTGTCGACGGGTTCGACCCCCGCCAGCCGACGGCGCTGGAACCGGTCGACTACCTGGCCGCGCTGCAGGGACCGGTCGCGGGGCTGCGGGTCGGCGTGGTCGCGGAGGGGTTCGGCACGCCGGTGTCCGAGCCCGGCGTCGACGACGCCGTCCACGCGGCGGTCGACGTGCTGCGCGGGGCCGGACTGGTCGCGCAGGACGTGTCGGTCCCCTGGCACGCCGACGCGATGGCCGTCTGGAACGTGATCGCCACCGAGGGCGCCGCCCTGCAGATGCTCGACGGCAACGGCTACGGCATGAACTGGCAGGGCCTCTACGACCCGGAGCTGATCGCGCACTTCGCCAGGGGCCGGGCGACGCACGGGGCGCAGCTGTCCAAGACGGTGAAGCTGGTCGGGCTGTCCGGCCGGTACACGTTCGAGCTGGGCGGCGGGCGGTACTACGCGATGGCCCGCAACCTCGCGCTGGAGCTGCGCCGGGCCTACGACGACGCACTGGCCACCCACGACGTGCTGGTGATGCCGACGCTGCCGTTCGTGGCCCAGCCGCTGGTGGGGCTGGACGCCCCGCTGGAGCAGTACCTGCCGACGGCGCTGTCGATGATCGGCAACTGCGCGCCGTTCGACGTCAGCGGCCACCCTGCGTGCACGGTGCCGGCGGGCCTGGTCGGCGGCCTGCCGGCCGGGCTGATGATCGTCGGGCGGCGGTTCGACGACGCCACCGTGCTGCGCGTGGCGCACGCGTTCGAGCAGGCGGTGGGCGGGTTCCCGGCGCCGCGACCGGCGGCGGCGAGCACCGCCTGACCGCACATACGTGCGGATGCGCAAGATCTGCTCGCCCGGAGCCCTCGTGACGGGCCGGCGTGATCTGGGACACTCCGTGCGCACGGGACGCCGGTCCGGCTCCGCGGGGGCAGTCGGTGGCGTCCCCGGACGCGCTAGGAGGCGCGGTGGCCGAGAAGACCCAGACCACCCTTCCGAGCAAGTACCTACCGCCGGTCGACTTCCGCGACCTGCCAGAACCGGTTCCCCTGCGCAAGGTCGCCGGGGCGAGCGTCATCATCCTGGCCACGGCCATCGGCTCCGGCGAGGTGATCCTCTGGCCCTACATCACCTCGCAGGTCGGCTTCATCTTCATGTGGGCCGCCGTGGTGGGTTTCGGCATCCAGTTCGTGCTCAACATGGAGATCGAGCGCTACACGCTGGCCACCGGTGAGTCCGCCATCACCGGTTTCACCCGGTTCTGGAAGCCGTGGTGGTGGCTGTTCGTGGTCTTCGCGCTGCTGCAGAACCTCTGGCCCGGCTGGGCCACCGGCGCGGCCACCACCGCGACGTTCGTGTTCGGGCTCGGCGATGACGCGCCGATCGTCCCGATCACCATCGCGGCGCTGATCGCCATCGGCCTCACGTTGACCCTGTCGCCGGTGGTGTACCAGGCCGTGGAGAAGATCCAGGGCGTCCTGGTGGTGCTGATCATGCTGTTCGTGCTGGTCGCCATCCCGACCGCCACCGCCGGGGCGTCGTGGGGCGCGCTGGTCACCGACGGCGTCGGCTTCCCCGTCGGGCAGTCGGACCTGACCATCGCCCTGCTGCTCGGGGCGCTGGCCTTCGCCGGCGCCGGCGGGGCGAACAACCTGGTGCAGAGCAACTACATCCGCGACAAGGGCATGGGGATGGGCCGGCACATGCCCCGGATCGTCTCCCCGATCACCGGCCACGAGGAGGCCAGGCCCTCGCTGGGCTTCATGTTCCCGACCGACGCCGAGAACATGCGGCGCTGGCGGGGCTGGTGGAAGGTGGCGAACTGGGAGCAGTTCATCACCTTCTTCCTCATCGGCGTCGCGTCGCTGGTGGTGCTGGCGGTGCTGGCGCACTCCACGCTCGGCGTCGGCCAGGTGCAGGAGCGCGACCTCGCCTTCCTGCGGCTGGAGGGCGAGGTCCTGTCCGAGACCGTGGCGCCGTGGTTCGGCACCGCGTTCTGGATCGCCGTCACCATCGCGCTCTTCACCACCAACCTCGGCATCCTCGACTACACCAGCCGCCTGATCGCCGACCAGTTCAAGATCAACGCCCTGCGGGACAGCGCGGTCTGGACCGAGAGCCGGATCTACGCCGCGACCGTCTGGCTCATGATCGCGGTGGGCTCGACGATCCTGCTGGTGGGCGTCGACCGGCCGTTCCTGCTCGTGGTGATCGCGTCCTCGATCGCGGGCGTGCAGATGTTCATCTACTCCGGGCTGCTGATCCTGCTGAACCGGCGGGCGCTGCCGGCGGAGCTGAAGGTCCGCGGGTTCCGGCTGGCCGTGCTGGGGCTGTCGTTCCTGTTCTTCGGCTTCCTGTCGGTGCTGCTCGTCCTCGACGAGTTGGGGCTCACCGGTTGACGGTGCGGCAGCTGTGGCTGCGGGTGCTCACGGCCATGACGATCTGGCTGGTCCTCATCGGGCTGATGTGGCTGGTCGGGATCATCTGACCGGCCGGTCGGGCCGGGCGCGCGCGTGCGCCCGACCCGACCGGGTGACGGGCGCGCCGCTCAGATGCCGCCGAGCGCGGCGAACTGCCCCGAGCTGACGACGACGCCCGGGCCGACCTGGATCGGGATCGCCACCTCGGTGACCAGGTTGCCGGCCGAGACGACCTCCAGGCTGTTCGCGTTGCCCTTGATGTAGTCCAGCCCGACCCCGCCGCCGTTGCCGCGGATGGCGTTGCCGGTCACCGCGACCTTGCCGTCGCCGTAGTTGCCCTCGACGCGCAGGAACGTGCCGTCGCCGTCGTTGAACTTGAAGATGCGGTTGTTGGAGATGGTGCTGGCCGCGTCGCCCTGGACGCGGGCGATGAGCCCGACGGTGCCGAAGTCCTCGATGTAGTTGTCGCTGATGCCGGTGCCGTAGATGCGGTTGGCGCGCAGGCCGTAGTTGCCGTCGACGCCGTAGATGTGGTTGCCGGTGATCATCCAGCCGGCCGCGTTGTCGAGCGAGACGCCGTAGCCGCCGGTGCCGGCGACGTAGTTGTCGGCGAACTGCCAGTCGGTGACGCTGTTGCCCGGGTCCTCCACGTACAGCCCGCTGCCGCCGGAGTCGTTGATCTGCATGCTGGCGATGCGGCCGTTGACCTGGGTGTTGGTGATGCGGGTGCCGTTCTGCGACAGGCTGGTGACCCGCACGCCGTGGCGCTTGCTGCCGTTGATCTCGATGTCCTCGACCTGGGTCTGCCAGGAGCGGATGACGATCGAGTCCTTGGCGTTCGGGTTGTTCTCGACGTTGCCGTCGACGGTCAGCGTCCGCAGCGCGAACGGCAGGCCCGTGGTCGTGGTGTTGTCCAGGTAGCCGTCGCTGGCGAAGATCGCGTCGAGGTTGGCCCCGTCGGCCTGCTTGATGACGGTGCCGGTGCGCGAGCCGCCGCGGTAGGTGCGCCCGCCGATCAGCTTGATCGTCTTGTTGATCAGGCAGGTGCCGTCGAAGATGATCTCGTCGCCGGGCTGGCTCTGGGCGATCCGGCGGTTGATCGAGTCGGCGTCGCGCAGGCTGTTGCGGCACGGCACGGTCCGCTCCGCCACGGACAGCTTCTGCGGGCCGTCCAGCGGCACCGGCGGCACCGGCCCCGGAGGCGGCTGCGCCGGGGAGAAGGAGAGCGCCGCCGCTACGGCGGCGGTGGCGAGCGCAACGAGGCTTGGCACGTTCGGTACTCCTGTCGGTCGGTCGCGCGCCCGCGGCCGGGACCGGCGCCGTGCGGGCACGGGCCGGGGACGCTGGGGAGCGCCGACCGGAGGAGCGTGGGTCTGGCCCCGACCGGGGTTGCGCCGGGCGGGGACGCGAACCCGCCGCGGCGTCCCGCCCGACCGGTGCGCGACCGACCGCGCGCGGGCTCGCCGTGCACGGGCTCCGCGTCGTCCCCGACAGACCGATCGAGAAGCCGTCTACGTATCGACCGGGTGACCCCCGCGTTAGCAACTCTCCGTCGATCGGATCATCACCGCTGGTCGTCGGCCCTGCGGGATTTCCCCCGACCGCTCGCGCGAGATGATCGTCCGGTCACCCGGGGTGCCGTACGCTCCCGCTGCCCCGCCGGCCCACCGGTGTCCGCCGCCGAAGAACAGGAGCACCCGATGACGGCGACGAGCCCTCCGGTCCCCCGCGTCGCGACGACCCCCGCCCAGACCGCCCGCCTGGTGCTGGGCGGGTTCGTGCTCGCCAACCTGCTGCTCGTCGAGGTCCTGTTCGTCGCCTACGGCACCGGCAAGAACGGCATCCTGACGATCGCGAAGTTCTTCGGGCTGCACGCCGGGCTGATCCTGATGGTGCAGCTGGTGCTGATCGCCCGGCTGCCGTGGCTGGACCGGCGCGTCGGCATGGACCGGCTCACCGCGTGGCACCGCTGGGTCGGCTTCGGCCTGTTCTGGACGGTGCTGCTGCACGCGTCGTTCATCATCGCCGGCTACGGGGCGCTGTACTCGATGACGCCGCTGGCCACCTGGCTGAGCCTGGCCGCGGTGCCCGCCTCGCTGTTCGGCATGGTCGCCGCGACGATCATCGTCGTGGTGGCCGCGACCTCGGTCCGCTACGCGCGGCGGCGCATGTCCTACGAGGCGTGGCACGCCGTGCACTTCCTGCTCTACATCACGATCGCCCTCGGCGTGACCCACCAGCTCCTGGAGGGCACCACGTTCCCGGGCTCGCCGATCGCCGCGGGCTACTGGTGGACGCTGTGGGCGCTGGTGATCCTCGCGCTGCTCGTCGGGCGGATCGGGGTGCCGGTCTGGCGCAACCTCCGCCACCGGTACCGGGTGGCGGCGGTCGTGCCGGAGTCCGACGACGTCGTCTCCGTCCACATCACCGGCCGCGACCTGCACCGGCTGCCGGCCAGGGCCGGGCAGTTCATGATCTGGCGCTTCGTCGGCCACAACCCGTGGTGGCAGGCCAACCCGTTCTCGCTGTCCGCCGCCCCCGACGGGCGCTCCCTGCGGCTGACCGCGAAGGCCGCGGGCAAGACCAGCGCCGGGCTGCGGAACGTCCCGGTCGGCTCCCGGGTGTTCATCGAGGGCCCCTACGGCGCGTTCACCGGGATGCACCGCGTCCGCCCCGGCGCGCTGCTGATCGCCGGCGGTGTGGGCGTGACGCCGGTCCGCGCGCTGCTGGAGGAGGGCACCGGCCCCACCGTGGTGCTCTACCGGGCGCGCTCCACCACCGACGCGGTGCTGCTCGGCGAGATCCAGGAGCTGGCCCGGTCCCGCGGCGCCCAGCTCCACGTGCTGACGGGCCGGACGGTCCCGGGCAACTCGCCGTTCGACCCGGGCAACCTGCTGGCCCTGGTGCCCGACATCGTCGAGCGCGAGGTCTTCGTCTGCGGCCCGCCGGCCATGACCGAGGCGGTGCTGAAGAGCGTGCGGGCGCTGGGGGTGCCGGCCCGGCAGGTGCACGCCGAGCGCTTCGGCCTCGGGTAGGGCGCCGGCGCCCCGGTCGTCCGGCGCGTGGCGCGGCCGGCGGGCGAGCTCGGTCGCATCGTGCGCGGCGTCGCCGATGACGGCGCGCGCGGATGTCGGCGATGAGCATTAAGCTCGACGTCATCCATCCGCCGTGGCCCCCGCGGAAGCGACCTGTGACGTGCACGCGGAAGGGGCAGCATGAGCGGGGTGTTCGACGTCGCCGACGTCGTCGACGTGCCGGGGCCGGGCCGGCGCGGGGTGGTGCTGACGGCGCGCGCCGACCTCGACATCGCCAGCGAGGCCGCGGCCCGCACCCAGATCACCGGGCCCGCGGTACGCGACGCCGACGCCGTGCTGCTCGACCTCACCCTGGTCTTCGTCGGGGCCGCCGCGATCCGCTGCGTCGACGACGCCACGGCGCGGTTCCCGGCGGTGGCCCTGGTCGGGGCGCCGCGCTGGATGGCCGACCTGTCCGCCCTGGCCGGCATCGGGCCGCTGTCGTTCGCCCGGACCGTGCCGGAGGCGGTGGCCGCGCTGCGGGCCGCCGACCGCGGGCCCACCCCGCTGGTCGACGACCACTAGCCGGCGGTCAGCCGGGCGCGGCGGCGCGCAGCTGCGCCGGCACCTCCCGGTCGAGCGCGGCGTCGGCCAGCGCCGGGCCGAGCACCGGGGCGAACTTGAACAGGTTGTCGCCCCACACGACGACCACCGCCCCGGCGACCGCGGCGCGGACGCCGTCGCCGAGCCCGGGCGGGGAGGCGCAGTAGACGGTCTCCACGACCTCGGGCAGCGCCCCGGTCACGTGCTCGGCGACGTAGGCGGTCACCAGCTCCCGGGAACGCAGCTCGACGGCCTCGCGGCCGGACTCCCAGCTCTCGTCGAGCTGGTCGGAGTGCGCGCCGATCGCCCAGCGGCCCGGCCCGACGAGGTGGCCGTAGCTGCCGAACCCGGGGCGCCAGCTCCCGGAGCGGTCGATCCAGGCCGGCGGGACGGCGCCGGGGTCGCGCAGCGCGAAGGTGAAGCGGGTGTGGTGGACCAGCGCGTCGGGCACCGCGACGCCCACCTGCGCGGCCAGCGCCGGCGTCCCCGTGCCGGCGGCGACCACCACGGCGTCGAAGGTCGCGGTTCGCGTCGCGGAGGCCACCTCGACCACACCACCGACGGGGCGCAACTCCTCGACGGTCTCGCCGATCAGCGCGGGGCCGACCACGTCGAGCAGGAAGCGGCCGGTGTCGGCGGCCCGGACGACCCCGCCGGTCGGGTCGCGCAGGAACGGCCCGCCCGCCGCGGCGGCGGGGAGCGCGGGCGGCGCATCGGTGACCTCGAAGGGCGCGCCGGCCGCGGACATGGCGGCGGCCCAGGCGTCGATGTCGCCGCTGACGACCGTGCCCTCGTCGCCGACGAGGGGCCGCCCGGCCCGTTCGCCCCATGCGCTCCACCGCTCCCGTGCCCGCGCGGCCCACTCGACGAGCTCGGGGCGCTGGTGGGCGAGGCGGAAGATGCGGGTGTCGCCGACCGAACGCGCCGCCATCGGCGCCCCCGACTCGTAGCAGCCCACATCGTGGCCCCTGACCAGCAGTTCGGCAGCGGTGGCCAGCCCGACGACCCCGGCCCCGATCACGGCGATCCGCACGGGGACCGACGATAACGGCGGGCCCGTACGGCCCAGCCACTTACCGAACGTCACAAAAATGTGACCCATGCCACATGTTGTAACGATCACTGGCCCGACTGCCACGGCAAAGACCGCTTTACGCGCTCCAGGAACGGTCGACGGTCACGAATTGTGATCGATTGTGGGCGAGCGGGCACCGGCGCGGACGATTCCGGCCCCGGAAACACGAGAGAGCCGTTCGGGGCATCGCCCTAGCGCTAATGGTCCCCATTCGGCTACAACGTGGCTCACGAACAGTGATGACGGAGCGCCCAGCAACCGCTACGGAAAGTTTCTCTCCGCAGGCCGACGGATTGGTGCGAGCGCACAGAAACCGGACACCCGCGGCTGTTGCGGTGAACCAGGTGATCGATCCCGACGTGAAGCCTCGGCGAACGAGCGGGTCCTGGCAGGTTGCTAGAGTCCGGCGCCATGACGACGGCGGAGCGGCAGGTCGTGGTTCCCGCCCCCGGCGCCACACCTCGACCGGAGACCCGCGGACGGCCCGGGGGGCGCCTCGCGCCCGCCCACCGCGACGGGCTCGCCCTGGTGCTGAGCTCCGGTCTGACCTCGGCGGTCGGACTGCTCTACTGGGTCATCGCCGCGCGCCTCTTCCCGCCGGCCGTGCTGGGCGTCAACCAGGTCGCGCTGAACACGATGATGCTGCTCGGCAGCGTGGCGCACCTGAACATGACCTACGCGCTGCTGCGGTTCGTGCCCGTCGCCGGCCTGGCGGCCCGCAGGCTGGTCGGCTTCGGCTACCTCGCCGCCATCATCTTCGCCGCGATCGTCGGCGGGGTCTTCGCGCTCGGCGCCGGGGTGTGGGCCCCCCAGCTCGTCGAGGGCTGGGGCCACGGCCGGCTGATCGTGTTCTTCCTGGTCGCAACGCCCGTCTGGTCGCTGTTCGTGATCCAGGACTTCGTGCTCACCGCGGTCAAGAGGGCCACCGCCGTCCCCGCCGAGAACGCCGTCTTCTCGGTGCTCAAGATCGCTCTGCTGCTGGTGGCCTTCGTGGGCGCCGTCGACGGCGGCATCGCGATCTCCTGGGTCATCTCGACCGCCGTGATCGTGCTGGGGATCAACGTCTGGCTGCTGCTCAAGGTGCTGCCGGCGCACGGCCGGGCCACCGTCTCCGACGCCACCCCGATCACCCTCGGTGGCTTCACCCGGTTCATCCGCGCCGACTACGCCGGCGCCGTGCTGTGGCAGTGCGCCCTGTTCGGCCTACCGCTGCTCGTCCTGGCCCGGCTGGATGCCGAGTCCGCGGCCGTCTACGGCATCGTCTGGACGATCTCCCAGGCGCTCTACACCGTCTCCTCCGGCATGGGCCAGTCGATGGTGGCGCACAGCGCCTCCGACCTGGCCGGCCTGGAGAAGGCCCGCAAGGCCATGGTGCGCCGGGCGATGACGCTGGTCGTCCCGGTCGCCGCGGTCGTCTCCATCGGCGCGCCGCTGTGGCTGATGGTCTTCGGCGACCACTACGCGGCCAACGGCTCGATGGCGCTGATCCTGGCCTCGCTGTCGGCGATCCCGAACGTCATCACCGCCTCGACGGTCAACGCCGCGCGCGTGCGCCAGCGCATGGGCGTGCTGTTCGGGGTGCCGGCCACGCTCGCGGTGTCGGTCATCCTCGGGTCCTGGCTGCTGATGCCGCACATCGGCATCACCGCGGTCGGCCTGTCCTGGCTGGTCGCCCAGACCCTGATGGCCATCGGCATCCTGATCGCCACCGCGCCGTGGCTGCCGCCGCTGCTGAGCACCCGCATCGACGCCATGCGCAGCGCGGCGCTGGTGCGCCGGGTCCGCCCGCTGGCCCACGAGCACAACGCCGCGTCCCCGGAGGAGTGGGACCTCGGCGAGCTGATCGCCGGCAAGTCCGACTCCATCGTCATCGACTTCAAGAACCTCTCCGGTGGCACCGGCGCGCTGCTCAAGGCCGCCGACAGCGTCGCGGGGCGCTCGCAGCTGCTCCGCCAGACCGAGGTGCTCGACCGCCTGCACGCCGACACCCGCCTCGGCGGCTGGCGGTCGCTGGTGCCCACCATCGAGCGCGCCGGCTACGTCGGCGGCAGCTACTGCATCGTGGAGGCCCGGCTGCCGGGCGAGCGCGGCGTCGGGGCGCTCTACGACCTGAGCCGCACCCGCCGGTTCCGCTCCAGCGCGATCGCCACGATCTCGGAGTTCCACCGGCTCACCTCCACGCCGGTGGTCGCCGGCGACGCCCAGCTGGTCCGCTGGATCCACGAGCCGATGGCCGAGGTCGTCGGGGCGCTGCCCAAGGCCCACCGGCCGGCCGCGCTCGCCCTGGCCGACCTGCTCGCCGACCACGTCCGCGGCGCCGTGGTGGCCACCGGGTGGGCGCACGGCGACTACACCCCCGACAACGTCCTCACCGACCCGGCCGGCCAGGTCGTCGCCGTCATCGACTGGTGCCAGGCCGACGAGCTGGGCATGCCGCTGATGGACGTCAGCGGCTTCCACCTGGTGGCCACGTTCATGGTCACCGACGGCGCCGAGCTGGGCGCGACCGTGCTCAACCGGCTCACCGACATCCGCCCCGCCGACCACCAGCTCTTCGCCCGCACCCAGCGGATGCTGGGCAGCGACGTGCTCGACAGCCGGGTCGTGATGCTCCTGGGCTGGCTCATGCACGTGGCCCACAACATCGAGAAGTCGTCGCAGTTCGCGGCCAACCCGCTGTGGGTGCGCCGCAACCTGGTCACGGTGGTGCAGGGGGCGCCGGAGCTGCTGTCGCGGCCGTCGCGCCCGGCGCGGCGGCACCGGCCGCAGCCGCAGCAGCTGTTCGTGCCGCCGACGAACGGCCGCGTGTCACTCTGACCGGGACCTGCCGGCCGCCCGGTCACACCGGGTTGCCATGATGTTCTCCCACAGCACCGGCGCCCTCCCGGTCGTGCCACGGACAGAAGGACCCGGTCTTGTCGCTGCTCTCCCACTTCCGCCGGTCGTCGACCACGGAGCGGGACGACACGGCGGTCGCCGACGCCCGCGTCGACACCGACGCTGACACCGACGGCGCTGACACCGACGGCGCCGTGGAGCCGCAGCGCCCCCGCCGGCCCGTGCTGATCGCGCTCGCGTGGCTGCTCACCACCCTGGCCGCGCTGCTCGTGCTGGTCGCGCTGCTCGCGCCGGGCCGGCTGGCCGACCTGACCGTCGGCGCCTTCCTGCGGCTGCCGGTCGAGGCCATCGTCTGCCTCGCGGTGCTGCTCCTGCTGCCCGTGCGGGCGCGGCGGGTGCTCGCGCCGGTGCTGGGATTCGTGCTGGCCGTGCTGCTCATCCTGCGGATCCTCGACCTCGGCTTCCTGTCCGTGCTCGACCGCGAGTTCAACGTGCTGGTCGACTGGAAGCAGCTCGGCGACGCGCTCAACGTCCTGCGCGACTCGATCGGCGAGACCGCCACGACCGCCGCCACGGTCGGCGCCATCGCCCTGGCCGTCGCGCTGATGGTCCTGCTCCCGCTGGCGGTCAACCGGCTGACCCGGCTCGCCGGCCGGCGCCGGCCGCTCGCGCTGCGGGTGCTGGCCGTCGCCGCCCCGGTGTGGCTCGTCTGCGCCCTGCTCGGCGTGCAGGTCGTCCCGGGCGTCCCGGTCGCCTCGGCCAACGCGGCCGACATGCTGACCGACCGCAGCGTCCAGGTCGTCAGCAGCATCCGCGACCGCTACGTCTTCGCCGACGAGATCGCCGTCGACGCCTACCGCGACACCCCCGGCGACCAGCTCCTCACCGCGCTGCGCGGCAAGGACGTGCTGTTCACGTTCATCGAGAGCTACGGCCGCAGCGCGCTGGAGAACCCCGAGTACGCGCCGGAGATGAACGCGCTGCTCGACCGGGGCACCCAGCGCCTCGCCGCGGCCGGCTTCACCGCCCGCACCGGCTACCTGACCTCCTCGACGTCCGGCGGCAACAGCTGGCTCGCCCACGCCGCCCTGATGGCCGGCGTGTGGACCAACGACCAGCAGCGCTACAACCAGGTCGTGCAGACCGACCGCCTCACCCTGAACAAGGCGTTCGGCAAGGCGGGCTGGCGGACCGTCGGCGTGATGCCGGGCATCACCAAGGAGTGGCCGGAGGGCCGCTTCTTCGGCTACCAGCACCTCTACGACAAGCCCACCCTCGACTACCACGGCCCCAACTTCGGCTGGGGCCCCATCCCCGACCAGTTCACGATGAAGCGGCTGCACGAAGGCGAGCTCAGCACCCCCGGCCACCCGCCGGTGATGGCCGAGATCGCCCTCGTCTCCAGCCACTGGCCGTGGGCCCCGCTGCCGCGCACCGTCGGCTGGGACGAACTCGGCGACGGCTCGATCTTCAACCCGCAGATCGCCGAGGGCCTCACCTACGAGGAGGTCTGGGCCGACGAGTCCCGCGTGCGCGCGGAGTACCGCCGCTCGCTGGAGTACACGATGGAGACCGTGATCTCCTACGCCGAGACCTACGGCGACGACAACACCGTGATGGTCGTCCTCGGCGACCACCAGCCGGCCCCGAACATCACCGGCGAAGGCGCCGGCCGTGATGTGCCCATCACGATCCTGGCCCGCGACCCCGCCGTTCTGGACCGCATCGCCGACTGGGGCTGGCGCGACGGCCTCGCCCCGGCCCCGGACTCCCCGGTGTGGCGGATGGACGAGTTCCGCGACCGGTTCCTGGCGGCGTACGGGCCCGGTTAGAGCCGCCTTCGGCGGCTTCTTGGGGCCTCCGGCGGCTCCTGCGCGGCGGGCGGGTCGTCGTCGCAGAGTTTGTGTGCTCGTCGCAGGGGCCGCGGCCTCTGCGAGGAGTAGGCGGACTCTGCGACGTGGGCGGGCGCGGGTGTCCGGGCGCCGGTGCGCTCCGCGCCGACGCCGGCGGCAACGACGAACGCCAGCCCGACGACCGCCCCCGTGCCGGGCACCTGGTGCAGCACCAGCAGACCGATCACCAGCGCGATCGCCGGCTCCAGGCTCATCAACGTGCCGAACGCCGCCGCCGTCAGCCGCCGCAGCGCCAGCAGTTCCAGGCAGAACGGGATCACCGGCAGCAGCGCCGCGATCCCGAGCCCGGCCAGCACCAGCTCGGCGGTGAGCTCCCCGAACACCGACGGGCCGGCCACCGCCGTGGCGAGCAGCCCGGCGACCGGCATCGACACCGCCAGCCCTCGGATGCCGGTGACCTCGTCGCCGACCCGCTGGGTCAGCACGATGTAGGCGGCCCAGCAGACCGCGGCGCCGAGCGCGAACCCGACGCCGAGCAGGTCGACGTCCCCGTGCCAGGGCTCGGTCAGCAGCAGGACGCCGACGGCGGCGAACGCCGGCCACAGCAGCCGCCTGGCGCCCCCGCGGCCGCGGAACACCGCCACCGCGAGCGGTCCGAGGAACTCCAGGGCGCTCGCGGTGCCCAGCGGCAGCCGCGCGACGGCGGCCATGAACAGCATGGTCACCCCGCCGGTGACGATCCCGAGCGCGACGCAGGCCAGGAAGCCGGAGCGGGTGAACCACGACGGGCGGGGGCGCACGACGACCGCGAACAGCACGCCCGCCCAGGCCAGCCGGAGCCAGGCCACGCCGTCGGGGTCGAGCTGGTCGAGCAGCCCGACCGACACGGCCAGGCCCAGCTGCACGCAGGTCATGGCGGCGACGGCGAGGGTGGCGCCGGTGCGGCCGGCGGCGGGGGGTGGGGTCACCGATCCAGTAGACGTCCCACAAACCGTCCAGGTCCACGCGCTGATCGTGGACAAACCGTTCGTCGAAGATGGACGATTCGGTGGTGGAGACCCGCCGCCTGCAGTTCCTCCTCGAACTGGCCCGTCTCGGGTCCATGCGCGCGGTGGCCGAGGAGATGCACGTCACCACCTCCACGGTGTCCCAGCAGATCGCGGTGCTGGCGCGCGAGGTCGGCACCGCGCTCGTCGAGCCGGTGGGGCGCAGGGTGCGGCTCACCCCGGCCGGGCGCAGGCTGGCCGAGCACGCCGTCACCATCCAGGCCGCGGTGGAGGCGGCCCGGCTCGACCTCGATCCGAGCTGCGAGCCCACCGGAACGCTGCGGGTCGCCGCGTTCGAGACCGCCATCCGCCGCACCCTGCTGCCCATCGCCTTCGACCTCGCCGTCGACCGTCCCGGGCTGCGGCTGCTGTTCCACGAGCACGAGCCGGACGAGGCGTTCGCCCTGCTCGCCGCCGACCGCGTCGACCTCGCCCTCGTCTACGACTACGACCTCGCCCCCGCGCCGTTCGACGCGTCGCTGGCGGCCACGCCGCTGTGGACGGCGCCGTGGTCGCTCGCGGTCCCGGCCGCCGACGAGGTGCCGGCCGGCACGGCGCTGGACGCCTTCGCCGCCCAGCGGGACCGCGACTGGATCGTCAACTCGCGCGGGACCGCCGACGAGCGGGCCGTGCGGACCGTGGCCTCGATGGCGGGCTTCGAGCCGCGGATCGTCCAGCGCATCGACCACCTCGACCTGGTCCAGGACATGATCGCCGGCGGGTTCGGGGTCGGGCTGCTGCCCGCGGCGCTGCCCCTGCGACCGGAGGTCCGGCTGATCGCGCTGCACGACCCGCGGGTGGTGCTGCGGTCGTACGCGGTGCACCGCCGCGGCCGGGCCGACTGGCCGCCGCTGGCCCTGCTGCTGCGCCTGCTCGTCGACCGGTCGGGCACCGGCGTCCCGTAGCGGAGCGCGCGAGCGCGGACCGGCGGGAGCGCGCGCCCGATCATCACCCGAGCCCGGGCACACCCACCGATGACCAGGCCGGTCGGGCGTCAGCCGGGCACCGCCGCCAGTTCGGGGTCCTCCTCGCCGTTCTCCGGCACGACCTCCAGGAGCCCGCGCTCGCGCACGACCCGCACCGAGAGCGTCTTGTAGCCGACCTCGTCGAACATCACCGTCAGCTCCTGCGCGTCCGAGGACACCACCACGCCACGGCCCCACTCGACGTGGCGGACGCTGCCGTTCACCGGGAAGTCGGCGTTCTGCTCCGTCGCCTCGGTGGCGGTGCCGGCGTCGCACCGGTCGCAGTTGCCGCAGCTCCGGGAGAGCCGCTCGCCGAAGTAGCCGAGCAGGAACCGGCGCCGGCAGTCGGTGGTCTCGGCGTAGCCGCGCATCATCTCGATCCGCGAGCGGACCAGCTGCTGGCGGGTCTCGGCGACCTCGACGGCCCGGCGCACGGCGTCCTCGGGGGCGGTGCGGTCGTCGAGGTACTCCAGCCCGCCGTCCTCGGCCGTGACCAGGACGCCGGCCTCCTCCAGCAGGTTGATCGCGCGCGTGCGCCTCGCCGGGGAGGCGTCGACCTCGTCGGCCAGCCGGGTCGGGAGCATCGGGCCGTCGTGCCGCGCCACGGCGCGGGCCACCTCGCGCAGCGCGTCCTCGGGGGCCCTGGCGGCGGTCAGGAAGCGCTGCAGGCCGAGGTCCTCCGGGCGGTAGTGCAGCTCGACGACGGCCGGCTCGCCGTCCCGGCCCGCCCGCCCGACCTGCTGGTAGTAGGAGTCCAGCGACTCCGGCACCGAGGCGTGCACGACGTAGCGCACGCCGGGCTTGTCGATGCCCATGCCGAACGCCGACGTCGCCACCACGACGTCCAGCTCGTCGGCCAGGAACTGCTCGTGCACGCGCTCGCGGTCGGCCCTGCCCATCCCCGCGTGGTACGCCGCGGCGCGCAGGCCCTGCGCGGCCAGCGCCTCCGCGTAGGACTCGGCGTCCTTGCGGGTCGCCACGTAGAGCAGGCCGCCGCGGGTGCCGGGACCGGCGTCGAGCTCGCGCACCCTGGCCAGCACCCCGCGGCGCTTCGCGTCCTCCTCCAGCGCGGTGACGACGCCCAGGTGCAGGTTGGGCCGGTCGAACCCGCCGACCACCTCGCGGTGCCCGCGCAGGCCGAGCCGGGTCACGATGTCGCGGCGCACCGGCAGCGCGGCGGTCGCCGTCATCGCGACCACCGTCGGGTGCCCCAGGCGCTCGACGACCTGGCCGAGGCGCAGGTAGTCGGGGCGGAAGTCGTGGCCCCACGCCGAGACGCAGTGCGCCTCGTCCACCACGAACAGCCCGATCCGCAGCTCGGCGAGCCGCTCGACGGTCTCCGGATTGGCCAGCTGCTCGGGCGCCAGGAACAGGTACCCGGCCTCGCCCTCGCGGACCGCCCGCCAGGCCTCCTCCCGCTCGGCGGGCCGCTGGGCGGAGTTCACCGCCACCGCGCCCGGCGCCCGGGTGTCGCCGATCGACCCCACCTGGTCGCGCTGCAGCGCCAGCAGCGGCGACACCACCAGCGTCGGGCCGTCGACCAGCAGGGCAGGGACCTGGTAGATCGCGCTCTTGCCGAACCCGGTGGGCAGCACGACGAGCACGTCGTGGCCGGCCACCACGTGCGCCATCGCGGCCCGCTGCTCGTCGCGCAGGCGCGACCAGCCGAACGTCCGATCGGCGACCCGTTGCAGCTTCCGCCCGTGCCACCGCGCCCGCATCCGCTCCCACACGCAGGCGCTCTACCCGGGTCGCCCGATCGGGGAAACCCGGTGCGCCCAGCGGTCAGCCGGCGCCGACGACGTGCAGCAGCTCGCGGTCCCGGACCACCTGCAGCGCGAGGGTCTTGTAACCGACCTCCTCGAACAGCACCGTCAGCTCGTCCTGGTCGGAGGAGACCACCACACCGGGGCCCCACTCGGCGTGCCGGACGGTGCTGCTGACCGGGAACTCCTCGCTCTCGCTGAGGCTGTCCTCGGCGGTGCCGGCGTCGCAGGTGTCGCAGTTGCCGCAGCGCCGCGGCAGCGGCTCGCCGAAGTAGCCGAGCAGGAACCGGCGCCGGCAGTCGGTGGTCTCGGCGTAGCCGCGCATCATCTCGATCCGCGAGCGGACCAGCTGCTGGCGGGTCTCGGCGACCTCTACCGCGCGCTCCACGGCCTCCGCGGGCCGGGTGTCCTCGTCGAGGTACTCCAGCCGGCCCTTCTCCGTGGTGGCCAGGGCCCCGGCCTCTTCGAGGAGGTTGACCGCGCGCGTCCGCTTGACCGGGGAGACGTCGACCTCGGCCTTGAGGTCGGCCGGCTTCACCGGCCCGTCGTGGCGCTCCACCGCCTTCGCGACCTGCGCCAGCGCGTCCTCGGGTGCCTTCGCGGCGGTCAGGAAGCGCTGCAGGTTGAGGTCCTCCGGGCGGTAGTGCAGCTCGACGACGGCCGGTTCGCCGTCGCGGCCGGCCCGCCCGACCTGCTGGTAGTAGGAGTCCAGGGACTCCGGCGCCGAGGCGTGCAGGACGTAGCGGACGTCGGGCTTGTCGATGCCCATGCCGAACGCCGAGGTCGCCACCACGACGTCCAGGTCGTCGGCCAGGAACCGTTCGTGCACCCGCTCCCGGTCGGCCTTGCGCATGCCGGCGTGGTACGCCTCGGCGCGCATCCCCTCGCCGGACAGCGCCTCGGCGTAGGACTCGGCGTCCTTGCGCGTGGCCACGTAGACCAGGCCGCCGTGGGTGACCGGGTCGGCGTCCAGCTCGCGGGTGCGGGCGACGACCTCGCGGCGCTTCGCGTCGTCGTCGAGGGCGGTGACGACGGTGAGGTGCAGGTTGGGCCGGTCGAAGCTGGCGATCACCTCGCGGTGCTCGCGCAGGCCGAGCCGCTCGACGATGTCGCGGCGCACGGGCAGCGCGGCGGTCGCCGTCAAGGCGATCACCGTCGGGTGCCCGAGGCGCGCGATGACGTGGCCCACCCGCAGGTAGTCGGGCCGGAAGTCGTGGCCCCACGCCGAGACGCAGTGCGCCTCGTCCACCACGAACAGCCCGATCCCGATGCCGGCCAGCCGCTCGACGGTCTCCTCGTTGGCCAGCTGCTCGGGAGCCAGGAACAGGTACTCGGCCTCGCCCTCGCGCACCGCGCGCCAGGCCTCTTCCCGCTCGGACGCGCGCTGGGCCGAGTTCACCGCGACCGCGTCCGGCGCCCGGGTGTCCTCGATCGACTCCACCTGGTCCTGCTGCAGGGCCAGCAGCGGCGACACGACCAGCGTCGGACCCTCGGTGAGCACCGTGGGGACCTGGTAGATCGCGCTCTTGCCGGCCCCGGTGGGCAGCACGACGAGCACGTCGTGGCCGGCCACGACGTGCTCCATGGCCGCCCGCTGGTCGCCGGTCAGCCGGGACCATCCGAAGGTCCGGTCGGCCACCCGCTGCAACTCGTCGTTCCGCTTCGACACGCGCCCAACTACCCGGGGCGCCGGGTCGGAAACCCGGCCGCGGTCAGCGGGCCGTCCAGCCCGTCCAGCGGGTCGGCGTCACCACCAGCACGGGGCCGGCCGGCGGCGCCGCGGCGTAGGGCCGGTACTTGCCGACCAGCGCGGCCAGCGCGCGGTCGCGCAGGCCACCGTCGTGGTGCACGGCGGCGGTGCCGTCCACCCGCACCCACCACAGCTGCGACCAGTCGTCGGCGTAGTGGTCGGCGACGAGACCGACGCGCGGGTCGCGCTCGACGTCGGCCAGCCGGGCCAGCCGGGTGGTGGTCTTGGGCTTGACCTGGTCGACGGCCGAGCACACCAGGCCGTCGACGACCACGAACGTCACCGGGACCAGGCGCGGGGTGCCGTCGGCGCGCAGCGTCGCCAGCCGGGCCGCCGGGGCTGCGGTGAAACGGGCGAGCCGGTCGGCCGGGGCGAGGTCGGGCACCCGTCCAGTGTGGCCCACCGACCGGCGGCCCACGGGAATCCGCCCGGGGAACTTTGTCGGAACGGCCCGTCGCAATCGACCCCCGACGATTCCCCCGCGGCGACCGGGCCGTTCCGCAAGCGACGCTACACGCGCTCGGGGACGACGGACGCGACCGCGCCGGACGGGGCGGACCGCTCGACCGCGCCGGACGCCCGCCCGCGCGTCAACAACGGGCCGCTCGTCGCAGCGACCCGCTCCGCTGCAGGTCGGAGGCGGTGCAACGGTTGGCATGAACCCGCCACGGCGGGACAGCGGACCGCACAACCGCGGTCACGCAGCGCGTTGCGGCGGGCCCACCGGCCGGACGCGAACGGGCTGCGGGAATCGCCGACGGCGATTCCCGCAGCCCCCGGCTCAGCGGCCGCCGGTGTCGTCGAGCAATTGGGGGTCGGGCAGCAGCCGGTCGAGCAGGTCCTGCATCGTGACCATTCCCAGCAGCCGGTCGCCGTCCTCGACGAGCGCGAACTGGGCGCGCCCGCGGCGCAGCGTGCTCAGCGCGTCGTGCACGGGCACGTCGCCGGGCAGGGTGGGCGCCGGGCGCATCAGCTGCTCGGCGGTCGCCGTCGGCTCGGCGGCCAGGGTGTCGCGGACGTGCACGACGCCGACCGGCTCCCCGGCCCGGCGCACGAGCAGCCGCAGGTGCCCGCTGTCCCGGGAGACCTCCCGCACCCGGTCGACGGCGTCGTCGGCCTCGACCGCGCTGATCTCCGCCGCGGGCCGCACCAGCGTGCGCAGGGTGGCGGTGTCCAGCTCCAGCGCGGCGAGCAGCTGGTCGCGGCGCTCGCGGTCGAGCGCACCGGCCCGCGCCGAGTGGTCGACCAGCTCGCGCAGCGTCTCCGGGTTGCGCCCGGCCGCGACCTCGTCCACCGGCTCCACGCCGACGGCCCGCAGGCAGCCGTTGGCCATCCCGTTGAGCGCCACCAGCAGCGGCCGCGTGACGACCATGAACGCGCGCATCGGCAGGGCCAGCAGCGTCGCCGAGCGCTCGGGGTGCGCGATGGCCCACGACTTGGGCGCCATCTCCCCCACCACCAGGTGCAGGAACGTCACCACCAGCAGCGACAGCACGAACGCGAGCACGTCGGCGGTGGCGGCGGGCAGGCCCCAGCCCTCGAACAACGGCAGGAACAGGTCGTGCACCGCGGGCTTGGCCACGGCGCCGAGCCCCAGGGTGCACAGGGTGATGCCCAGCTGCGAGCCGGCCAGCAGCAGCGACAGGTCGCGGGAGCTGCGCAGCGCGGCGCGGGCGGACGCGCTCGTCCGCGCGGCCTCCTCCAGCCGGTAGCGGCGGGCCGCGACCAGCGCGAACTCGATCGCCACGAAGAACGCGCTCAGCGCGATGAGGGCGACCCCGACCACGAGCGAGCCGACCGGTCCGATCCCGCTCACGACGGACTCCCTTCGGTGCCGCCTCCGCGCGCGGGTTCGTGGTCCGACCAGCGCAGCTCGATCGTCTCGGCGACACGGCGGGCCACCGTGCGCACCGTCAGCACCAGCACCCGCTCCGGCTCGTCGGTGGCCCCGCGCAGCGCCAGCTCGACGGTGTCGCCCGGCTCGGGCAGCCGACCGAGGCAGCTGGTGAGCAGCCCGCCGATGGTCGTGTAGTCGCCGTGCGGCAGGTCGTGGTCGATCACCCGCTCCACCTCGTCGACGTGCATCGCCCCGGCCACCTGCCACCCGTCGCGGCGCGCCGTCGGCCCGGTGTCGACACCGGCCGGGTCGTGCTCGTCGGTGATCTCCCCGACCAGCTCCTCGGCCACGTCCTCGGCGGTGATCACGCCGGCCAGCCCGCCGTACTCGTCGAGCACGCAGGCCAGCTCGTCGCCCGAGCCGCGCAGCTGCTCCAGCAGCGCGGTCAGCGGCAGCGACTCCGGCACGAACATCGGGGGCCGCATGACGTCACGCGCGGTGCGGTGGGTCCCGGCCGGGGTGAGGGCGAGGACGTCGCGCAGGTGCACGATCCCGACGACGTCGTCGACGCCGTCGCCGGTGACGGGGTAGCGGGAGTGGCCGTGCGCCATCCGCGCCACCAGGTCGGCCAGCGGCAGGTCGGCGACCACCGTGTCGACGCGCGGGCGCGGGATCATCGCCTCGCGCGCGGTGCGGTCGGTGAAGTCGAGCACCCGGTCGAGCAGCGTCGACAACCCCGCCGGCAGCTCACCCTGCTCGCGCGACTCGTCGATGATCGCCTCGAGGTCGCGCGGGGTGGCGGCGTGCTCGACGTCGTGCACCGGCTCGATCCGCACGGCCCGCAGCAGCAGGTTGGACGCGGCGTCGAAGACGCGGATCAGCCAGCCGAGCACCTTGAGGTAGATGAGGGTGGACAGGGCCAGCGCCCGGGCGACCTCGTCGGGACGGGCGATGGCGAGGTTCTTGGGGAACAGCTCCCCCATGACCATCTGCACGACGGTCGCGAGCAGCAGCGCCGCGACGGTGCCGACGACCACGCCGACCCCGGTCGGCACGCCGGCCACGCCGAGCAGCTCGCCGACCCCTTCGCCGATCATCGGCTCGGCCACGTACCCGACCACCAGCCCGGTGACGGTGATACCCAGCTGGGCGCCGGAGAGCATGAACGACGTGCGCTTGGTGACCTCCAGCGCCCGCCGGGCACCCACGTCGCCGCCGGCCGCCGCGGCCCGCAGGCGCGAGCGGTCGACGGCCATGAAGCCGAACTCCTGGGCGACGAAGTACCCGGTCAGCGCGCTGATCGCGATGACGACGAGCACGCCGAGCAGGACCGTGAGGACGGTACCGGTCATCGCGGCGCCCCCGGGGGCCGCGAGCCGTCGGATCGGTGGTGGGCCCGGCGGCTCGCGCCGATACTGGGGGGGTCGTCCATGTCCTCTTCCGGGTGAGCGATCTGTCCGATTCCTACCATTACCACGGACGGCCCCACCACAACCCCGTTCCCGGACGCAACTCATTGCCCGTCCCCCCGTCGAGAACGAAGTTGTCGTGATCAACAGGGCCTGTGGATCACCACAACTTCGTTCTCGACGGGCCTAGGGTGGGCCGGTGAGCGCGCAGACGATCGACGTCATCGAGCCGGCGACCGAACAGGTGCTGGAGAGCGTCGAGGCCACCGACCCCGGCGAGCTGGACGCGATCGTCACCCGGGCCCGCGCCGCCCAGCGCGAGTGGCACGCGGCCGCGCCGCGCGACCGCGCGCAGGCCCTGCGCCGCATCGCCGACGGCCTGGAGGCCGAGCTCGACGAGCTGGCCCGGCTGGAGGCCCGCAACGTCGGCATGCCGATCGGCGACGCCCGGTTCTGCGTGCAGGGCGCGGCCGACACCTTCCGCTACTGCTCCGCCGGGCCGGAGCGGCTGCTCGGCGAGACCATCCCGGTCGCCGGCGGCGTCGACATGACCTTCCGCGAGCCGATCGGCGTGGTCGGGCTGATCACCCCGTGGAACTTCCCGCTGATGATCGAGAGCTGGAAGGTGGCGCCCGCGCTCGCCGCCGGCAACGGCGTCGTGCTCAAGCCCTCGGAGCTCACCCCGCTCACCGCGCGGGCGCTGGCCCGCATCGGCGCCGCGGCCGGGCTGCCCGACGGGCTGCTCACCGTCGTCAACGGCGAGGGCCCGACGGTCGGGCGCGCACTGGTCGACCACCCCGGCATCGGCAAGATCGGCTTCACCGGCTCGACCGCGGTGGGCAAGGACATCGCCCGCCGGGCCGCGGAGAAGATCGCCCGCGTCACCCTGGAACTCGGCGGCAAGTCCGCCTCGATCGTCTTCGCCGACGCCGACCTGCGCGCCGCCGCCGAGGGCCTGCGCGGCGGCGTGTTCGGCAACTCCGGCCAGGACTGCTGCGCGCGCTCGCGGGTGTTCGTGCAGCGCCCGGCGCTGGCGGAGTTCCTGGCGCTGCTGGAGGGGGTCGTCGCCGGGACCGTCGTCGGCGACCCGCTCGACGAGGCCACACACATGGGGCCGCTCATCTCGGCGAAGCAGCGGGAGCGCGTACGCGGCTACGTCGACGGCGCCCCGGTGCTGACCACCGGCTCCGCGCCGGACGGGCCGGGCTACTGGTTCGCCCCGACCGTGCTGCACCCCATCTCCGACGACCACCCCGCCGCCCGCGAGGAGATCTTCGGCCCGGTCGTGTCGGTGCTGCCGTTCGACACCGAGGAGGAAGCCGTGACCAGGGCGAACAACTCGGTCTACGGCCTGTCCGGCTCGGTCTGGACCGGCGACGCCCAGCGCTCGCTGCGGGTGGCCCGCCGGATCGACGCCGGGGCGCTGGCCGTCAACTCCTACAGCTCGGTGCGCGTGCACACCCCGTTCGGCGGCTTCAAGCAGTCCGGCACCGGGCGCGAGCTCGGGCCGCACGCGGTGGAGAGCTACACCGAGGTCAAGAACGTCTTCTTCAGCACGGGCGGCTGAGCCGCGCGCCCCTAGGTATCGCCTCCCAGGAGCAGCAGCACCAGCGCCAGCGCGGTCGCGGCGACCACCCTCCGATGACGCCGGGCCGCGTCGATGATCGTCATGACCGCGTCGCGGGCCGTGCCGAGGATCGCCCGGACGACGTCGCGGGCGGTGCCGGGGCGGAGGCGGACGGCCACGACGAGCGTCAGCGCCGCGCCGGACAGCGCGACGACCGACACGCCGTCCCAGCCGTTGACCGCCCAGACCGTGGTGCCGACGAGACTGCCCAGGGCCTGCGCGGTGGCCTTGACCAGCCCGCCGGCCGAGCGCACCGCGCCCTGCTCGGTCTCGTCGAGGCGGTCGGTGCGGTCGATGACGGCGTTGAGGCCCATCAGCATGGCGGTGCCGGCCACCTCCAGCATCCACAGCGCGACGACCGTGCCGTGCTGCGGGTTCCCGGCCAGGTGCTGGGTGGCCGCGACCACGGCTCCGCCGAGCGACATCAGCGCGGCGGTGCCGATCGCGAACGGGGCGGGCCGGGTCTGCAGGATCCCGGACCGCGGCGGTTCGCCCGCCTGGGCGGGCCCCTCCGCGGCGGCCCGGGTGGTGCGGCGGTCCTCGGCCACGTCGGCCGCGACCACGACGGCCGCGGTGACGGCGCCCCCGCCGAGGAACGCGGCGTTGCCCAGGGTGGTCAGCCCGCCGGAGGCGCCGACCGCGGCGAAGAAGCCCCGCCACACCGAGTCGATCGCCCCGAGCGTGAACGAGTACGCGCCGTACACGGCGGTCACGACGCGCGCGAAGGGGTTCGTCCGCACCACGCGCACCGGGTCGGTGAAGGTCTGGGCGAGCGTGCGCGGCGGCGCCCGGTCCGCCCGCTCGCTGGGGGCGACCAGCCAGGTCGCCGCGGCGAGGACGAGCGCGAGGCCCGACACCACCCCGGTGGCCAGCGTGAGCGACACCGCGTCGAGCACGCCGGTCAGCTTGAGCAGGGCGAACAGGGTGGCGTTCATGCCGAGGGCGGCCAGGCCGAACAGGCCGTCGGCGAGCACGACCCGCTCCCCCGCGGCCCGGCGCTGCGCGGTGGTCCGCCGCACCCAGCGCTGCGCCGCGCCGAACACCGGGACGTTGCCGCTGGCCGACACCCCGGCCAGCGCCGCGGCCAGGTAGTACCCGGGCACCCAGTGGCCGGACGCGGCGAACACGGCGAAGGCGAGCGACGTCCCGGCGAGCACGACCACGCTGAGCAACCGCACCGACAGCTTCTCCCACAGCGGGCCCAGCGCCGCGTAGCCGGCGGCCGCCCCGTTCATCGCGACGACGGCCAGCGCGCCCAGCGGCACCAGGTGGGCGAGGTGCTCGGACGCCCCCAGCTGGGCCATCTCGTAGGTGCTGAACCAGAGCAGGCCGACGGTCAGCGTCGTCGTGGCCAGGTGGAGCAGGCGGTGGGCGCGCGAGGTGCCGCCGCGCCAGGCCGCGCCACGGCCGGCCGCCCGCGCCGTCGCGATGTGCCGGTCCAGCTCGGCCAGCCGGTCGACTGCGCCCGACCGGTCCCCGCCCTCGGCGTCGAGCGCGTCGGCGTCCTCCCGCAGCAGCTCCAGCAGCAGGGCCCGGCGCGGGAGCTGGTCCGCGACCCACCGGTCGGTGGGGATCGCCTCGATGGCCGCCTCCCGCTCCGCGACCGCGGCGCGCAGCGCGGGCCCGTCGACCGGCGCGTCGGCG